>JAGVZF010000010.1 GCA_018302785.1 Candidatus Woesearchaeota archaeon | reverse complement strand
ACATTGTTGACATCTATTTCCTAAGGTACCATTATTATAACAAAATAATGGTTGAGTATTACTACACTGATTATATGGAGTATTATCACTACAAGTTTGTTGAGTAGAAGATATATACAAAACCCAGTCACTACTGGTCTGTGCCGGAGGTGTAAAAGAGATAATATTTCCACCAGAAACTGATGTAGTCCTATCTATTGTACCTTCCCTAGGATTATACCATTCGACATTTAAGGTCCCTTGGAATTGTCCTAAGTCAAGTTGTGCTGTTCCACCATTTCTTAAATAAGCAAGAATAGTTTTGCTGCTTTCTTTAATCAAAAGAGTTGCAGTTCCGCTTCTAACCAAAGAAGTCCTAGTTGGATCCATTTCCCATGGCTTAATCTGTTTTGTTTGTATGAAATTAACTACATGTGGTAGATCTGCATCTACAACTCCACGCCTTGGTGACTTACTAGGGTCTCTATGTTGATAATATAAAACAATGAATCCACCGCTTCCTGTTGTAAGTGCAGTCCACGCACCTTTCCTGTAATCATCAATTAATGGAATGCTTCCAACATCCACATCAAATCCAATGAATTTATTCCTATTATTCAAATTATTCATAGTATTAATCATATCGTTAACACTAAAACCACTTGGAAAAGCACCATTACCTCTATGTGGTGCATGAATTGTTATTCCTTGATAGCCACTTCTATCAATACCAAAATTAGATGAAACTTCATTATTAAGAAGAACAACTGCGTTTGCACCACAGTAAGTAGGATTTCTGATTTTATCCCTAATCCAGTTCTCAAATTCATCTGCATTTTCCATTCCAGTATACTGATGAATTTCATTTACTGGTTGATGAATTACATTAGGATGATCGCAAATAATTTCTAAGTACCTATTTAAAGCTCTTTCTTGGATTGTGTGTAAAGAGCCGCTTGGATTAAAAAAGTCTTGTCTAGCTTGAGTCTTATCAATCCAATTAGCTCCACCAACACTATTCCTAGAATGCCAAAAATTATTGCTAAAATTAGTAAAACATTGAGAACCAGGATTACATCCAAAAGGACCCGAAACGCCAAAGAACTCACTAATAACAGTTAGTCCTTTACTTTCTGCAGCAGTCAATGCCAAGTCCATATCTTGAAAAAATGCTTCATTCAACTGACTTAAGTCAAACTTATTCCCACCATCAAAAGCACAACAGACATTACTTCTTCTAAACGGATAGTTATTATCAATTGGGGGTTCCACCCAGCCGTCTCCGCTTCCAAGCCCGCGCACCATATTGTACCCACGTAATCGAGAATACTCTAGATTTTCTATCCAATTAATATCTCCAGCAGGCCCGCCTGGGGAAAATGGACTAGCTGGATAAAAAGGATATCCCCCAATAAAGAATTGATAATTTCCATCCTTATCTTTTAAATAATGACTATTATCTTGAGGAGTACTAACATCTCTAACAACAGCGCTTCTATTAATATAATCAAAGGCCCTATCAACAAATACATTAGAACTTCTATAAGGATTATTCCAAGCAACAACAATATCTAAGTCAGGCATAACAACTAATGATCTTGTTGCACCTAAACCTAAAGCAGCATAAGTATCTAATGGAGCCCTTGGCCAATTTCTTGATCCGCTCCTATCAACACCATTTACCCACCATGCAAAACTATAACCACCATTATGATCAGTTTGATCATCAGGTATTGCTGTTGAACCAATTGATCTTTGTCCAGGACACATTTGAGCTACAACAGCAGTAGTTCTTGGTATAGATAAAGGCAAAGGACTTGTAACAGCCATAACAGCATCTTGTTGTCTTATTAACTGTTGGGTATTCCACATACCATTTCTCATATATAATAACCCAAACCTCGCAAAATCTCTAACTGAAATATTCATTCGGCCCATTTGAAAATTTTGTCCAGTTCCTAAAAATGTAGGGTTATCCTGAAATTGCAAGATACCCCCTAATCTTTGACTTAATACATTACTATCTACATTTGAATAAGTTGCTCCGTAAACTCTCAAAAGCAAAGTATCAAAAAATAAAGCCATATTATAATCATTATAATCAAAACATGTACCTGGATTTTCTCTGACACCATAACAAGAAATCTGATTAGCTAATTGTTTAAAAGTAAAGGCTTTACAGCAGAAGCAATATCATTTCTTTGTGACTGACTACCCCAACTGTAAACTAAATAACCATCCCTAATAACAACACCATTACCCCCAACATAATCTCTTAATTCATTTAATCTATTAACATCCATACCCATTTCAGATGTAGTTTTAGTTTGCCATGTAGTTCCTGGGTAAACTTGTGCATCAACAGAATTTAATACTAAAATTTGAAAGATTAAGATACTAAATAATAAATATATAATTAACCCCTTTTTCATTAGATTATCACTTATTTTGTTTAATTTATAAATGTTTTTATTTGTTCAAATACAATACCCTACCAACAACGTAATTAGGTAGTCTCTCGGTATGTTTATTTAAAGTCAACATCAATTGTAACACAATGAACTATTTAGGACAGACCCTATTTGTTTATAGATTCACAATTGGATTATAACAATAAAATTTAAACCAATCTCCATGTGTACTACTAATTAATCCAAATGGTGCATCTTCAGGAGGATCAGCAGGATTTCCAAATCTTATTGTATTTTGTCCTTTCCTTACTCTACCCCGATCAAATCTTCCAATTATTCTTTCTTCCCACGTGTCAACTGGATTATTTAAGTCATCTAAATATATTATGCTTTGACTATTTACCATAATAAATAAATCTTCTCTATTTTGATCGTTTGCTCCCTCTACTCTAACTTTAACATCACATTCTAATAAATCCAAGTCAATTGATGGATTTGATATACTAATTGGTAAGTTAAATGAAAACCATCTATCTTTTCCTATTAAATTTGGATCGTTTGCATTTTTTAAGAATACACATTGACCAGGAACATATGGACTTCCAATAAACTCTTCTTTACAAGAACCAAAATCGGTAATTGATGGAGAATATCTACTACAATAGTTTGTGTTTAATAACCAACCGCATCTTGGAAAACTACCACCATAACCACCTTGAGAACCACAATCACATTCTGGAACACATATGGGATTGTTTGTATCTCCGCAAGTAGGTGGGTAATTATAATCATTAATACTATCTTCAAACTGCAAATTACTTGATTGCCAAATTAAACATCCATCATCGGGAACACCATCACAGTCTTCATCTAATCCATTTCCACCTTCAATATCCGGATTACATTCAAGGGCATTATTTGGGCATAGCAACGCACAAAACATTTGATTATTACATTGCAGTCCATTAAAAACTGTACAACTTATTTCTTCATGAACATTAATATCATTGTCATCACAATCAGGATCGCAATCTCCAACCCCATATCCATCACCATCATTATCACTGCAAGTTGGAGGAGTTACGGGAATTGGACCACAAGCAATATTTAATTTAGACACATCAACTTCCAAAATTTTGTCTACACATGATATGTCTATTCCATTAACATTAATCCATGGAACTAAATCTATTTTCTTAATGAATACACAAGGAACTTCACTTACTATATTTTCAATTGGGCATAAAGAAGATTGTAAATCAAATTGAGCAAAAATTGGAATTGAAATCTCTTTATTGTTATTAGGTTCTAGATTTGTATTTAATAATAAACAGGAAGCAATTGATTGATAACTAGTTTCTCTTGTTATTGTAAATCTCTCAATTTCAAATCTTCCTTTATTTTCAATTGTCAAATTTGCATATAAAGAATCTCTATTTCTTGTCCAATTATTAATACTTAAAGAAATTCCATCACAATAAAGTGGCCTATTTCCAGTTTCCTCACCTTGCTTTCCTAATTGTCTTGTAAAAGCAGTAAACCATGGAAATAGAAAAGCGAAAATCGCCATTATAAAAAGTAAAATTAAAATAAATGATAGTAAAGGAGATATACCTCTTTTCATAAATATAAAAGTCTAATTTATAGTTTATAAAAGTTTCTTTAAAATAAAAAAGGTAATATTTAAATAGAATTCTATAAACTTCCAATTATAAGGGGCGGTAGCTTAGCCTGGGAGAGCATTGCTTAAAAAGGCAATCTTAGACACGGCTGAAGGTGCTAATAGACACCGTGGAATCAGCTAAAACTGATGCGGAATATCGGGGGTTCAAATCCCCCTCGCCCCATTCTTTTCAGTAAAGTTTATATAATAAAACTCTTTAACTCAATTATGCTTAATATAAAAAGAGGAGCTATTGAACTTTCTGTTACTACAATTGTTGTTGTTGTTATAGGAATTACTTTACTTTCATTAGGTCTTTTATTTGTAAGAGACACATTTAAAAGCATTGGTGATCTTAAAACTAAAGCTTTTGACAATGCAAACACTGAATTAAACAAAATTAGTCATAATGAAGAAATTACCTTAAACCCAGAAGAATTTGATCTAGAAAAAAAGGATTATAGAATAGTAGAATTATACATAGCAAATTTAGAAAATGAACCTGCAACATTTACAATTAAAGTTATGCCTCCTTCTGGATTAGACGCTGCAATAGCACAAACAGGAGAAGAAAGAGCAAAAGAATATACATATGGAGAAGTAGGAATAGGAGAAGAAATGAAAGTACAAATAATTATAATGGCAACATCAAAAGCAATACTTGGTCCTGTTGGAGTTCCAATAGAAATTTCAAGTGATCAATGGGAAAACCCAAAACCTATTTCTTTTACTGTAAATGTAATAAAATCATCAGGCGTTTTCTAATTAACAAAATTTAAAAGCTTCTTATTTAACTTATTTTCATGCTTAAATTATATAATACTTTAACAAAGAAGAAAGAAACCTTTAAACCTTTAGAAGATAAAAAAGTAAATATATTTGTTTGTGGTCCAACAGTTTATTCTTACATACATATAGGAAATGCAAGAACATTTACTAATTATGATTTAATTGTAAAATATTTAAGATATAAAAAATTTAAGGTAAAGTATATTATGAATATTACCGACATAGATGATAGAATAATAAATAAAGCAAAAGAAGAAAAAGTTTCTTGGAAAGATATTTCTAATAAATATGAAAAACATTTCTTAGACGACATTCAAAAATTAGGAATTAATTCTGTAGATAAATATGCAAGAGCAACAGATTATATAAAAGAAATAATTTCACAAGTTCAAAGACTTCTTGATAAAGGATACGCATACATTATTGAAAATGATGGTATTTATTATGACCTTAGTAAAAATAAAGAATATGGAAAATTATCAGGAAGAAAATATTTAGAAGCAGAAGACTCAGTTTCAAGAATTGATGAATCCATTAACAAAAGAAATAAAGGCGATTTTTGCCTATGGAAATTTTCCCAAAAAGGTGAAAATTATTGGGATGCACCATTTTTGAATGGGCGTCCGGGTTGGCATATTGAAGACACAGCCATAGCAGAAAGAGAATTAGGAATTCAATATGATCTTCATGGTGGAGCAGTAGATTTAATTTTTCCACATCATGAAGCAGAAATAGCTCAGATGGAATCTATTACCAAAAAAAAGCCATATGTAAAGTATTGGATTCATTCTGGCCATCTAAAATTCAAGACAGAAAAAATGTCAAAGTCTTTAGGGAACATCTTAAGCTTAAACGATGCTCTAAAAGAATTTTCTCCAAATGTAATAAGATTCATGTTTGTCTCCTCTCATTATAGAGAACCCTTAGACTTTTCTAATGAAATAATAAAACAAGCAGAATCTTCCTTATCAAGATTACAAGAATTTTATAATAAGGCGAAAGAATCAAAAAAAAATATTGACGGAAAATTAATAAAAAAAACTAAAGAGAATTTTCTAAAATACATGGATGATGATTTTAATACTCCAAAAGCCTTAGCAGAATTATATATGTTCCTCAGAGAAGCAAACAAACTAGGATATGGTAAGAATTCTTATAAACTATTAAAAGAATTTAATGTTTTTCTAGGGATACTTGATGAAGATACTTTGCAAATACCTAAAGAAGTAATAGAGTTAGCAGAAAAGAGATTAAAGGCAAGAAAAGAAAAAAATTGGCAAGAATCAGATAAATTAAGAGAAGAAATAAAGGAAAGGGGATTTATAATAGAAGATGCAGAAAAATCCTACAATATTAAGCGAATATGACAACTAAATCATTTCTCCTTATATGATAACTTTTCTACTTTACTAAAACCATAATTTTTTAGTTTATTCTCCAAATCATTAAGTGATTTTAAAAAACGCTGATTTTCCTTATGATAAAAAGAATCAATTTTTTGCCGATATTCATATGAGTCCTCTTCAATCTTCTTTTCATAACCATTGCAAATCAAAAAGTCACGATACCATTCAATAAATGCTTCTTCTCTTGCCTTGGAATCATTCAGTAATTTATCTCCTTGGAAAATTCGAAAAAATATTCTATCAATTTTTGAGATTCTAGATGTATCATCAGAACTACAAAAATACCTTTTAATAATGTAATTCTCTTCAATCTTCGGAACTTTATATTTAAAATCTTTCAAACAATTAGAAAATTTCTCATAAATGAAATGCTTATTTTTTCTCACATAGTTATAAATATTCAGTAACAGAGTCCGATTCAAATTAGCTAAGCCAGAACCTAAATCTGTGTTCCCAAGAAAAATCTCTTTGTAAATAGGAAATCTAAAATTATCAATTTTTTTCTCAAAATAAGGGATACCCATTAAATCAAGATGGATTTTTCTTGAGTTCTCTACATATATATAATCAAGTGAAGAAAGTTTCATCCCAAGTCTTTGGCTACCTACATATATTATATCTTCCCATGAAGCCCTAAATTTAATTAAAGCTCCAGCATTAAAATTATCTCCACGCCTAAAAGATGCAACAATATATTCTCTTTTTTCTAAATCTCTAATTCCAATTATCTCATCCAGACTAATCTCCTTAATCATGCTCATAAAAATATAATCAAGATTAAATAATTTATTGATAAAATTATTCCAATAGGAATATTTATTAATAAATAATATAAATTAAAATCATGATATTTGACCTTTCGCATTTAAAGAAAATTAGGAATCAATTAAATATGACTCAGCAGCAATTTGCATTAAAAGCAGGAATTAGTCAGTCAATGGTTGCAAAGATTGAAGCAGGAAAATTAGACCCTACCTACTCCTACGTTAAAAAAATAGAACTTGCCCTAAACACACTCTCTAAAAAAGACGAATTAAAAGCTATAGATATTTTAACTAAGAAAATAATCAGCGTAACCAAAGATACAACTATAGAAGAAGCTGTAAAATTGCTGATAAACAATAAAATTTCACAATTACCTGTAATTGAAAATGGCAATCTATTAGGACTTGTTACTGAATCATCAATAATATCAAGTGGACCTAACATAACTACTAAAAAAGTCAAAGATATTATGATTGAAAGTCCTCCAATTGTCTCCAAAAGCATTAGCAGAGTTATATATGTTAGTCAGAGAAGCAAATAAATTAGGATATGGTAAAAATTCCTATAAACTATTAAAAGAACTTAATGTTTTCTTAGGTATACTTGATGAAGATACCCTACAAATATCAAAAGAAATAATAGAATTAGCAGAAAAAAGATTAAATGCAAGAAATGAAAAAAATTGGAAAGAGGCAGACAAACTTAGAGAATTAATAAAAACCAAAGGATTTCTAATAGAAGATACTGAAACAAGTTATAAATTTAAAAAATTATGATTCTAAGCCGTATAGAAAGCTTTTTAAATTATTCCTGGCCTAAAAAGTATTCTACAAATAACAAAAATGAAAGTTCAAGAACAAATAATTAAAACATCAGAGGAACTAAAAAAATTTGAAGAAATTAAGGCTCCAGAATGGGCAAAATTCGTCAAAACAAGCACAAATAGAGCTAGGCCCCCAGTTGAAGAAGATTGGTGGTATATAAGAGCTGCTTCAATATTAAAAAAAGCAGAAAGATTAGGTCCTATTGGAGTTAATAAGTTAAGAATGAAATATGGTGGTAAAAAAAGAAGAGGTCACAAACCAGCACGTTTTGCCAAAGCTTCTGGAAATCTATTAAGAAAGTTACTCCAGCAACTAGAAAAAGCAGGTTTATTAAAACAACAAGCCAAAGGAACTCATAAAGGAAGGATGATAACTCCAAAAGGAAAATCATTATTATCAAAAATATCTCAAAATGGACATAGAGGAAATAAAAAGGAAGAAACTAGAAAAGTTGAAACAACAATTTCAACAGCAACAAAATAATGAAGTTAATGAACAAGTAGAACTGCAACAACAAATAACTCAACTTTGGGAAATTGCAAAAAATTATCTAACAAAAGAAGCAATTTCAAGGTTTAGTAATATTAAAGTTGCACATCCAGAAACAGCAACGAAATTACTAGTAAGTATTGTTCAAGCAATACAACAAGGCCATATAACAGAAAAAATTGATGATGAAAAATTAAAGGAAATATTAAAAGAAATTCAATCTCATAAAAGAGATTTTAAAATAATAAGAAAATAAAATGGCCAGATTTAAAAATTTAGCAAAAAAACTAAGGATGGCAAAAAGAAAAGCCCAAACTAGATGGGCCCCTATTTGGATTATTCCAAAAATTTATTCTAAAGGGAGAAGAGTTCATCCAAGTAAGCATACTCATGTAAAAAGAAATTGGAAAACTAGAGGAGCAAGAATTAAAGTATAAAGATGGCAGAAGAAAAACAATTCACAATTCCACTAAGAAGAGTATTCCAAAAAGTACCAAGTTATAAAAGATCAGAAAAGGCAATAAAAGCTATTCGTGAATTTATAGAAAGACACATGAAAACAGATAATGTTAAAATTGGAAAAAATCTCAATTTAAAAATTTTCGAAAGAGGAAGAAAACATCCTCCACCAAGAATAAAAGTTAAAGTTCTAAAAGAAGAAAATATAGTTAAAGTTGAACTTCCAGAATTTCCATTTGAATTTAAAGTTGAAAAGAAAGAAAAGAAAAAGGAAACTAAAGCTAAAGAAGATAAACACGAACATAAACACACCGAAACAAAAGAAGAAGCACAAGCTGAAAGTGCATCAGAAACCCCCAAAGTTGATGAAGTTAAAACTGATGAAACCAAAAAGGAAACAAACCCACAAGTTAAAGAATCCAAAGTAGCACACACAGGAACTAGAACAAATAAAGAATCTAAATCTAAAAAATAATTTTGATATGAACTTTCTAGATGAAACAAATATTTTAGTTAAAAAAGAATCAACTACAGACCCAAACCTAGGCCATGATCCTTTTAATAGCCCAATAGATTTTCTAATAAAATATGGTATGGTTAATATTAACAAACCACAAGGTCCAACAAGTCATCAAATTTCAGATTATGTTAAACAAATACTTAATGTCAAGAAAGCCGGACATGGAGGAACCCTCGATCCAAATGTCACCGGAGTTTTACCAATAGCCCTAGAAAATGCAACTAGGATAATCCAAATCTTCCTAAAAGAAAGAAAAGAATATGTTGCATTAATGCATCTTCATAAAGAAGTTTCAAATGAAGAAATAAAAAAAATATTTGAAGAGTTTACAGGAACAATAAAACAATTACCACCAATAAGATCTGCTGTAAAAAGACAAGAGAGATTTAGAAGAATCTACTCAATAGATATTTTAGAAATTGAAGAGAAAGACGTTTTATTTAGGATGGAATGCGAAGCTGGAACTTATGTGAGGAAATACATCCACGATTTTGGTCTAAAGTTAAATACAGGGGCCCATATGCAGCAATTAGTTCGAATAAAAACAGGACCGTTTAATGATAAAAATTGGTATTCATTGCATGATTTAAAAGATGCTTATGAAGAATTTAAAGAAGGAAATGAATTACCATTAAGAAAAATAATAGTCCCAGTAGAATTTGCTATAATTAATGTAAAAAAAGTGTGGGTCCATGATTCTGCTATAGACCATTTATGTCATGGTTCTCCGCTTTATTCTCCTGGAATTTCAAAATTATCGGATAATATTCAAAAAAATGAATTAGTAGCAATTCTTACATTAAAGAACGAATTAATTGCTTTAGGATTATCATCAATGGATTCTGATTTAATGCTTAAATCACAAAGAGATATTGCAATTAAACTAGAAAAAGTTTTTATGCCAATAGGAACTTATAAATAACAGTTTTAAAGTATATTTTTATGCAAAAGAGGCTATTATTAATATTCTTAATAATATTAATCCATCAGTATATAGTTTAAGCTTATTTTCTAATGATGAATTTCTATTTAATATAGAATTAGAAGATATAAAAGTAACAGATAATCAAATACAATTACTTTTATCTAATAACAATAATAAGATAATAGAAGGTCTAGTAATTAATATAGATAATGAAATTATTAATATCCAAATAAGAATAAACCGATATGAATCTAAATTAATATCCTTTTATTCAAAAACTGATAAACCTTCTAAACTAATAATAAATTCTTACTATAACTATAATCATAAACTAATAAGTAATAATGATAATATAGTATATACTTTTACAGGTAATGAAGAAAATATAGTAAATCAACCAGAACAAATAACAATCCAAGAAAACCAACAAATACAACAGCAATTTAATCAAAGACCTTCTTACATATCATATTCTTCTTATTCTAAGTTAGATGATAATAAAAACATAATATACTTTACTAAAGACCATATAAGTAGTAATAGAATTACTACTAATAATAATGGAAATATACAATATAAGGCTAATTATCAACCATATGGAGAAATATTCAAAGAAACAGGAGAAGAATCATATAAATATAGTAATAAAGAATTAGATTCATCTAATCTATATTACTTTGGAGCTAGATATTATGATCCTTCTATAGGTAGATTTACTCAAGTAGATCCTATCTTTAAATTACAAGAATCTCCTTATATGTATGCAAATAATAATCCCTTAAAGTATATAGATCCTAGTGGGATGGAACCACTTGCAGAAGGTATTTCTGCTGAGCAAAGAGAACAACTGATGAAAGTAATGGAATTTGGTAAGAATAACCCAGAAGAATTTGATAACTTGATGGAAGGCCAAGGACGGTCTGCTTTAACTGTAATTCATTATCTTATTGGTGAAGGAGAACCTTACAGAACTGGGCTAAATGAAGGAGAATGGGGGATTTTACTCAGTACTCTTTATGGTCAGGTTAGCATATTTGATAAAACATGGACACCCAATACTAATCCAGAATTTCCTGCAACTGAAGGGTGGGAGCATATGCAAATTAAACGAGAATTGGGTATGTATAATGAATTTGATGAAATGCACAATATACTAGGCCCAACAACTACAATTAGAAGAAGAATTGAAAACGTAGATGGCAAAGATTATTACCATTATATGGTCGCAGAAAATTTTGATTTCGTTCAAGGCGAAACTGATAAACCTGTAGGCGGCTTTAATTATGGGGGAATACCTCTTGCATCTAGATGGATAAAACCAGTGGCTGCCATGCGAGCACGACAAATATTCTCTAAGCTCGCAGACGCAGGTCATTTAAAGGTAAATACAGGTAGCATGGAGGCTAGTGTGCCTTGGCTGGTTCAAGTAGGAAAGCCATTTAGGATTACTGATGATATATATGTTCCAATTGAAGAAGACCATTGAAGTCCTTAATACATGTTTCTAGTAATAACTAACTAAGAAACATTCTTTGCAATTTTTAATTTTAAAATAATTGCTTAAAAAATCTTTCACAAAATCAATTTTAACTCTATCTTCCATTAATTCATTAAATTCTATAGAAGTATATTCAATTTTTTCATGACATTTAAATGAAGGCAGTCTTAATATATTCGAATAAGGTCTATTAACACTATAAAAATTTCCTTCTTTTTTTAAATATCCTTTAGCAGTTAGTATATTTATAATATCATATATCTCAGAAAATTGTACATTGCTTCTAGAAAATAATTCTGCTGCTGTAAAACTTTCTTTAAATTTTAAAGCAATGTTTAATATATTTCTTTGTTGCGTGCTAATATCTTTAATATCAAATAAAAATCTCTCGCCTTTTCCAGTTTCAAAATCCATAACTGCATCACCATTTGCCAAGTTAACAATAATATTAAATTCATCTTGACCAAGACAACTAAAAATAGCACAAGGAATTAACTTAACTTTAACATTCTTTTTACCACTCATAATTCTAAAATCATTAATTGTAGTTCTTGGAACAATAATAGGTATTAAATCTTTATTATTATATTTTTCAATTTCGTCAAGTGGTTTTTTGTTTTCCACTTTTTCTTCATTAAATAAATCTACAGCTACTCCACCATGTTTGCTTTTTCTAGGTCTAATTTCTACTACTAATGGCAGATCAACTACTCCTGTTATTACAGCAGTTCCAGCAGGCAAATTGCTTAATTCCTTTTCCATTTCTAAAGTTAATCCTTCAACATAATTACTTACTGCCTTGACATCATTAGGGTTAGTTACTTTTAATACAATTTGAGTTGTGCATTGACTTATACACGACTTGTCAACCCTACTTGGCCGTTGGGATATGAGGCATGCCCCTAAACCAAATTTTCTTCCTTCAGAAAATATTTGTCTTATTATGGGAAGACTTTTAGCTTCTCCAAAACTTCTTTCAGGCAAGAAATTATGCGCTTCTTCTAATACTAGGAAGAAAGGAGCAATGTTCTGTTTCTTCCTTTCATTAAATAAATCATTTAATAATTTAAATACAACAACTTCTTGTAATTCTGGCTTTACACCTCTTAAATTTATAATACTACAAGTTCCTTGTTTCACTAATTCATTAAATGGAGTAAAGCTGTCACTTAATATATTTTGATTTCTCAAATATTCTATTATATTTATTAAAGTCCATTTTGCGCTATTTTCTTCTAATTCTAATCTAATTAAAAGATCATCAATACTAGAATTACTATTTAAGTCTTTTAAACAAGAATAGAGAATTGATAATTGATTATTAGATAATTTAGTTGGTAATAAATTAATTAATTCCTTTCCATAGACATTGCTAGAACTTAATTTTAATGGTATTGCATCAGTATTTACTTCAATATTAGGACTATATTCTTTAATATTTTCAATAAAACCTCTTTTCTCTAATCCAAATTTACTTAGTTTTTCTAAATCTTTTAGATTATCATTTGGATATTTTAAAGTAGAATATTCTCCATGCGGATCAATAATTACAATAGGTACTTTTTTTTCTAATAATTCTTCAATTAAAACACTTACAGTATAACTTTTTCCAAATCCAGATTTAGCAATAATAGATATATGCTTGGATAATAATTTGTTTATGTCTAAGAAAACTTTAATGTTACTTCTTCCGTATAAGTGCCCAATAAATGCTCCGTTTTTATTATCAGTTAATCCTAGAATTTCCATCACTAAATCATCGCTTGCGTAAAGAACTTCTGATCCTGGCTCTAAAGGACTTCTAAGTATGCTTAAAAGGCCATTATCAATAAATCCAATAATTCCACAAAAGGCAATTGTTTGATTTTCATCTCTTTCAATTTCCAAGATATTAGCTAAAACATACTTCTCTTTATTTAAAACTTGAACAAAATCAAATTTCTTAGCATCTCCAGTAACTAAAAACTTAAATTCCTTAGTTGTTCCTTTTCCTATAATATTGCCAAAAATCACACCTTTATTTTTTTCTTTTAACTTTTAACTATTTATATAATAAAAAGTATTAATAAGCTACCTAATTAATTACTTATTAATAATAACAAAATATTTATAAATAAATTTTGGGTTAAAGGCTTTAATAAAAAATTAATATATTGGGGAGGGTTGAAAAAATGGCATTTGCAATGGGAAGCTGGGCATTCCTTATTGGTGTGATCCTAGCTGTATTGTTCGGATTTCTACCACAAGCTGCCTGGGTTACCTGGGTTCTAGTATTACTAGGGATTATTATAGGTTTGTTAAATATTACAGATAAAGAAGTAACACCATTTCTTATGGCTAGTGTAATTCTTGTAATTACTAGCAGTTTAGGTGGCGGAGTTTTAGGCTCTATACCTACTTTAGGCACTATTCTAGAAAATATGTTAACATTATTTGTGCCTGCAACAATTATAGTAGCCTTAAAATCAGTTTTTGCCTTAGCAAAATCTAAGTAAAGTTTAAGTATTCTTTTTTATTTTTCTTTTTATGTATTCAAGAGCAAAAATCATAATTAAAGGTCTAGTTCAAAAGATAGGATTTAGAAAATTTCTTAAAGATAATGCTCTAAAACTCGATATTAAAGGCTATGCTAAAAATTTATCAAAAAACAAAGTAAAACTATTTATAGAAGGTCCTAAAGATTCAATAGATAAAATGATAGAAATTTGTAAAAAAGGCTCAGACATATCATTAATAAAAGAAATTAAAGTAGAAATAGAAAACTATAAAGAAGAATTCACTTCCTTTGAAATAAAATGAACATTCTAATTTCAACATACCAAGGCCTAGAAGACATTTCAATAAAAGAAATTAAAGAAATAACAAAAAAACAAGCAAAAATAGATTCTCCATCAATTTTAATATTAAAAAATTCAACTCAATTAGACTTATTTAAAATAATTTATTGTTCTAGATCTATTAATAAAGCAACGATTTTAATTGACAGCTTTAACTTTAAAACTTTACAAGATATTACTAATAAAATTAGTCTTATTAATTTTAAAAAATATGTTAGTGAAACTTTTTCAGTTAGTTGTAAAAGAACAGGAAATCATGATTTCAATTCAAAACCTGTTTTTGATAGTACTGTTAAAATCATAAGCAATAAATATAATATACAAGCAAATTATAAAAATCCAAATACAACAATAGTTATAAATATAATAAATGATAAGTGCTATATTTCAATAGACCTTTTAAATATTGAATTAAATAAAAGAAAATACAAAGTTAAAACTTCTTACTTAGACATAAACAGTTGTCTAGCATTTTCTTTATTAAAAATTGCAGAATTTAATAATAAAAAAAAGCTCCTAGACCCATTTTGTGGTAATTCATCTATTGTAATAGAAGCAGCTCTTTTATCATCTAGAACCCCAAATTTACATAATAATAATAAAATACCTAAAAATATTATAACTCAATTAAATAAAACAATAAAGAAAATTAAAACAATAAATATTTTTGGCCTTGATTCTAAGTATATAAATGTAAAAAATTCAAGAATAAATTCTAAAGTTGCACAAATTTCAAATTTAATAGATTTCCAAAATTATGACCTAGAATGGATAGATACAAAATTCAAGCAAAATTCCATAGATTTAATTGTTACAAATCCACCAATAATTACTAAAAGAAATGAAAAAGATATTGTTAATTTATACAAACAACTGTTTTACCAAGCATCTTACATATTAAGTAAAAAAGGCAATATAACACTAATAACAACAAATCCAGAAGCTATAATTAATATTGCTCAAGAATATAGTTTTATTGCTCAAGAAAAAAGAAAGGTTTTAATAGGCAATTTAAATTATGAAATTTTAAAACTAAAATGCAACCTGAAGAAGTCTTAATAAAAGAAAGAGAAAAAAAGCTAGAGTTACTTAAAAAAGCTGGAATTAACCCTTATCCTTATTCCTTTAAAACTACAGCAGAAGCAAAATATTTACAAGAAAAATATTCAAAATTAAAAAATGAAGAAAAAACTAAAGATACATTTAAAGTTGCAGGTAGAATTATAATTATAAGAGATATAGGAAAAATTATTTTTATAGATTTACAAGATTCCTCTAGAAAAATACAAATTGTTTTACAAGAAAATGAAACTCCTAAAGATAAAATAGATTTTATAAAAAAATTTATTGATATAGGGGATTATATAGGAATTACAGGAACAATTTTTAGAACTAAAAGAGGTGAAATCTCAATTTTAGTAAAAGATCTCCAGTTACTATCAAAATCAATAAAACCACTTCCTGAAAAATGGCATGGTTTAAAAGACAAAGAAGAAAGATATAGGAAAAGATATCTTGATTTAATTATAAATCCTGAAGTTAAAGACGTATTTCTAAAAAGAGAAAAAATTCTTGATTTAATAAGAGAATTTCTTAAATCAAAATCTTTTATTGAAGTAGATACTCCTTATCTTCAAAGCGTTTATGGTGGAGCAGAAGCTCGGCCTTTTACAACACATTTAAATGCATTAAACATTAAACTTTATTTATCAATTTCTCCAGAATTATATCTTAAAAGATTAATTATTGGGGGTATGGACAAAGTATTTACCATAGCTAGAAACTTTAGAAATGAAGGAATTGATAAATGGCATAATCCTGAATTCACAATGATGGAAATTTATCAAGCTTATTCTGATTATAATGACATGATGGAATTATTTGAAGAAATTTGTGAATTTACATGTAAAAAAATTCATGGAACAACAAAAATAGAATACCAAGGCCAATTAATAGATTTCAAAAAACCTTGGAAAAGAATAACTATGGCAGAAGCAATTAAAAAATATGCAAAAATTGATGTTTTAAAAATGACAGATAAAGAACTATTAAAATTTGTAAAATCAAATCAAATCAAATATAAAAATGAAAGTTGGGGTTTATTAGTACAATCTATCTTTGAGAATTATTGTGAAAAAGAACTAATTCAGCCTACTTTTATTATAGATCATCCAAAAGAGACTACTCCTCTTTGTAAAGTACATAGAAAAGACTCAAGATTAATAGAAAGATTTGAACCATTTTGTATGGGTACAGAATTAGGAAATGCTTACTCAGAATTAAATGACCCATTTATTCAAAAAGAACTATTTAAAGAACAAGAAAAAAGATTAAAACAAGGTGATGAAGAAGCTCATCCTAATGACCTAGAATTTCTAGAAGCCCTAAATTATGGAATGCCCCCAACAGGAGGAATAGGTCTAGGAATAGATAGATTTGTTATGTTACTAACAAATTCTTCATCTATTAAAGATGTAATATTCTTCCCATTCATGAAACCAGAGTAAAATACTTAAACTTATCATTAAAAGACAGAAAAAACCTTGTCATAAGCTTTATATATATGTAATTTTTCTTTCAATTTGGTTATAAAAACCAGATATAATTAAAAACATAACTTGGAGGCGTCTTAAATGGGAGATTCTTTAATAGTAAGAAGCAAAGTAAAAGACTATGTAAAAGACATGAATGTTTCCGGAGATTTTGCTGATGCTTTAAGCAAGGTCTGTGAAGATCTTATTGCTAAAGCTTGTAAAAGAGCCGAAGACAACGGAAGAAAGACAGTACAAAGTAGAGACCTTTAATCTCTTTTTTTCTTTATTAAATTATATAAAGGTCTACAATAAAGTTTTAAAGCAGATATAACAAGCTCTTTTAAAGGATTTTCTTCAGAATAAATGTCTCTTCTAGCACATTCGTATCTACATCTTGTAGTTAAATTCCCATCAATGGAACCTAAATGAGAAAGCTTTTCTAACTCCAAAACAACATCACCTACATTCATATCATTTAAATCCATAAAATTCTAGTCATACAAGTATTTATTAAAGTTTATTATTCGAAAGAATAACAAAAAATTAATATATATTAAAGAAGAATTAAAGAAAATGGGTTCAAAAAAGAAAGGTACAAGAGCAGAAAGGGAATTAATCCATTTATTCTTTAACACAAATACTTGGATTGCTATTAGAGTAGCTGGAAGTGGTAGCATGCCAATTCCCTGTCCAGACATTGTAGTAGGTAATGGAAAAAGGGTTTTAGCAATAGAATGTAAATCACTTGCAGATAATATAAAATATTTCAAAGAACAAGAATTAGCAGATTTAATTGAATTTTCCAGAAGATTTGGAGCAGAAGCTTGGCTTGGAGTTCGTTTTGACCATGTAGGTTGGTTTTTTATCCAACCTAATAATTTAATCTTAAGCAAAAAAGGAACTCCTTCAATATCCTTAAATGAAGCAAAAGAAATAGGTCTAAAATTTGAACAACTAACAAATATGTAAAAAGATTTAAATTACTTTCTAATTATCAAATAACTAGGGGTGATGCTCATGGGACATGTTAAAAGCATCAATTTATCTTATTACATTTGTATTTTTAATTAATATAGTAAATGCAATAACATTTAATGAGGTAAATTATAATCCTATTGGCAATGACAATAATAAAGAGTATGCAGAACTTTTTTCACAGGAATCTATAAACTTAAGCAATTATACTATAGAAGATTTATCTTCCTCAGATACTTTAACATTATTAAAATCCTCAAATTCTAATTACTATTTAATTGTTGAAGAAGGTTTTGACTATTCATTAATTGATGCTAATATTTATTCTGCCGGGCCTGCAATAGGTAATAATCTAAATAATGATAATGATCAAATTATTTTAAAGGATGAAAATGGAACCATTATTGACACATTTGCTTATAACTCAAATATGGGTGCAAATAACAACGGAAAATCTCTTTGTAAAATTCCTAATTCAACAGAATGGTTTGAATGTAATCCTACTCCAGGTTTAATAAATCAAGAAATAGAAGAACAAAACAACCAACAAAATCAGTCAAATAATGAATTAAACAATGAAACAAATCAGTCAAATAATCAACCAATAATAGAAATTCCTAAAATAATAATAAATGAAATACTTCCTAATCCAATAGGGGATGACTCAGGAATTCCAAATGGAGAATGGATAGAACTCTATAATCAAGGAGATTCATTAAATGTTAATGGACTTACTTTAAAAGATTCTTCTAGTAAAACTATAGAAATTAATTCAGAAACAACACAATCAACAATAATTGGCAAGAATTCTTACTTAGTAGTATATACAGGAAGTAAAATAGGCTTCCTTAATAACGACAAAGAAACAGAAATTTCTCTTTACAAAAATGACACAAAGATAGACTCAGTAAGCTATGAAAATGCAAAAGAAGGAATCTCATTTTCTAGAATACAAAATAAAATGATTCCAACAGAACCAACACCAAATCAACCAAATTCTGAAGTATCATCAGAAGAAATCCAACCGATTGATGAATTAGTAAAATCTTATATTAAAATACTAGATATTAAGGAAAACGGAAATTTCCTAGACATAACATTAGAAATTTCCAAATCAAACACAAATAAAGAAGTAATAGAAATATATGCGGAAAGTGAAGATAAAAAAGTTTCAAATACTGCAAAAGTTAATGTCCCATCAAAAAACACTAATTTAACATTAAATGTCCCATTAATACTAAAAGAAAATATTAAAGACAATATCATAAAAATTATTGCTGAAGGCTTAGACACAAAAGATTCCTTAGAAATAACTCTCAAAGAAAATAATAATCTTCTTAATGAAAAAACAGTAAGTGAAGAAGAAGATAGTAAGATTTATCTAAAAGAAGTGGCGCAAACAACCTCAAAAGATTTTAATACTGAAAATTCTAACCAAATATACAAATCAAAAAGATTAAAAAGCAGGGATTATGCTCTATATTTATTTATAATAGCCTTAGTTGTTATTGTAATAGCCTTAGTATATAAAAATGATAAAATTTAGGACAATAATAGAAGTTGTAGGTTATCCAGAAGACTATATAAAAGAAGCAATTAATAAAATAATAGAAAATATTAAACAAAAAGAATATTATAAAATTCTTTATTTATATATAGAAGAAACTAAAAAACTAGATAAGATGTTTTCTACATTTGCAGAAATAGAAATAGAATCTCAAAAACTCCAAGATGTATTAGAATTTTGTTTTGATTACCTGCCATCATCTGTAGAGATAATAGAACCAGAAAATATCAATGAAAAATCCACAGAATTAGCAGGTTTTCTTAATGACTTAATGCTTAAATTACATGAATACAACATGGTAATAAGAAATTTGCAAGCAGAAAATAAAGTAATAAAAATGAAACTTGAAAACTCTAGCGTCTCAAATAATAAGAAAACCCCTTCCCCTGAGTCTTAGGTTTACCTTTTTTCCTTAGTAAGATAAATACTACAATAATTAATATAGCTACAATTATTGATATTAATATTGTTTTTACATTACTACTTTTTTCTTTTGGTTTTATTATTAAAGTGCCATTAGTTATATTTTCTTTCTTAGTTATATTCTCTTTAGGTATAATTACTTTCATAGGCTCACTAAAATTTAAATAAACATATATATTATCATAAACCTTATCAGATATTAATTTTATGGTACCATTATAATATCCTTGTTTTACTCTAAAATCTTTATTTATTGTAACTAAAAAAAATTTTATTTCTCCTATTTTTAATAAACTAAAACTAGACTGATTTATTTTTAATATATTGCTTAACTCTTTACTAACTTCTATATTTAAGTTTTTTAAATCAGCATCTCCATTATTATAAAATCTAATAGGTGCGGAAATAGATTCATTAGTAAACAAGTTTTTATTTATTATATGGCTACTTTCTACAAAAACAACGCTTTTCTTATTTACGGTAATATTAGTGATATTTACCTCAGGTAGAATAATATCTTCATTATCACTAAAATAAATAGGAATTAAGTAATATTTATTTCCGTAATCAATTTTAATTTCTGCATTATTAATATCCCCATCTCTTCTAAATTGTACATTTTTCTGAGCCTTTTTACCTAAATTTATATTATTATATTCTAAAATTAAACCATTTCCAGAAACTAAAATATCTAAAGGAAAATTCAAATTATTTTTAAAATTTATTGAACTACTTTCGTCATTTAAAATAAATATTCCTGGATAAATAGAAAGGCTATAATTAGAGTTACTAACATTAAAATACACCTCTTTATTAACTCTAACAAAATCATCTCCATTATAAATGTCTACATTATTGATAATAAATTTATACGTATTATTAATTAAATTATTAGGTAAGTTAAAATATACATAATATCTATAATCACTAATTTTTTCTATTGTATAAGAAACATCAAAATTTACATTATAAATATTCTTTAATTTTAAATTTGAATAACTTAAATCATTATCTAATTCTCCATCAAAGTTTATATCAAATTGTACAGTTTCACCAGCTGCAAAATTATTTCTATAATTAGAAATTTCTATAAGTTCTATAGCTTTAACATTATTAACTGCAAAAATAAATATTAACAAAAATGTTACTAATCTCATTACTTCTTACCCAATAATTCTTTAGCTCTTTTTATTGATTTATCTAACTCAGATTCTATTCTTTCATCATAAACATCTCTTCTTTGTTCTTGTCCTTGATTAGGTCCTGTTTGTTCCATTCTAAAAGCTGGTCTCATCATAGGCTTTTGTCCTTTATCAAGTATTATTTGTGGTTTAGTTTTAGCAGGTTTTTTCTTAAATGCAAAGAATAATACTATACCTGCAACAGCTAAAACTATTATTGTTATGATCCACCATGGAAATCCGCTTTTTTTAGGAACACATCTGTTTATTGAAGTATCACATTCTTCATTTTTATCACACTCATCTTTAGTTGTACAATAACCAAGGATTGCAACACATCTATTATCTTGACATTTATAACCATTATCACACCCCTCTGGGCAGCCTTCATCTATAACAGATTTAATACATTCAAATTTCTCTAAATCACATTCTTCCCCAATATCACATTCGTCATCTCTAGTACATTCTTTATCCATGCAAGTTAAAGTGTTTCTATCACAATATTGTTTAGATCCACAATTCTCATCAGTAGTACAAGGTATCTCTTGTATTTGAGATATACTTCTACATTGACATTCATCTACTTCTCCAGGTTTAACACATCTTTCTCCAAGACTACATCTATTAGCATCACCTTCTATTAATTCCCCATTAGTTGCATATTTAGCATCGCAATCTTCATTTAGATCCAGAATCTTATTGCCACAAACACCCCCAGAAGTAAAATTAAAACCAGTATTATTAGAACTTATATTACTACCGGGGCTAGGTATGTTAATCCCACCTTCTGAAAAAATGCCCCAAATAACAAAAGATGTATCTCTTAAATCATTATTCCAAGAACCATATCTAGCAGAAGCATTGTTTAAGTTCTGTTCGTTTTTTAGCCAATTAATACCTTTACTTCCTGCTTGTGATCCTTCTCCTAAAGCAGTTATACTAAAAGCTGTATTAAAAACATTTGCTTCCCAGCTTCCTGTAAAATTATTTTGCCTTTTTAATAACCAATCACTATAAACATTATCATTAGTCAACATATACAAGAAAACTCTATCTAAAACTTTATTTTGTCTTAAATTACTACTTAAATAGGAGATAGTATTTATTTCATTACTTTTTCCTATAATCTTAAGTGCCCATGATGCATAAGCAGTACTATCAAAATCACCAAAATAAGCATTCTGTAAAACTAAAGTTGCAAAATTTGTATTAAATTTTTCATCCAATAAATAATAGCTATTTCCTAAATTATAAATTAAATAAATATCTGCATTTCCTAAATTATTACAATTAACTATAATTTCTTCTTTTTTATTTAATGTTAATCCTGCACACCCCTCTAAGTCTATCCAATTTCCATACCCATCTCCATTATTATCAACATCGCAACTTACTCTAGATTTATTTACTTCAAAGTTAACAGGATTTCCATTTCTTGAAGAAACAGTACAACTTCCAACTTGATCAGTTTTTATTTCTACTAACCAACTACCTTGATTCTCTGCTTTAATTTCTTGACTTAATAACCAGTTTACAGAACTATCAACATTTTCATTATTTTCATGTAAAGCAATTATAGCTAAGCTTGTGTCATAAACTCTATTATTCCAAGAACCATCTCCACTTTGTTTAGATTTTAATTTATCAATTCCATTTTTAACATTATATCCATTACTACTTAAAGCTAAAATAGAATAAGTTAATTCATCAATGCTTAAATCCCAATTTCTTTCAACAGAACTTTTATTAATCCATTTAAGTCCAGCATTCAAATTAACATCATTAGCTGCATCAGTAAATTCTAAAAACAGAATTAAAAATATTGTAATGGTAATTATTTTTGTACTAAAACCCATAAAGACTACCTCTTTTAACTTATCAAGGGTAAAGTTAATTTAAAAATCTTTCTATTAATAAAACTTTATGAAAATTAAAGCTTTTAAAAGTATAGAATTCTTAGCTAAAGGTAAGCGATCAGAAGTGTATAAAGCACTATATAAAAACCAAAAAGTAGCTATAAAGCTGTTTAAAACTCAAGACTCGAAAAAAAGAGCAAAAAAAGAGGCAAATTTTATATTAATTTTAAATAAAGAAAATATAGGACCAAAGCTTATCTTTCAAGAAAATAATTATATAGTTTATAAACTAATAGAAGGCCCAAGATTTATAGATTGGTTAAATCAATCAGATAAAAAATCAACACTTAAAATGATTTCTAAAATCCTAGATGTATGCTATAAAATAGACAAACTAGGAATTAATAAACTAGAACTTCATAATCCGAAAAAACATATTTTAATTGAAAACAATAAACCAATTTTAATAGATTTTGAAAGATGTTATTTTACAGATAATCCAAAAAATCTCACACAATTTTGTCAATATTTAATATCTAAAAAAGTTCAAGATATTTTAAAAAGTAAAAAAATAAAAATTAAAAGAAGTATTCTAATAAATTTATTAAAGAAATATAAGGCAAATAAAAATACTAATTTTAAAATAATTCTAAAACATATAGAAAGTTCTTAATTAATTTCTTTCAAATCTTCCCTAATACTAGAAACCTTATTTAATTTCTCATTAAGCTTCAATAGCTTAGATTGAAGTTGACTTTTAATTTTATTAAGTTTATTTT
>JAGVZF010000040.1:1888-7277 GCA_018302785.1 Candidatus Woesearchaeota archaeon | reverse complement strand
CTGGTGAAAAAAGACAATCTGGTTGGTTATACTTTGTTAAAGGAGACAACCTAGAAATTTGGAAAGCTAAAATGGCCAGAGGTGGTAAGAAGAAATCTAAATCTACCACAAAGAAAACTAAAGCAAGAAGGAGATAAAAATCTCCTTAATTTTTATTTTTTTAAGGTGAATATCTTAACATAGTTCTTGGGAATGCAATTGCATCTTTAATGTTGTCTAAACCACATATCCAAGAAATTACTCTCTCGACACCACACCCAAAACCACCGTGAGGAACTGAACCATAAATTCTCGTGTCTAAGTAGAATTCATAATTTTTAGGATTTTCTCCCATTTCTTTTAATCTAGCAATTATTTTTTTAGGATCTGATTCTCGCTCACTTCCTCCGATAAGTTCACCATACCCTTCAGGGGCTATAAAATCACAACCAAGAACTACTTGAGAATCTTTTTGATCTTCTTTCATATAAAACGCTTTAACGATTTTTGGGTATCTTGTTACTATTATAGGACTATCATAGAGAGAGCTTAGTTTGTCTTCTTCTATGGTTCTTAGATCTTTACCCCAGTCAATTTTCATTTTGAACTTATTTTTGAGAATATCTAAAGCTTCAGTATAAGTAATTCTAGGGAATTTTTTCTTCAAAGTAGGCTCTAACTTTTTTTCATCCCTTCCTAGTATCTTTAATTCTTCTTTATTTTTTTCAAGAACTGATTTAACTATATGTTTTATCATTGCTTCTCCAATATCTTGAACATCATCAAAAGAAAACCAAGCACCTTCCATTTCTGCATGCCAATACTCTGTTAAATGTCTACTTGTTTTTGATTTTTCTGCCCTGAAGCTTGGAGCAATTGTATAAATTTTTTCCAGCGCAAAGATTCCTGCTTCAGCATGAAGCTGCCATGTTTGAGTTAAAAATAGTTTCTTTCCAAAATAATTTACTTCAAATAACGTTGAGCCTCCTTCTGTTTGAGTGCTTTGAATAACAGGACTTTGATATTCATAAAATCCATTAGTTCTAAAGTATTCATGAATAGCTCCAAAAACTGTGCTTCTAATTTTTAATATTGCTGTTATCTTTCTACTTCTGAGCCACAAATGTCTTTTATCTAATAAAAATTCAGGGCTTTGATCTTCTGTTATTGGATATTTTTCTGCAAATTGAATCACATTTAATTTGTCAACTTTAATTTCATATCCTGTTGGAGCTCTTTTATCTTCATAAATATTACCCTCTATTTCAACAGAACTTTCAATTAATAATTTATTAGCATCTTCCCATGAGATATTATCATTACTAACTATACATTGGATTATGTTTGTAGAATCTCTAATTACAAGAAAAACTTTATCTTTTAATTTTCTTTCTCTGTACACCCAGCCTCTAATGGCTACTTTTCCTTTTTTCTTATTTATTGCATCACTGATATGAATAAAATCCATGTTTTTTTCTCCATTTATGAATTTATAAGTTTTTCTTTTTTTCATATATACTTGAAATTAAATATAGTCTCATTTAAGTTTTAATATGGATGCTGACTACAGATCTTCCAGAAGGATCTGCAAGCTTTTGGAATTCTTTGCTCCATCTAAATGCAGTTGGTGTTGAACATGCTATAGTTGGACCTACAGGAACAGTTAAAGCTGCAGTAGGGCAGGTGAATAACTCTTCAAAAATTTGTCTGTAAAAATACTCTTCCTTTGTAGTTGGCGTTTGTTTAGGGAACTTTTCTTTCGCTCTCTTAAGCATTTCAGCTGTAACGGTTTCATGGGTGTGTTTTTTTAAAGAGTCTATCCAGCTGTAGCCGACTCCATCTGAAAATTGTTCTTTTTGCCTCCAAAGAATTTTTTTAGGAAGATAGCCTTCAAAAGCCTTCCTAAGTATTTCTTTTTCTATTTTTTTTCCTGGGCACATCTTATATTTTGGATCTATGGACATGGCATAGTCTAGAAATTCTTTATCCAGAAAAGGAACTCTTGTTTCTAAACCCCAAGCTGCAGTTGACTTGTTTGCTCTCAAACAATCGTATTTACTTAATAATGAGAGCTTTCTTACTGTTTCTTCGTGAAATTCTTTTGAACTTGGTGCCATGTGAAAATATAAATAACCTCCGAAGACTTCGTCTGCACCTTCACCTGAAAAAACCATTTTAATGCCTACTGATTTTATTTTTCTAGCCATAAGATACATTGGTGTAGCTGCCCTTACTGTTGTAACATCAAATGTTTCAAGGTGATAAATAACATCTTTTATTGCATCTAATCCGTCTTGTACCGTAAATATAATTTCGTGATGAACAGTTCCTATGTATTTTGCAACTATTCTTGCATATTTTAAATCAGTAGAGTCTTTTAAACCTACTGAAAAAGAATGAAGTCTCGGCCACCATGCTTCTTCTTTATCTCCCGATTCTATTCTTTTCTCCCTAAATTTTGAAGCTATTGCAGCAATTAATGAAGAATCTAATCCTCCTGAGATAAGGACACCATATGGAACATCAGACATTAATTGCTTTTTCACTGCTTTTTCAAGTTCAAGTCTAAGTTTTTTTAACGAAACTTTTTTCTTTGGCAAAGTTTCTACCCATTTAGGCTTGTACCATCTAATAAATTTCTTTTGACCGCCTAAATAAAAGTGACCTGGAGGAAATTCTTTTACTTCCTTGCAGAATTTATCTAAGGCCTTCATTTCACTTGCGAAATACATAGTTCCTTTGCTATCAATACCATAGTAAAGAGGGCATATACCAATATGATCTCTTGCTACAATATAATCACCTTTTTTCTTATCATAAAGGATAAAAGCCCATATTCCTGACAGCATATCAAAGAATTCAGTACCATATTCATCATAAAGGTAAAGTATTATTTCGCAATCTGATCTTGTCTGCCAATCATGCTTTTTCTTCAATTTTTTCCTTAGACCCTTATGGTTGTAAATTTCTCCGTTTGCTGCAAGTATACGTCCCGTTTTTGTGTCAATAAGAGGTTGAGCACCATGTTCTACATCAACAATCGAAAGCCTTTCATGAGCAATTATAGTTTTTTCATCCGAATATATACCACTCCAATCAGGTCCCCTATGTCTAATTAAGCCAGCCATTTGTAATGCTTTTTGCCTGGCTTCTTCAATAGGCTCTTTTATACCAAAAATACCTACTATCCCACACATAAGTCATCACTCCATAAAAATAGTTTTAAGTCAGGTTTTGCTAGAACAGAATACTTACTAATTGAAATTCCGATAATCAGACTCTCGTAAAGTCTTTTCCTCAATAATATGTTTCATTTTATGTTCCTCTATAAATTGAATATATTACTTAAAAGTAGCACTTATTTAAATATTTATTTCATAATTTATTGAAAATAATACAAAAAACGATAGATTTATATACTAAAATGGAATATTTTTCCAAATAATGAAAATAGACCAAAAAGATATTCAAATTATTGAAATTCTAAAAAGTAATGCTAGATTAACAACTAAAGATATAGCTAAGAAAGTTAAGCTACCTATAACGACAGTCCATAATAGGATTAAGAAGCTTGAAATAAATAATATTATCAAGAACTTTACAATTAATCTAAATTATCAAGAATTAGGTAAACCGCTTTTAGCATTAATCTTAGTTACAGTTAATTATAATGTTGTAACAGGACATAAAATTGATCAGGCAGAAATTGCTAGGAAAATAAAGCATCTTGAAGGAACAGAAGAAGTTTCTATTGTTACAGGAGATACTGATATTATACTTAAAGTTAGAATGAGTAGCGTTGACGAACTTAATAAATACATTACAGAAAAGTTAAGAAATATTGAAGGTATTGATAAAACTAGAACGATGTTAGTACTAAACAATTTCTAATCATTTTTAATATTACGCAATTCATAAGCATTTACTGAATATTCAAGATTAAGTTCTGCTTTAAATTTTTCATTTAAATTTGGCCAATTAAGTGGATTAGGTTCAAATTCGCCATTTAAAGCAAAAATAGTTAAGGGTATTAAATAACAAGGAAGTGAATAAACAATTAAATATCCTATCTCTTTTAAGATTGAGTAATCTTTCTTATGAGGGTATTGTATTGGTGCCATTTTAATTACTTAAAGTTTGAGTTTCACAGTAAGAAATAAACTTTTCTAAATTTTCAGAGGGGATTCTCGGAAGTAGAATATTTGGTTTCTTTGGGTTATCACAAAGTTTAGGAAGCTTAATCCTGGTAGATATTTAAATGGCGAGGCAATGCTTTTGATTTTCATACTCATAACTAATAATACAAAAGTATATAAAAATTATTGGAGAAAATTATATAACTTCAATTTAAATTGAAGTCAAAGTAATGTATTTATATAAGGTTTAACTACCCTATTCTTATGAAAATCAATAAAGTAAAATTCGGTAATATGAAAAACTTGTTTTTTATCTCTTTACTAATATCTATAGTGATAATTTCTGCATGTAATATTCCAGATACGCCTGGTGGGAATGGCGGTGGAAATACTAATTTAAAGGCAAGTCCACTACCAACTTTTAGTTCTTGTAGTGATTTAACTTCAAAGTTTAAGGAAGCTGCACAACAAGGAAGGGCAATTGGAGGCAGAGGTATGGGACTGTTAATGGAAACTGCTTCTGATGGAAGTTCTAGTAAAGCAGCTAATCAAATTAGTGCTCCAGAATATTCGAGTACAAATATTCAAGTACAAGGAGTTGATGAAGCAGATATTATTAAAACTGATGGAAAATATATATATACAATTTCATTTGGTGAATTATCTATTATTAAAGCTTATCCTGCAGAAGAATCTAAGAAATTAGGTTCTTTAAAGTTAAGTAACTTTGAACCATCTGAGATGTTTGTTGATGGAGACAGTTTACTTTTATTTGGAAGTACATCTGTTCAAATTAAAGACCCTATTTATTATCAACAAAATAGACAAATTGATGGGGTTGAAAGTGAAAGCGTTGCAATAGCTAAAGCTGAAGTACCTGCAGAAGAAGGTGGGTCTCAAAAAATGATTGCTCCCGAATATTACTATCCAACTTATTACTTTACTACTGTAAAATTAATTGATATTAAAGATAAAGAAAATCCAAAAGTTGTCAGAAGTATAGATTTTGAAGGAAATTATTTAACAGCTAGAAAAATAAAAGATATGGTTTATTTTGTTGTAAATAGTTATCCTAGATATTACGCATATGGTGAAGAAGGAAATGAAAAACTTGAGGAAAAAGACATATTGCCATTATTTAGAGATATGAATAAAGCAGAAGTTAAGAATGACGTTGAAAAAGATTTTGAAATTGTTTCAGATTGTGGGAATGTTGCATATTTTGAACCATTATATCCAAGTAGTTTTATTACACTCGCTTCAATATCTATGGA
>JAGVZF010000040.1:0-1850 GCA_018302785.1 Candidatus Woesearchaeota archaeon | reverse complement strand
AAATGATGTTGTTAATCAAGAAGAAAATATTGAGAGAACAATAATTCATAAGTTTAACTTAGATGATGGAAATATAAAATACTTAGGTAAAATGAATGCTCCTGGAACTGTTTTAAATCAGTTTTCTATGGATGAATTTGATGGTAATTTTAGAATCGCAACTACTATTAACAAATGGGATAACTTTGGAAAGAATAAATCCAAGAATAATATTTACATCTTTAATGAGGATCTGAAGTTAATTGGAAGTTTGGAAGACTTAGCTCCAGGAGAAACTATATACTCAGCTAGATTTATGGGCAAGAGAGGATACTTAGTTACATTTAAGAAAGTAGATCCTTTCTTTGTAATAGACTTAGGAAAATTAAAGATTCCCGGATTTTCAGATTATTTACATCCTTATGATGAAAATCATATAATTGGGATTGGAAAAGAAGCTGTTGAAGCTAAGCAAGGCGATTTTGCTTGGTATCAAGGAATGAAACTTGCTATCTTTGATGTAAGTGACGTTAATAATCCAGTTGAATTACATAAGATTACTATTGGTGATAGAGGGACTGATAGTGAAGCCTTACATGAACATAAAGCCTTTTTATTTGATAGAGAAAAACAATTATTAGTTATCCCTATTACCTTAGCTGAGATTAAAGAGAAAAAAGATAATGAACAAAAACCAGTTTGGCAGATTATGGAGAGTACACTTTCCAAGGGGCTTATGTTTATAGAGTAAATCTTGAGAATGGATTTACGTTAAAAGGAAGAATTACTCATTTTGACAATGAAGTTTTAAATAAAATGGGTTATTACTTTGACGATCAATTTACAGTTAAAAGAAGTTTGTTCATAGATGATAATTTATACACAATGTCTCCAAGAAAACTACTAATTAATAAATTAAGCGACCTAAGTTTAATAAATGACATTGAAATAAGTGAAGGATATAAAAATGATTATCCATATCCTTATTATGCAGAGGATAGTAGTGGAAGTACTGGTGTGGATGTACCTGCGATAAGATAATTTTTCTTTATTTTTATTTAGCTAAAGTATAAAGCAATGTACTTGCCAGCAATATCAGTTAAAATTATAACTACTACAGCAATTACGATATGCTTTATTATCACATTGAAGGGACTAGTTTTTTCTGATTTTGCTATTAAATAATTTAGAACGCCTAAAGCAAATAAACCCCAAATTATACTAACTATTACAGCTATTCTTAAATCTAAAAGTAAAACTGGAACAATAAATGACAATGCAAAAATAAATTTTGCAATAAATGTTGACGCAGTAGATTCCCAAATTTGTTTTGTAGAATGCTTATTTTCAGATTCTTGAGATATATGCATACCTAATGCATCTGACATAGCATCTGCTATAGCTATTGTTATGATCCCCCCTATAACAACTAATTTAGAGCCAGTGCTTGAGTTTAGACCAACAATTAGACCTAATGTAGTGATAATCCCAGAAGTAAGACCAAAACTATATCCTTTTTTCAGAGAATTTTTCATACCATGCTTAGGAATTTATTAAGATAAAAAGGTTTTGTTTTAAGGGGTTAGTCTTTCTGCGTCTCTTGGAAGTAAAAGAGCTTCTCTTACATTATCTAATTTGAGCATTCTTTGAGTAATTCTATCTAGACCAAAGCCAACTCCACCATGTGGAATTGCACCATACTTAAAGATCTCTTCGTAATCTTTCGGAATCTTAATCCCTTTTTCTTTTGCTTGGGCTTTTAGAATTTCAATCCTATGTTCTCTTTGCGCTCCGGTTGCAATTTCAACTCCATTAAATAATAAATCAAAGCTTCTTGTTCCTTTAGAATCATTAATTGGTTTCATATGATA
>JAGVZF010000033.1 GCA_018302785.1 Candidatus Woesearchaeota archaeon | reverse complement strand
TTTTAGGCAACATGATATTTTGATACTTTCTTTAATATATAAATTTTATCGCAACTTTCCTAGCCCGCCAACTCTTCGCCAATTTTTGCTTCGCAAAAAACGTTGTACTTTGGCTCGGATTTCTTTCAGAAAACCGCAACTAATAGGCATTAGGCGACATATTACTCGGAGCCTTCACAAATAGAAAAGTTTTAATAAAAGGTAAACAAATGATTTTATATGACAGTCTGCTGGGATACTTTGTTGTCCACTATTCTTGGATTTGAGTGTTTAAGCTGGGAAGAAGGTCAGGTTTTTCAAAAAGTAGAAATTTTGTTAGTTGTTGGTATTGTAGCATTGATTGTTGGTTATTTCTGGTATTCTAAGAAAAAGAAGAAGAAAAAATAAGCTCGGGCTCCTAAACTTTCTCGCTCTCAACTCGAACTTTTCATCAGAAAAAGGAAACTAACATCACTAGCTGCAATATTACTTGATAACTTTAGAATAATTATCTTATCCTTATTGTCTCTAGATTTTTTGGCGCTCTAACGAGTACGCTTATGCTACTGAGAATTCTAAAACGATGTAAAAATAAATTTAGGTGGGACTTACTAGGAGGTGTCTACTCATATTTTCTGTAGACACCTAAAACTGCTTCTTGTATTGACTTATCAAAAACTTCAAAGTAGATTTAATATCATTCTTCTTATCATACTCTTGTAAGCACTTATAATATCTTCCGCGATCTTGCAAACGAATATTAATCGGTGGGTACTTATGCTGTAATAATACATAATTCAATAACAATCTTCCAACCCTCCCATTTCCATCTTGGAATGGGTGAATTTTCTCAAATTGATTATGCATAACTGCAGCAAGAAGTAATGGGGAATATTTATTTTTATGTTTTTCATACCATTTACAAAGTTCTTCAAGTAATCCTTTTACCTTATCAATTGGAGCTCCTTGATAAATAATATTTCCATTACTATCTCTAATTATAACATTTACATCTCTTAGTTTACCTGCAAATTTCTTTGTTCCCTTAAAACAGATTAAATGGAGATGCTTAAAGAAATCGACAGTTATTTTTTCCTCAGTGTTACTGATGAATTTAACTGCTTTTGCAACATTAAGTGTTTCAACATCATTGGCATCTTGAGGTTCTTCCTTCCCGCTCAATAACTCTTTAACTTCAGAAAGCGCAACAGTTGATCCCTCTATGACATTTGTGTTATATGTGAAATATTCAGTGAATCGTTTCCAATCCAATGTTTGTAAATGTTTTATCCCAATATTACTCTCATATTTCTTGTATTCATCAATTTCTTTTTCAGTTAATTCGAATTCAAGAATACTTCTTTCTTTTATTTCTTCTAGAATGTGCTGTTCCGCCTTCTCCTTTAATTCTAACAGCTTCTTTTCACTAAGATCAGAGCCAAGATAACGAGAAATTCTTCTGACTTTTTCGTTCTCTCTATATGAATGGACAAAGTAATACTTCTTAGTCTTACCCCTTTTTCTAATTTCTATAAACATATAATCTTAATGGGTGTCTACATATATAAATTGATCGTTTTTGTAGACACCTCTCAAAATTAGCTATTCATTCTAATGTAGTTTCTAAACAAGGTTCATAATTACAATCTAGACCATTTGTATACTTAATTGCTTCAGCAAGATATTGTGGATCATCTTCAACACTAGTCTCTTTAGTTGTGCTATTATTAATGTCTGTGAACAATTATCTTATTCTTATTGTCTCTAAATTCTTTGGTGCTATAGTCTCAATATTATTTAATTTGTGAAGAGAACTAGCTAAGTCTAGGCATCTAGATGCTTCTCCATGATTTACAATAACTCTTCTTGGTTTTGGAGATAATTTATAAACAAAATTAATTAATTGATTCCGGTCGCAATGCCCACTAAAGCCTTCGATTTTAAATACTTCCATTTTTACTTCAGTTACTTCTTGTTTACTTCCATTATGAAATACAATTTCTTTTTCTCCATTTTGAACTCTTCTTCCTAGACTTCCTTCACCTTGGTAACATGTAAATACTAAAGAATTATTTGGATTCTCTGCCATTTCTTTAAAATATTCTACTGATGGGCCTCCACTCATCATACCACTAGTTGCAATTATAATACAAGGACCTTCGTAATCTAAAACATCTTGCATTTCTTTTCTAGATGCAACTCTTTTAAATACGTCACTTAAAAATGGATTATAATCTTTATGAAAGACACTTTTTCTAATTTTTTTATCAAAGAATTCTGGATATGCTGTATGAATAGCTGTTACATCCCATACCATTCCTTGCATATAAATTGGGATTTTATCTATTGAGCCTTCTCTAATTGCTCTTTCTATAATAAGCATCATTTCTTGACTTCTTCCTACTCCAAGAATTGGCATTAATATTTTTCCTTTTCTATTTATAGTTGTTCTTACAACGTCTAATAAATATTGTTCTGCTTCTTGTCTACTAGGTTGAACATTTTCTTTCCCCCCATAAGTACTTTCTATAATAAGAGTTTCTAATCTTGGAAATTTAGTAACTGCACTTGAAAGTAAATTACTTGTTTCAAATTTTAAATCTCCTGTGTAGACTAAGTTGTGTAAACCGTTACCAATATGAAGATGAGCCTGAGCACTTCCTAAAGTGTGCCCCGAATTATAAAGAGTTAATCTTATATCACTTGTAATGTCAGTTACTTCTTCATAATCTAGGCATATTGTTTGCTTTACCATTTGTTTAATTTCTGAGCTTGAGTAAAGAGCTTTTCTTGCTTCTTTTTGACCTACTGCAATAAAATCTAATTGAAGTAAGGCCATTACATCTCGAGTTGGGGCTGTGCAATATATTGGGCCCGCAAATCCATATTTAATTAAATAAGGAAGAAATGCGCAATGGTCAAGATGTGCATGACTAATAATAATTGCGTCAATTTCTTTCATATTAAATTCTGGAATGTCTAAAATAGGATAAGCGCTTTCATCATTTGCTGCTGTGTTTAAGCCACAGTCTAATAGAATTTTAGATTCTGGAGTTTGAAGAAAAATACAACTTCTTCCTACTTCTCTGCCTGCTCCTAGAAATGTTAGTTTGACAGCTCCTACTTTTCTTTCATTAACCCAACCCTCATATATTTTTTTACCTACTTGATTTAAGAATTTTTTTCTTTGTTCACTATTTTCATATAAAACATATCTTATATTTTCAATTATTTTTGATCTTAAAGCAGGAGTTCTAGCAATCATAGGAACCCACAAAGTTTGTCTTCTAATTTCTTTAAGAACTTCTCCTGATCTTCCTATAGCTATTCCTGGTTTTTCTGCTTCAATTGTAACAACTGACCTAAAACTGTCAAAGAAAATATTTGATATTCCTGCGTCTTTTTGAACTAAATTTTGTATTATTTCTTTTGATTTTTCTGTATCTAAGCAAATTGAAGGATCTGGTCTAAGTTCTACTCTTTTTTTTATAGTGTTAACTATGTCTCTTATAATACCTTTATCATTTAAGAAGAAGTCTTTATTTTTTGTATATAATATTATATTGGCTCCTTCAAAAACTGTTTCTACAATTTCAGCGTCCTTAGGTAATCTACCTAATATTTCATCTAGAATTTTTAATGTCATTGTAAAAATAAAAGAAAATTTAAGCTATGACTCTTGTTTCAACTGGTTTATTAATAATTTCATTTACTCCTTTATCTGTTACAGTTATAATATCTATGCCATTTCCAGTTGGCATGTCTCTTGCTATTGCAGCACTAATAGCTTTTATAGCTAAACTAACTCCTTCAGATACTGTTATCCCTTTTTTGTACATAGCTTCTAGTACACCTAGAGCTAAATCAGAGCCTGAACCATCAGAAATATAATCATCATGAATAGCTAAAGATCCATCTATTCCAAGATCATATAAGCTATAACCACCAGAATCTTTTCCAGCCAATAAAAATCCAACTATTCCTGGTATCATACTTGGTCTTCTTATATTTGAATAAAGGATACTTGCAATCAAATTTGCTCCTTCTTTAACAGTAATTTCTTGTGCATCGCTTCTAATTTTTTTTAACATAATCTCTGATCTAGAGAGCTTTACAATTAGTTGAGCATCTGATACTAAACCCGCCATTGCTACAGCCATATTATCTGCTATTTTATGAAGTTTTACTGCTTTTTTATCTACTATTCTATAGCCTGCACTAGCTCTTTTATCAGCTGCTAATACAATTCCATCTTTACATACAATTCCAATTGTTGTAGTTCCTTTTAATATTTTGTCATTGAGATTTTCCATATATAAACCCCTCTTTGAATTTTAATTTGTTAAGAACCAAGTTAAAGATTATATAGATAACATCTTTATAAAACTTTCGTTTATAATTTTTTTACCTTAGTTTGTTTAAAAATTCTTTTAAGAAATTCATCTTTTAATATACAATTTATAAAATCTATTGAATTTGTGAATCTTCTTGAAGCGTAAACATAAATCTTACCTTTTTCAATACTAAATTTATGATTTTTCCATTTTTCTTTGAACTTTTTTATGTTAATTTCATCTCTAATTTTAGGTCCAAAATGCTTCTTTTTTAAAGGCAGATTTTCATTTTTTAATCTAAACCAGAAATATACTTTTGAGTTCCATTTCCAGTCATAATTTTTTACAATAAAGCCTTCTCTATTTAGATAATCTTTAATATATTCTAAAGATCTTGTTAATTTTCCTCCCAGAACATTTCTATTTTTATTTATTGGGACTATTTCAATTAAAATATAATTTTTTAATTTTAAGATATTTGTTTCTTTTTTTATAAAGAATTTATTTGATTTATTTTTTAAATAAGATTTTGCTAGCTTTATGAATTTATTAAAATTGTTAACTGACAAAACAGCAGTAATATTTCTATCTTTTTGGACAGGATCTATTAAAATTAAGGGACTTTTTGTTTTAGATTCATTTAGCAATCTTAATGCACTAGCCTTGTTTTTATAATGGTTTTTAGGATCGATGATTTCAGGATTTTTAAATTTACTTGCTGCTTTCATTAAGTTATAAAAACTTCTATAATATATAATAAGAATTTCAATAGAATATCCAGAAAATGCTTTTTTATATGTTTCAGCACCATAAAGTGAATTTGCTTTAAAAAATATTTTTGCTAGTCTAATTTCATCTTTAAGTTTTGTATTTGTATTTTTTATTACATAAGCTGAGTGTAGAGGACTAACATCCATTACATTAATTACATTATTTGTATTTTTTATTTCAAGAACTGGGACTATTTCATAAATAATATTATTTTTTTTAATTTGGAAATATATTCTAGAGCCATGAATTTTTTTTAATTTAAATTTATGAAGTTGTTTTTCTAAAATTTTAGATATGTCTTTATCTTTAAATTTATTAAAATTGAATTTTATAAATAAATCTATATCATGATTTTCTTTAAGCCAAGTATCTTTTGCAAATGATCCTCCAATTATGATTTTTTCATTTTTTATATATTTTTTAAGTTCTTTTACAAAAGAATTAATTTCTTCCTTTATTTTTGAGGCTTCTTGCCTAGAAGGCTTAAACTTATCTAAGATTTGCATGAATTTATGTTTTTTTAATAAGATAAAAATCTTTCTATATAGCTATAAATCTTTATTTATAAATTTTGTAGTGTCCGCTATTAATGTCCTCTCTATGTTTTAAGTTGCCCATTGTTTTTATGTCTTTTGTTTATTTTCTTTGCTTCTCTAGGAAAGCTTGACAGG
>JAGVZF010000036.1 GCA_018302785.1 Candidatus Woesearchaeota archaeon | reverse complement strand
GAATACTACAATATCCATTAAGCTAGACATATTTTTAATTCTAGTCAAAGCCCTATGTATCAAAATTATGCATTCGCCCTTACTCACCTCCCCCCAAAAGTTTTCATAAATTTCTAACCTATTATTATAATCTATTTCATCTTTGGCAACCCAAGCAAATTTTTTTCTGTAATCATGCAAAACATCACTATCTATTGCTTCTTCCATAAATGGTTTAAACATCTTTAATGCTATTTCCATACTAGGAATATCTCTATTCAAGTCAACACCCCATAATCTTTTTCTTGATACATTTGCTACTACCAAAGTCCCGCCCATCTTTTTCCAACATAAACTTGCCACGGTTTCCGAATTATCATCCCTGGCAGTCGAAGTTTCGAAAGCTGGTCCAGAATGGGGGGTAGCAATTACAATATTATTTTCTTTGTCTTGATACACTGAATAGCCTGCCTTAAAAGATATAATCATAAATTAAAATAATTTATATACATATTTAAATTTATTTTCATTTGATTATACATGACTGAAATAAAATTCAAAGAGTCGTTCATAAAAAGATATGAACAACTAACAGATATAGAAAAGTTCAAAGACATAACATCCAAATACTTAAGAAGAAGTATAAGAGTAAATACCTTAAAAACTAATATAAATCAATTAACTAATAGACTTAATAAAGCTTTTACCTTAGAAAAAGTCCCATGGTGCAATGAAGCTTTTTTTGTAGAAGGAGAAAGAAGAGATTTGGGAAATCTTATTGAACATAGTCTTGGTTATTTTTACATCCAAGAAGCAGCTTCATTAATCCCACCACTAGTTTTAGATCCAAAAGAAAACGAAGTAATACTAGATATGGCTGCAGCTCCTGGATCAAAAACTACACAGATGGCAGCAATGTTAAATAATTTAGGCATTATTATTGCTAACGATGTTAAATTTGAAAGACTAAAGTCTCTTTATATAAACCTTCAAAGATGTGGGGTTTCAAACACCATAATGACACTATCCCACATCAGTAGTATTAAAGGCTTGAGTTTTGATAAGATATTGCTCGACGCACCTTGTTCAGGAACTGGAGCAATTAGAAAATCTTTGGGAACCTTGTTGATGTGGAATCCAAATATGATTAAAAGAATTTCAAAATTACAAAAAAAACTAATAATGACAGCTTTCGAAAACCTAAAAGATAATGGAGTCCTAGTTTATTCAACATGTTCCTTAGAACCTGATGAAAATGAAGGAGTAATAGACTATCTATTAAGAAGTTACGATAATGCACAATTACAAAAGATAGAATTTTAGAATTTGAAGGTACTTCATTTAACTCAGAAATAGAAAAATGCCTTAGAATATGGCCACAAGATAACGATACTGAAGGCTTCTTTGTTGCAAAGATTAGGAAGATTTAAATATAGAAATTAACAATTATTGTTTATGCAATTTAAGAATGTTTTAATTCTATATTTTTTAACTCTATTAATTTCAAGTTGTCAGAATAATAGTAGAGAACAAATTTGGCAAAACAGCACTGTGAATATTTCAAGATTTGGAGATTATGATGGTTACACGTTGGGCCAAGTACAATGGTTTGTTTTAAAAGGAGAAGTCTATCAAAACATAAGCACCATTGATCTAAAAAACTTTTCTGAAGATAAGTTGAATGAAAGACAAAGAGAATCATTTACTGTAATTGAAACTGATAGTGTAGATTTGGGATGGGCAGCTTCTTATGATGCGAGAGCTAAAATTGATTTCCATAATGAAATAATTTGGATACAAACTGGTATGAATTGGCATAATAGGTATGCGGGTCATGAGGGTGGTTGGATCCAAAGAGGATTTCAGCCAATTAAAGGAGACAAAATTGGATTAGTATATTATCTTAAAATTCTCTCAATATTTTTTTTATCTTCTTCAGTGTCACAATCAATGCTAAATTCAGGACAATTCACAAAACCAATATTGACTTTATATTTTTTAGACAATCTGTTTTCAAAATTTTCTTTTTCTGGCAGCAACCAGTAAAAATTTCTATTTTTATTAAGCAAGACCAAAAATCTAGACACTAAATATAGATAAGTCGCTTGAATAATCCCAAAAATGCCAAAGTTTTTTAGTATATAAGGAAAAAACTTAAAATTCCTTAATTGTCTTCTAACACTTTCTAATTCTCTATTTTCATAAATCAACTGTACAATTTCAATTACTTTATTATTATTTATGATATGTTTAGGCTTCACGATTAGTCCATTCACTTTTTCTGCATAAATTAGCTTTTTATTAACTCTTATAGGCTGAAAGTTGGTAACGCATATTCCAAGTAAGCCTTTAAAATTTTCATAAGGAACTAGTCCTAAAAAAATATCCGAGTTATATTTATAATATTCTTTAACTAAATCATTAATAGCTTCGCCCTTAAGCAACGGCAAATCACTTGCCAACACTAAAATTGGCACATTATCCTTTAACTTTAGTGCTCTAACCCCTTCTAAGAAATTCTGAGTTAGATTCCCTACTTGATGTACAAAAATAACGTTCTTTTTAAACCTTAATCCTTGCTTTAATTTTGTTGTGTCAGTAACAACCACTACTTTATCAATATAGTCCGAATTTAATAAAGAATCAAGCACATACATACCCATACACTTATTCTTTAAGAATAATGAGAACTTATTACCTTTAACTTTCTCCTTTGTATCATATAATTCTTCATTAGTATGGTCCCCACCAAGTATTATTGCATCCATATCAAAAGTATGGAGTGATAAATATTTTAAAGCTTGTTAAATTATTCTGTTAAACTCTATCACAATTCCACATCCTAAAAACTGTCCAAGCCACTTAATTGCCCTGTAGAAACCTTTTTATGCTCGTTATATTTTTAACACATATGAATATTTTAGATAAAATTAAGCCATCAATAAAGGAAGAAGAAAAAATAAGAAATGAAATTAATCTATTTCTTAAGGATTTAAATAAATCTATTAAAAACGCAAGAATTTCTATTGGGGGTTCCTTTGCCAAAGGAACATGGCTTAAAGATAACCACGACATTGATATCTTTATTAAATTTAATTATAACAAATATAAAAATAAAGACATTTCAAAAATCTTAGGAAAATCATTGAAAGGGTTTAAGTTTACTATACAACATGGTTCTAGGATTTATTATCAAATTAAAAGGAATAACTTGACTTATGAATTAGTTCCTGTATTAGAGACAAAAAAAATAGATAAGATCCTTAATGTTATGGATATAAGTCCGCTTCATACAAATTATGTAATGAGAAATACCACTCAAAAACTAAGAGATGAAATTAGAATTGCAAAAGCGTTTTTTAAGGCAAATAATTTATATGGAGCAGAGACCCACAAAAAATCCTTTTCTGGTTATGCGATAGAAGTTCTAGTAATTCACTATAACGGATTTAATAATCTTTTAAAAGCTACCTCAAAATGGCAAACATTAGAAATTATTGATCCAAAAAGGTATTATGCAAATAAAGATGAAATTGTAAGATTATTAAATAAATCAAAGTTAACTAGCCCATTAATTTTGATAGACCCAGTTCAAAGAGATAGAAACATAACTGCTGTATTGTCAATTAAAAATTTTAGTGAATTCAAAAAACTAGCAAAACAGTATCTTAAAACTAAATCGGAAAAGTTTTTCATTAAAAATGAAATAATTATCAATAACTTAAAAAATCATCTTATAATAGAAATAATACCTAAAAATATGTCTATTAATGTATTAAGCGGAAAAATTTCAAAATTCCTAGAGTTTATCAAAAATCACTTAGATAATGAGGGTTTCATTGTAGCTAACTATGGATGGAAATGGGATACAAAAGTTTATTTTTGGTATAAACTTAAGAAGGAATCACTTCCAAAATTGAAAAAGCATTTTGGCCCAAAGTTAGATGATAAAATAAACCTTCAAAAATTCAAGGACAAATGGAAACATAAAAGAATTTCAATAGAATCCAAAAGGGTTTTTGTTCACGCCCCAAGAAGATTCACAAACGCCATAGATTATCTTAAATACCTATTAAAAGAGGATTCCTTTCATAAAACCTTCAAAAAAGTTTTTATCTATAAAATTTAAAGCGAAAAATTTATAAACCCGGTACATATATCATGTTTAACTTGATTCTTAAGACACTAAATCACAAAGAGGGATATATATGGAATTAGACATGAACAAATCACTTAAAGGCACAACTACAATAGGAATTGTATGTAAAGACGGCATAGTATTGGCAGCAGATAAAAGATCAAGCGCAGGTTATAGAATAGCAGATAAATCTGCCTTAAAAATACACAAAATAGCTGATAACATGGCTGTTTGTATGGCAGGACTTGTTTCCGATGCACAATTAATAATAAAACTAGCAAGATCTGAGCTTATGCTTAAGAAAATAAGAAGTGATGCTCCTGAAGTCACAGTTAAAGAAGGTGCAAATTTGATAGCAAATATACTTTACTCAAACATAAGAAGGCCTAGCATGATTCCTGGTATTGTCGGATTTATCCTAGCTGGTAAAGACTCAAGAGGCTTTAGCCTTTACGACTTAGGTATGGATGGTTCTGTAACACTATTCGACGATTATGTTTCTGATGGTTCTGGTTCTGACCTAGCTCTTGGTGTCCTAGAAGCTATGTATAAAAAAAATATTCCAGTAATTGAAGGTGTTAATTTAGCTGTAAAAGCAATTAGTGCAGCAATATCAAGAGATATGCCAACAGGTAATGGAATTGATGTAATGACAATTACAGATAAAGGAGTTAGTGAAATAACTACAAGAACAATTGAAACCAAAATTTTAGTGTGAATTTTTTTTAATTTTTGAAAATGCCAAGTAAAATTCTAGATGAAATATTAGGTAGATTACCTAAAGAAGCAGGAATTGTTGAAACTGCATTTGAAGGAGCTAATATAATCCTTTATACAAAAAACAAAGACTTCTTTCTTAATGACAATACTTCTATTAAGAACATTGTAAATACTATTAAGAAAAGAATTGAGCTTAGGCCAGATCCTTCAATCTGCGTAGATAGTGAAACTTCTAAAAAAATAATTGAAGAATTAATACCTAAAGAAGCAGGAATCTCAAATATTTTCTTTGATAGTTTTAGAAGTGTAGTAACAATAGAGGCTGAAAAACCTGGGGTTGCAATAGGTAGAGCCGGAGAAATCCTCAAAGAGATAAGAAGAAAAACATTTTGGGTTCCAATGATCTCTAGAACTCCCGCATTAAGGTCAAAAATAATTGAGAACATAAGATATGTTTTATATGAAAATAGTGAACAAAGAAAAAAATTCTTAAACCAAGTTGGAAAAAAAATTTATGATGGTTGGGTCAATGAGAGAAAATCAGGCTGGGTAAGATTAACATTTCTTGGAGCAGGTAGAGAAGTTGGTAGAAGTTGCATTTTTCTCCAAACACAAGAATCAAGAGTATTATTAGATTGTGGTTTAAACACTGCAGCTAATGACGAAAGTGCCTATCCAATTTTAGACATACCTGAATTTAGTATAAAAGATATTGATGCTGTAATTATAAGTCACGCACATCTTGATCATGTTGCATTTCTCCCATACTTAGTAAAATATGGTTATAGTGGCCCTATTTATTGTACAGCTCCCACAAGAGACGTAATGGCTTTGCTTCAATTAGATTATATAGCTGTAGGCCAAAAAGAAGCAAGAAAGGCACTTTACTCAAGCTCCGACATTAAACAAATGGTAAAACAAACAATTTGTCTAGATTACGAAGAAGTTACTGACATTACCTCAGATATAAGATTAACTCTATATAACTCAGGTCATACTTTAGGAAGTGCCATGGCTCATCTCCATATTGGAAATGGTTTACATAACTTACTTTACACAGGAGATATGAAATTTGAAACAAGTAATTTACTCCCTTGTGCTGTCACAAAATTCCCAAGGTTAGAAACAGTAATCCTTGAAAGTACATATGGTGGAAAAGATAATGTTCAACCTAGTAGACAAGAGGCAGAACAATATTTGCTAGATGTTGTAAGATCTACTGTTAATAGAAGAGGAAAAATCTTAATGCCCATCCTAGGGGTTGGAAGAAGCCAAGAAATGATGCTTATTATAGAAAGAGCAATTAGAGAAGGAACAATAGAAAAAATTCCAATATATGTCCAAGGAATGGTATGGGACGTAACTGCAATACATACAGCATACCCTGAATTCTTCGACAGAAAAATAAGAAAAAGTGTTTTTCATAAAGATTATAATCCGTTTTTAAGTGATATTTTTAAGAGAGTTGGTTCTCGAAAAGAAATGCAGGATGTTATGGACTATGAAGGACCTTGTATTATTATTGCCACTAGTGGGATGATGACAGGGGGCCCAAGCGTAGAATATTTCAAACAAATGGCAGATAATTCAAAAAACTCCTTAGTTTTTACTTGTTATCAAGGAGAAGGAAGCCTAGGAAGAAGAATTCAAAATGGCGAGAAAGAAATTGTATTTCAAAATGGATCTAAGCATGAAGTTATTGAAGTTAAAATGGATATATTTAAAATTGAAGGATTTTCAGGACATTGCGACAGGAACCAATTAATAAATTTTGTCTATAGATTAAGTCCAAAACCAAAAAGAATAATTGTAAACCATGGAGAAGCTTCAAGATGCTTAGATTTATCAAGTACTTTACACAAATTAAATAACATAGAAACAATGGCTCCAAGAAATCTTGAAACTATTAGAGTGAGATAAAGAAACTAATAAGCCTAGCCCACTAGTGATCCAATCTTATATCTTAAATCTACCATATCCTCTATTCTATCTCCAGTAGATATTAAAGGTATTCCTTTATAATATGAACCTGCTTTTTCTCTAAAAAACTCATCCAACTTTACAATAAAAAGAATTGTTTCATCTCCCAAATCTCTAAAATCAGTAACCCTATGATTATTCCCATGAGATCTATCGACGTTTGTCAAAGCTACTTGTGTTCCTGTATTAGCTATTAGTGATTCAAGCGCTAAATCCCAATTGAATTGTGCAATTCTTCTAGCCCTTCCACTAACACTTCCTTTTTCTTCTAAACCAAAAAGTTTTATGTCTTCTTGACTGAACTCATTTTCTAATGGACCTTTTCCAACTCTTGACACATATGCTTTAAAAACAACAGTAACTTCATCAACAACTTTAGGACCAACCCCAACATCAGCTGCAAATTGACTAGCAGTTGTATCTTGACTAGTAACAAATGGATAAAACCTATGATTTAGTAAAGAAAGACCATATCCTTGAACTCCCTCAACTAGAACATCCTTTTTTTCTCTAACTGCTGTGTTTACTTCAGCAACAACATCTGTTAAATATGGCTTTAGAGAATGAATATCTTGAGCTAGTTTTGCTTTCCTTAATATTCTATCTGCTCTTGCTGGTCCTGTTCCTGTGCCAACAGAACCTATTCTTTCAACTAATTCTCTTTCAAGCTCTATATGATGATCCTCTATAATAGTACAACCATAATCTATTCCAATTCTTTCTCTAACCCCATAGCTACTATATTTGTCAATTTCATTAAGTAAAATAGTTGGATTAATCACAGTTCCTCTAGCAATTAAAAGTCTTGAACTTAATTCAACAAACCCAGAAGGAATTTGAGTTACAACAACTCCTTTTTCTACTGTGTGCCCAGCCTGAGGTCCACCACCAGCTCTAACAACTAAATAGGGTTTATCTTTACGAGCTAGATATCCGACAACTTTGCCCTTACCCTCGTCACCATAAAAACCACCTGCAACAATATTTAGCATATAATTTCAATTTTGCAATGCCTTTTATTAAACTTTGTGGTTTTCCATATATACTAATTAATTCATTAATTTAAAAAATACATTTTTAAATTCCTCTT
>JAGVZF010000035.1 GCA_018302785.1 Candidatus Woesearchaeota archaeon | reverse complement strand
AGGCAGAATTGCAATTATGATAAATTCCTGTGATGCAATCATTGTTATTGGTGGTTCATCGGGAACTTTAATTGAGACATTAGTTGGATATTTGCTCGGAAAATCAATAGTGGTTATTGAAGAAACTGGACTAACTACCGAAAATATTAAAAAAATAATAGACGCTGAACATTATTTAGATGATAAGAAATTAGTAAAAATCAACTTTGCAAAAACGGCAAAAGACGCCGTGAGCCTGGCAATTGAAAATATTGGGAAAGGACGAAGTAGCTCGGATATTCCACCCATGTCATAAAAATGGAAACTATAAAATATGAAGATTGGCAAAAACTTGATATAAGACTTGGAGAAATTTTAGAAGTTAAAGATCATCCTTCAGCTACTAAATTATATATTTTTAAAGTTAATATTGGAGACAAAGAGATTAATTTAGTTGCTGGATTAAAGGAACATTATGCACCTGTGGAATTAAAAGGTAAAAAAGTAGTTGTTTTTGTAAACCTAGAACCAAAAATAATTCAAGGAATTAAAAGCGAAGGTATGGTGCTAGCTGCAGAAGATAGCAAGCATAATATAAGTTTGTTAACAGTTAATGATTATTGTGAAAGTGGTGCAAAGATAAAATAAATCTAAAATGTTGTTTCTTTTTTTACTTGTAATTGATATAATCTTTTATATATTGAACAAGATTTTAGAAGTTTTTTATGATTACCCTCTGCAACTATTTTTCCTTGATCCATAACAATAATCTTGTCTGCATTTATTATTGTGGATAATCTATGTGCAATGACTATTAGTGTTTTTTCTCTTTGAATTTTTCTAATTGCTTGTTGTATTGCAAGTTCTGATTCACTATCCAAATGACTAGTAGATTCGTCCATTATAACAACACTAGCTCCGGTGAATAATGCTCTTGCAATTCCAATACGTTGTCTTTGCCCTCCAGATAGCCTAATGCCCCTCTCCCCTATTATTGATTTATACCCTTTTGGGGTTTTCATAATAAAATCATGGGCAGCAGCTAAATTTGCAGCATTTATTATATCTTTTTTATTATAATCTATTTTACCATAAGTAATATTATCTCCTATACTCCTATTGAATAAACTTGTTTCCTGGGGAATGTATGCTATTTGTTTTCTTAAATAATATCTTTTAATATTTCTTAAGTCAATCCCATCCCAAAGTATTTGACCTTTATCAGGATCATAAAATCTTAGAAGTAAATTTGAAAATGTTGATTTTCCAGCTCCGCTTCTTCCAACTATTGCAATAACTTTACCTTTTTTAAATTCAGTGTTAAGGTTCTTAATTGCATTAAATCCTCCAGAATATGAAAAACTTACATCTTTGAATATAATTTTGTTTTTTAGTTTAGAAATGGTTATTGCATTTCTAGAATCCTTAAGCGGATCTTCTTCAGATAGTATTTCAAATAAATGTTTAGATCTACCAACTACCCTTCTTATTCTTGTAAATATTGAGTTTAACTCTCTTAATGGTGCAAATGTTAATTGCTGGTAACTCATTAATAATACTAAGAAACCTATTGTGTAAACTCCTTTGTAAATTTGCCAAATGCTCACTATTAATAAAATTATTCTCATAACTGTTTCTATACCCGTTTGTAGCAAAGTTTGAGTCAACCATAATTCTTCCTCTTTGTATTCTAATTTATGAAGTTTAGTCCATATTTTATCATGATTTTTTGCTTCTCTTAATTCTGTTCCAAATGCTTTAACAGATCTTACATTACCAGCAGCATCGTATAAAACTTTTGCTGCAATATGATGAATTTTGTTAATGTAATTTTGTCTCTTTGCTATTTTTTTAGAGACTATGTAAGTTACAAATATATATATTGGGATTGGTATTACCAAAATAATTGCTGCTAATGGAAAACTAATAAAAGCTATTATTAGGACTACAATTAATGTTATAGTGTAAACTGTGAAATTATTTCCAAATAATTCATGTATTATTGTCCAAATAGCACTAGCACCCCTATCTATTTTTCCTGCAAATTCTCCAGAGTCATGATTATCATGCCAGCTAGCAGGTAATTGAAAGAAATGGTATAGAACTCTGTATCTCCAATAATCTTCTACTTTGGTAGCTATATAGAAACTTATACGGTTTACCCAAAACCTAAATATTGTCATTGAAATTCCAACAATAAATAAGCTTCCTAATAAAAAAGCAAATAGCTTTAAATCTAATGGTGAGGGACTTGCAAGTTTTTCAAGATTATCTATTATAAGTTGTACAATTTTTGGAGCTAATGTCTCAAGCAAGGCTACAACTAGTGCACAGATAAGCATAAGAACTACTTTCCATTTAAATTTGGTCCAGGCTGTTTTAGATATTATTTTTAAAATTCCTAGAAATGTAAGATCTTTTTTTCTAATTTGCATATGCCCCTCTTTTAAATTTAATGGGCCCAACCGGATTTGAACCGGCGACCTGTATCGTGTTTAAATTCGATGGCTGTCCATCTGGCTATCAGTTTCATTCTCAAAAATGAGCCGAATGCTCCAGCCAGGCTAAGCTATGGGCCCTTAAGTTTAGAAGTTATAGACATAATTTATAAAGTTTCTGGATTATTTATAGTAGACAGTAGATTTCCAAATTTAATAAAATTGTAATTATTAAAGTTAAAATGCTTATAAATAACCATAATTGCGGAATTTGCAGGACAGAATTTCAAAATGGAGATTTAGTTGTTGTTGGTCCAAATGAGTTTTATCATTTAATGGATAAAATTAGGGCTAGTATGTATAAGGAAGCTTGTATTAATAGAGTAGATATAAATGTATATTTAGATGGGATGGCTGTATTTCTTGAGGGTTTCTATTACAAATTTAGAGAAGGAGTAAAATTTAGTTTAGATTATGATGTCATATCAAATGAAAAACAAAGAGGTTTGAGATTTAACAACATAGAAGATTTAGTAGTTAAATTAGGAAAAAGAATTAAAAGTTAAACCTAAGCTGTTAATATTATTGCTGCTATTACTAATGTTATAGTATCTCTTATGCAATTTTAATGAATTTAATTTTTAATGTAGATATATAGTTAGCTTTTATATATAGCAATATAATAATATTTATAAAGTAAGTTCTAATTTCTTGAAAGGTTTTTGAATTAGGAAGTGATTAATTTGGCAGTAAGTGTTGTTGTAGGATTACAGTATGGAGATGAAGGAAAGGGAAAAGTAGTAGATTATTTAAGTAGAGATTACGATATTGTAGCTAGATACAATGGTGGAGATAATGCAGGCCATACTTTATACAGAAATGGAACAAAAATTGCTTTACATTTAGTACCTTCAGGAATTCTAGAAAGAAAAATATGTGTTATTGGGAATGGTGTTAATATTAACCTTGATTCTTTAGTTAGAGAAATTAACGAAATACAAGATAAATTTGGTTTTGATCCCCTGCCTTATTTATATTTAAGTGATAGAGCACATATTATTTTACCACAAGACATTGAAGCAAGTAAAGGAGATGGTAATAGCACAGGAAAAGGCATAGGTCCTAGTTATGCAAGAAAAGCTAGCAGAAAAGGAATTAGATTAGCAGATTTATATAATATAAGTGATGGTGTTAAAGAAGAAAGATTTGAAGTTGATGGAATAAATAGACTTGTTGAAGTTGCACAAAGATTTAGACATAAAACTGTTAATGTTTCTAAATTTTTACATGAAGCTAGGTTAAAAGGACAAAGTATCTTATTTGAAGGTGCTCAAGGTAGTGGCATAGACTTAGATCATGGGCAATATCCTTATGTTACTAGTTCTAGTTGTGTTTCAGGAGGTGCTTGTACTGGAATAGGTATTGGACCTACAAGAATTGATAATGTTATTGGAGTTGCAAAAGTATATACAACTAGAGTTGATGGAAATCAAGAAAGTCCTTTCCCAACACAATTAGATAGTGAACTTGAGACATTATTAAGAGAATGTGGAAATGAATTTGGTGCAACTACTGGAAGGCCTAGAAGATGTGGTTGGTTTGACTTAGTACAAGTAAATGATGCTATAATTGTAAATGGTGCAGATGAGATAATATTAACAAAACTTGATGTCTTAGATAATTTAGATGAAATAAAGGTTTGTGTTGCTTATGAAATTGATGGAACTGTTGTAAATGATTATCCTGAAACAGATTTTAAATTAAGAAAAATTATACCAATTTACCATAATTTTAATGGGTGGAGAGGAGAAACAACTAAAGCGATTACAAATTCTGATGATCTACCTAGAAATGCTTTAAGATATATAGAGTTTCTTCAGAGTAATCTTTTAGGGAGAATTATACATATATCTATAGGACCTGAAGCTGGAGAAGTAATTAAGCTAAAAAGTACTTAAATCAGTATTTGAACTACTAAAAATTTATCTGATAAAAATAAAATTTCTTCTACTTTTTACAGTAATATAAAAAGCGCCCCAGGCCGGATTTGAACCGGCGACCGTTCCCGAATTCTTATTAGGAATTTCACGGTATCTGCCTAGCTCTTAACAGCCGTCTGAGCTTCTTTTTACAGAATGTGCTCTACCAGCCTGAGCTACCGGGGCATAGAATTGAGTTCACGAAGAATATTTAAAAAGGTTTCTGTGAAGCTTAATCTACAATTCTCTTTTGGGTATATTTGAGATACTGCCTATCTTTGCTTCTAACATATTTGAAAAGAAAATCAGTAACTAGTTGACATTCTCTCCTTAACCTTTCTTTTTGATTGTAAATTGATTTTTTCTTTGTCCAGTCATCATGTTCTATTTTCCTGTACTTTCCATGTATCACTTTTATATTTTGTGGAGGTTTAACTTTTTTTTCACCTTTATATTCATAAAAGTATATTGTTATTAACACTGGTTTATCCCTACAAAATGCGATTTCATAATAAGGCTTTCATAAATGCTTAGAATAGATTTTAATATCAAAATCTTCAAAAATCTCATCTTTGTTTTTAAAGCCCCTAATTAACATCTTATCTGCTCTTTTCATAGAATTCATAAAAAAACATTATATTAAAAGGTTTCTAAAAAATAAGAATATGTAATAATTAAAAAATTAAGAAATAAAATTTATCTTTTCATTTTTGCGCCTAACATTAACATAAATAGACCTTTTAGTATTAATGCTATTGCAATAGTCATTTCTAATGTTAGAGTTTTCATCCATAAAAGGATACCTAGAACAAGTGCAATTACACCCCAAAGTAACATCTCCATTTTAGGGCATTTACAATTTGTTGAGCCACAATATTGGCAAGCCATTCCATTACCTTTCATTTTCATCGCCTCTTTTTTCATTTTTAAGTCTCCTAAATTAGATGGATTTTACCTATTTAAAAGGTTTATTTATTCTTTAAGAGGAGTTATTTTTATATATTTGAAGATAAAATTGAATATTATGAAGATAGCAGTTTTTACAGACACTTTTGATGAAATTAATGGAGTAGCTTCTGTTTATCAAAGATTAGTTGAATATTGTATATATAAAAATATTCATTTAGAATTATTTGCATTAAGTAATAAAACTTCTGTTGAAGAAAAAAACAATGTAAAAATTCATAGAATTAAAACCTTAATACCAATGGAAATTCAACCAGACTTAAGTTTTGATTTAATTTGGTTAAATCCTAGACTTGTTAGTTATTTTAGAAATAATAAATTTGATTTAATTCATGTTGCAACTCCTGGAACAATGGGATTAAATGCATTACTTTTATCTAGAATTTATAAAATTCCTATTATTGCTACGTATCATACTCATATTCCAGAGTATGTAAAAGAAAGAGTAAATAAGATTATTAAAAAAACAAATTTAAAGATAGACAGAATTGCTCAAGGTAGTGAGAGTTTAACTTGGGAATTTATGAAAATCTATTATAACAGATTTAAATTAGTTTTAGCACCATCCGAATATACTAAAAAATATCTTGAAGAAAAATTAAAAATAAAAATAGAGATTTTTTCTCACGGGGTAGATATTAATAGATTCAATCCAAAAAAAAGAAATGAAGAATTTAGGAAAAATAATAATTTGGGATTAAGTGCACTATATGTTGGAAGAATTGCAGCTGAAAAAAATTTAGATTTCTTGGTTGAAATATTTAATGATTTTAAAGATGTTAAATTAGTATTAGTTGGAGATGGCCCACATAGAAAAGATTTAGAGAAAAAAGGGAATGCATTATTTTTTGGATTTAAAACAGGAGATGAATTAGCTCAAATTTATTCAAGTTGTGATTTCTTTGTTTTTCCAAGTACAACAGATTCTTTTGGCATGGTAATTTTAGAAGCTATGGCATCCGGGCTTCCTGTTTTAGTTTCTGATAAAGGGGGGCCTAGAGAAATTGTATTAGACAAAATAAATGGTTTTATTATAAAAAGTAATGATAAAAAAGAATGGATGGAGAAAATTAATTTGATTGTTAAAGATGCAAAATTAAGGAAAAAATTTGGTATTATGTCAAGAGATTTAGCTTTAAGAATGTCTTGGGAGAAGGTTTTTGATGAGTTATTTAAGACTTATGAAAAGTTCTTAGATGAAAGAAATAACTAATTCTCGTTCTCTTGGGCCATCAAACTCTGCGAGAAAAATAGTCTGATAGGTGCCCAACATTAATTTATTGTCACTAATTGGAATTGTTAAACTTGAATTTAGAAATGCTGATTTTAAATGACTTGTAGCATTATCGTCTATTTTATTGTGTTCCCATTTGCCTTCTGGAACTGTTGATTTTAGTATTTTTGCTATGTCTTCTTTAATTCCAGATTCATTTTCATTAATTAATAATGCTGCAGTTGTGTGCCTAATAAAAATGAAACATATTCCTTCTTTAATATTAATTAGTTTAGAAATTCTATCCGTAATATCAATTAGTTCTTCTTTGTCTGATGTTTTTATTTTTAATATTTGCATCAAATTTAGAATAAGGAAAATATTATAAATTAATCTATAAATTCTTTATTTTTTATCTTAGTTGGAAGATATACTTCACTGATAAAACTAATACCTTTTGTAGCTAAGGCTTGAATTTCTGCTTTGGCTCCAAAATCTTTCATCATTTTAAGCTGTCTTTGCCAATCTTTATTATCTTTAAACCATTCATATTCGGAGACTTGTTTCATCCTTGTTATATCTTGTTCATTTAATTTTATTAAATGTTTTTTTAGATCGTATTTAATAACATCATCTGCAGTTATACCTAGGAACTTAACCCCAGGAATAGTTAATCTTTCAGAAGCATGTGCTAATGCAATTGATCCATATTTTATTACGGAATAAATATAAAATCCCCAACAATCAAAATCTGTTAATACATAAATTGGTAAATTTTCTTCATCTGAAAGTCTTTGAAGTAATCTTCTAATTCCTCTTGTTGTTTGACCTTGACTTGTTACAAGAATACAATTATTTTTCTGCCAAAATTTATCTTCATTAAGTCTTTCAAATATTGCAGCTTTCTCCATATAAAGTATGTACTTTGCACTTACTTTATTAAATGATAATTCATCTGTAATTGAAGGAATGGAATAACCTCCTCTTCCTAATTTTGAACAATCAATTGTGTCTCCTGAATCTTCTAAAGTTACATTTCCAACCATTGAGCCCATTTTATTTGCTGAAACATGCATTTGTTCTCTAGAAAGACCAGTAATAACTTCTAAGTCCTCGATGGCCTTATCAGACTCGACTTGTTCGTCAAGAATATTAATGTTAGTCCCAGGAATAGTTCTTTTACTAATATAGAAAACCCCTCTTAAGTGTTCGTGCTTCCCACTATCTAATAATTCTTTTTTAATTATTGAAGCCACTTCAACTGTTTGTAGGAATTTTTTTGCATGAGCAACATTAAAAAAATTTCTAGTGCCTTTTTTATCCCCTAATTTTAATGTTCCTGTTTTTTTGTCATAAATTATATTACTTAAGTTTCTTAAGGTAAATGTAATTTCTGGATTTTTTCCTTTTTCTATTTGGTTTACTAATTTTTTCCCAAGTAATTCTATTTCTTCTTTTGAATTAATTTTTTGTTTTGTCATTTTCATTACCTTCTATAGACTCATTTAGTTTAGACATATTTTTATTTAATATCTTTTTTAAATTTTCTTCAATACTTGATTTATTTTCTCCAGATATATTTGATAATGCATTTGCTAGCTCGGGAATGTACTTTTCAAATAAACTTATTCTTTCTTTTTGTTCTTTTGCTTTGACATTTTTTCTAATGTATGATGCTAATTTTCTTCCACAATCTTGTAATGCTAATTTTATTTCTTTTAAAATTTCATCGTAATGAGCTACTGCTTCTTTTGCTTCACTAGTAAATGGGACCCATACACTTGCCATATGGACTAAAATAACTGCTGGTCCAGATGGTAAGTTACTTCCAGATTGTTGTAGGCCATAAACTCTCCAATTTATATCTGTTATGGCTTCTGTAATTGCACAAGCCCCTTGTTGATAAAGTAATGGAACTCTATTAGCAAATCTCATTAATCTAACTTGAGATTCTTTTTCTAAACTTCCCCCATAAGCTATTGCCACTTCAATTTGAAATGGCATTCCCCTATAAACTGATGGAGGTCTAGTTGTTGTTGCGTAAAAATCAGCTTCAATTTCTTTCTTAAGACCTTTTTCTAATAATTCTGGACCTATTGGACTTAAGCAATCTGTTGGAGGAGCAATTATTTTTGCATTTTGAATTACTTTAAATAAAATTTCTATTTCTTCATTTGTTAAAGAAGCAGGTTTTGATTTAACATTTAATTTTGCGTCTTGACAAATATCTGAGGCAACTTTAGAACCTATTCTTGAGAAATCATTTTGTAAGAATGAACTTAAGGTTGTTGAAGTTGTATCTTTAAGCATTCTAATTAAAGTTCCTATTTCTATTCCATGAGGGTGTGGTTTAATTTCTTTAGGCTCTATTGGAAGATCATTAGTAACTCTTGGGAATTCTATTTTTTCCTTTTCTGGGGTTATATAAATTATGTTTGTATGTGGATTAACTATTGCTGTTTGTTTTATGTATTCATCTACGCTTTGTTTTCCTTTTTGATATCTTGCTTCTAATTCAAGTTCTATTCTTGTACCATGATCTTTATTCCATTCAACTTCATGATCTCTTTCTATTATTGGCTCATTTCTTTTTGTGTCAATATGAAGTTCAAAATAATGTGCTGGTTTTTTTGGATGTATTTTTGAAATTATTTTTGTGAACTTACCTGTTGTTAATTGAGAATAAAGAACTGCTGCGCTGATTCCAATACCTTGCTGTCCCCGATTTTGCTTTAAAGTGTGAAATTTACTCCCATATAATAATTTTGCAAAAATATTTGGGATTTGTTGTTTTACAATTCCCGGGCCATTATCTTCAACAATAACAATAAATCTGTCTTCTGCTAATTGTTTTAATTCTACATAAATTTCTGGGAGCACTTTCATTTCCATAGTTGCATCTAATGCGTTGTCTACTGCTTCTTTTACAACCATCATTAAAGCTCTTGTTGGATTATCAAATCCAAGTAAATGTCTATTTCTTGTAAAAAATTCTGAAATAGAAATTTCACGTTGATTTTTTGACAGTTCTACTGCTTTTATGTTTTCTGCCATCAATTATGAAGAATTTTTGTTTTTATTTATAAAACTTTTGATAAAATAAAAGTTATTTTTTCTTTTTAAATTTATACCTATTTAAGCTTATTTTGATCAAATGATAATTTTTTACAATATAATTTGCAGGAATAATATATAATCTTTGAATAAAATCTGTAAACCATTGGATTAATAGATCAAATTGCATATTTAATTGTATAAATTTTTTATTTATAAAATTTAGTACAGTTAATTTAAGTTATACAATTCAAAAGCTTTAAATACTTATTTTAGACAATTAAGATTATGGCAAATGCAATTTTATGGGTTGTAATAGCAGTTGTAGCAATTTTAATAATTTGGTTCGTTGCAACTTATAATAGACTTATTAGTTTAAGAAATAGAATTGATAATGCATGGAGTCAAATTGATGTTCAATTAAAAAGAAGATTTGATTTAATTCCAAATTTAGTTGAGACTGTAAAAGGTTATGCTAAGCATGAAAAAGAGACATTTAAGACTGTTACAGAAGCCAGAACTTTAATGATGAAAGCTACTTCTATTAAAGATAAAGCAAAAGCAGATAATATGTTAACTGAAGGTTTAAAAAGTATTTTTGCGGTGGCAGAAGCATATCCTAAATTAGAAGCATCTGAAAATTTCAAGATGCTTCAAGAAGAATTAGCAGGAACAGAAAGTAAAATAGCTTATTCAAGACAATTTTATAATGATAATGTTTTAAGTTTAAATGAATCTATACAGAAATTTCCAACAAATATAATAGCAGGAATGTTTGCATTTAAAGAAAAGGAATACTTTGAAGTGACAAAAGAAGAAAAGAAAGCTATTAAAGTGCAATTCTGAGACATGGCAATTATAAATTTAAAGCAAACTGGATTAATAATCGGAATTGCTATATTATTTGCTTTCTTTGCCTATTTTACTATTGAAGCAATATACCCAAGTCCAAAGTACGAAGATTTTTGTACTAATCAAAATTATAGAGAACCTACACCTGCAAAAATAGGAACTTCAGTGAATTGTACAGATGCTTGGTCGTCAAAAGAAGTGCAACAGTGCAATACTAATAAAGGAGCACCTGAATTTAAACAAGACAAAAATGGCTGTGATGTTTTTGATAAATGTAATTATTGTGGTAAAGACTATGATGAATATAATAATAAATATCAAAGAAATGTATTTATTATAACTGCTATTATAGGAATAATAGCTATTATTTTTGGATTATATTTTGGAATTGAATTTATGGCAGGCGGATTTTTATTTGGAGGTATAATAACTCTAGCTTATAGCACAATAAGATATTTCTCAATGGGTAATGTTGATAATTGGTTAAGAGTAATAGTACTATTTATAGAAATATTGATTTTGATTTGGATTG
>JAGVZF010000026.1 GCA_018302785.1 Candidatus Woesearchaeota archaeon | reverse complement strand
AGTTCCCGATGAACCACCAATAACAATGATTGCATCACAGGAATTTATCATAATTGCAATTCTGCCTTCTTCTGTGAATCCACTGCTAATTATCAAGTCGGTATATTTGCCAATATACTTATAATTGGATTTTAACTGAGGGATTATACTTATATTTACACCTTTAAACTTCATGCAACCTTTTCTTGCATATTCTCCTATTCCAGTTGTGCCTCCAGTTACTAAAACATGACCTCTCTTTGTTATTTCCTCTCCGACTTCCTCTGCTATTTGGTATGAACTTCTTGGCAAATTCAATCTCCAAGAGCCCATTACTCCAATTTGTAGCCTTTCCATTTCGGTAATACCTCCCTATACATTTAAATTCTTTTCCATAAACAATTTAATAATTTTTTTCCTGTAATTAGTTCTAACTTTGACTTTAGTTACATAATACCCAAAATTATTATATAAACTTATAGCAGGATAATTTCTATTATTTACTTCCAAAAAGATTTTTGTAAAATTATGCTTTTTTGCATAATCTTCTACATATTGCAAAAATAAAGTCCCTATACCTTTGCCATGATACTCTTTCAAAACCGAAAGATAGTCTATTTTTAATATTTTTTTCTTTGTAAAAACAGCAAGGTACGCTATTGGATTTTCTTCACTACAACAAACAAAGTAATCACAACCCTTCTCAAAGTTTTTATTGATTTTAGATATTTCAGAATTCAAATCTATTCTGTCTCTAAACAAGTATCCTGAGTTAGCTTCAATACTAGCAATAGCCTTAATGTCCTTTTTAGTAGCTTTTCTTATCATCTATACCTTATTAAATAAAACTTTTCCTTTCTTTATTTTATATTCTTTAACTAGTCCAAATTTACAGTCTTTAAAATTTCCATTCTTAATTCCAAGCTGTTTATTAATTTTATCCGAAGTACTTGGAATAAAAGGACTTAATAATATGGATATAATTCTTATTGATTCAACTAAAGTGTAAAGATGTTTTTCTAATTCTTTTCCTTTTAACTCCCAAACTTTTTCTTTATTTATATGTTTATTTACTTCATTAATAAATCTCCAAATTTCATTTAATGCATTATTTAATTCAAAATTATTCATACGGTCATTAATTTCATCTAAATTTAATTCTTTAATTAGTTCATCATCCATTTCTGTTTTCTTTAGTTTATTAAAATTATTCTCAACCAATGTTAAAACTCTACTAACTAAATTACCTAGATCATTTGCCAATTCATTATTAATTCTAGCTTTAAGAGCTTCTTCTGAAAAATCTCCATCTTCTCCAAAAGGAATTTCTCTAACTAAGAAATATCTTAGTTGATCAACACCATATCTTTCTACTAAATTAATAGGGTCAATTACATTACCTAAACTTTTTCCAATTTTTTGCCCATTGACTGTGAGATATCCATGAACCAATATTTTTTTAGGTTGTTCAATTTCAGAAGAAAATAATATTGCAGGCCATATTACCGAATGAAACCAATTAATTCCCTTACCTATTAAATGTACATCAGCAGGCCAATATTTTTCATTGCCTTTATTTCTAGTTGCACTATAATAATTTATTAAAGCATCAAACCACACATAAATAACATGTTTTCCATCAATAGGGCATTTAATACCCCAACTTCTATTTATTCTTGTAACACTCAGGTCTTTTGTACCTTCTTTTTCCAATCTGGAAAGAATTTCATTTCTCCATTGATCCGGATAAACTAAATTTTGCTGCCTAATTAATTTAATTATATCTTTTTTGTACTTAGACAGCTTAAAAAAATAACTTTCTTCCTTCAAAAATTCAGGTTCAACATTATGTTCTGGACATTTTCCATTAGTCAAGTCTTTTTCTGTATAAAATGCCTCGCATCCTTTACAATATAATCCTTCATAATAATCTTTATATATGTCTCCTTTATCAAATACCTTCTTAAAAATTTCCTGGGCAACTTTTACATGTCTTTGCTCAGTTGTTCTAATAAAATCATCATTAGTTATGTTTAGCTCTTTACACAATTGTTCAAATTTTTTAGCATTTTTATCAACAAATTCTTTTACTGGAATATTTGCTTTTTTTGCAGCTTCTTCATTTTTAGAAGCATTATCATCAGTTCCTGTCAAAAAGAAAACATCTTCTTCTTTTAACCTATGCCATCTTGCCAAGACATCAGCAATAATTTTCTCATAAGCGTGCCCTATATGAGGATCAGCATTTACATAGTCTATGGCGGTAGTAATATAAAACTTTTTCACAATCTTTTTAAAAAGTGTACTTATTTAAATATTATGCTTGCAGTAGTAGTACAGTGGCAGTATGAAAGCTTCCCAAGCTTTTGACCCGGGTTCGAGTCCCGGCTACTGCATCTAAATGTTAACAATCTCAAGAATTAGGGAATTTGCTGAAGAGGATGGAAGAATTGTATTCAGAGCACACCCTCAAAATAAAGGTTTAAAGGCATTGTGGTGCCCTGATAATCTAGAAATAAGAGTTTATACATGCAATATAGAAAGCACTAGAGATCTAGACATCACTATAGTGCATGAATTTATACATGTAGCCGAAGATTTTTCTGAAACTATTGCAAGAGCTGCATATGAAAGCGAAGTAAAACACGATAAAATCTATGACTTACGCGCTAGAAGAATTCTTCGAGAAAGACCATATATACTCAAATTCATTAAGGAGCTATATAATTTAAAGTACTAAAGTGGGCCTGCCAGGATTTGAACCTGGGACCTCAACTGAGTGAGAGTTGTGTTTACTACATTTCTAGTTTTTTATTAACTTTTGATGAAACTTTTTTAAAAAGTTTCTGACATAGCCACTAGACCACAGGCCCATAAAATATAGAAATAACTTAAATTGATAAATCTTTTTACTCTTTATTCTTTTTCTTAACTCTATTAGCAAATTTATGTGCTAAATGTAATGGTTCTGGCATTTTATGTGGCAATCTCATGCATTTTCTCACAATTTCTAAGCTACTTTGTACACTAATATTATGCCCAGGACTAACATAAACTGGATTTGCACCTTTTTTAGCTTCAAATTTCACCCCTCTTAATTCATCAGCAACTAAAATTCTTTCTTTTTCAACCCTACCGATTAATAATTTCTTTGCAACCCCAATACTAGGGATATTCAAAGCAATACCCAAATAACTAGCAATTCCAAATCTTCTTGGATGTAAAATACCATTTCCATCAACTAATAATAAATCAGGTTTCTTTTTTAATTTACTAAATGCATCTATAATTACAGGAGCTCCTCTATAAGCTAAAAATCCAGGAATGTAAGGAAATTCAACTTTTCTATTTGCAAAAGTCTTCTCAATTATAGACATATTCTCAAAATCGCAAACCACTACACAAGAATGTATTTCATTTTCTAATACTATTTGATCACATCCTGCTATAGTTTTAATTTCTTTAAAAGAATCTTTAATTATAACCTTACTAGAAAACTCAATTTGTTCTTTTTTTAATCTTTCTAAATCCATCTTAACTATAAAAATAACTCATTGCCTCTTTTATGTTCTGTACCTCAACTACTTTTATACCAATTTCTTTTTCTATATTAATTTTTTTAGGTATCTGCTCAATAGTACAAAATTGACTGCCCCCAAATTTTTGACAATGTTCTGTTCTTTCATAAATTACTTCTTGACCTTGTAATAAAGGTACTAAAAATATTTCTGCTCCTGCTTCTTTAGCAGCTTTGGCCTTTTCTGCTATCTCTCCAACAGGTCCAATAGTTCCATCATGATTTACAGTTCCTGTAATCATAACCTTATCATTTAATGTTTTACCTTCTACAGCAGCTATTGTAGCAATTGCTAATGCAGCTCCTGCACTTGGTCCTGAAATAATTTGAGCATCTCCGGCTTCAACCCCAAAATACAAATCTACATCATTTAAGTTCATATTTGTTACTTCTGACGCAACTTCTTTAGCCATTCTTATGCTATTTTGAGTATCTGCCCAGAAAAGTAAATTATCAATATCAACTAATGTTTTACCATTGCCTTTAATAGCTCTTACTTCAAGGTTTGTAATAACACCTTTAGAATCTTTATTTACAGCAGGCAACTTAATATCAACATAATTTCCTTCACTTCCTACACTTAACTTAAAAGTTTCTTTTTTATCTTCATTATTTTTTGATTCTTGAATTTGCTTAATTTGGCTGTTAAGATTAGAATTTAAATTAAATAAATAAGCATTAACGCTAACTAAGTAAACTACTAAAATAACTGCTAAAATAAATACTACTTTTCCAATAATCCTGGGTTTTTTATTTTTTCTTGCCATAACTATACCATCTCAAAACTATTATTTAAATTTTATGAAAGCAACTTGGATAATTTAGATTCATATTTTCTTTTTAATCCTTTCTTTTGAAATAAATCAAGAAAACTACTAAAACTACTAAAACTAGGCTTATTATAATAATCAATATTATATTTTTAGTATTTTCAAAGTTATACTCAGTTGGAATTATTGGCAATCTTGTGTCATTACTAGAGGTTTCATTTATAAAGGAATTTTCTTCAGAATTATCATTACTATTTACACATCCAGGATCTTCTAAATCAACTAAATTGTCTAAGTCATTATCTATCCTATCATCACATTTATAAATTATTTGTACGGGATTTATTTCATTATCATCTAATCTGCTACTACATCCTTGATCTTCAGGATAGTCTACCTTTGTGTCATTATCATTGTCTCTAAGATCATTACATTGCTCTCTTATTCTACTTCCTCCTCCACCGCCACCACCTGAACCTCCTCCACCACTACTTCCAGAAGGCACTTGAGTATTAACATTAAATAAAATAGAATCTACTGCCTCTAAATTTTGAAGCTCTGTATGATCTATATTAGCTAAAATTAGTCTTATTATATGATTTCCATCATTTAATCCAGTAATTCTAAAAGAATTTGCACTTAATCTTTGTGCATTTGAGGAAACTAAATTATTATATTGAATAATATTTGAATTTCCATTATAAAACATATAAGGAATTACATCACTATCTATATAGAAATGCAAATGTGTTTCTCCTATACTCCCTATAATAAAATTTAAGTTTGTAAATGTTACATCTACACTATTTTGTGTTATTTGTTGATTATCTATTGGAGAATTACCATTAATTCCAGGTAAATTCGCACAATAAATATTACTTATAATAAAATTCTTTTGTGTAAATCCAAATGATTGAAAAGTACTGTCTTCAACATTTTCATTATCAATATAAAAATCTATATTTTGACCATTTACACCATTTTCAACAAATAAATGATAATTTCCATTGTCAATAGAACCAATATAGTTATTACTCCCTAATTTAGCAATTAAGTTATGACCATTAATAATTTGTTGGTTATTTATACATGTAACTGATCCATAAAATTCATGAACTGTAGGGAGTGCTGTTGGAGACCCTTTAATTTCTTTTTCATAAAAGACTCCTGTAAATGTTAATATAATAAGTACTATTAGTAAAATTAAGGAAATAATATCTAAGCTATTTAAACCTCTTTTATTCATAAATTAACCTTAATTAGCTTCATATTTATACTTTTCTGATATGAAAAATCACAAGTTTTATAATCCTTAGAAATATAATTTTTATTGTGAAAAAGTTACTTAATATTATAAGATCATGCAGGCCTCTTTTATGGCTAAAAACACTATGGGTAATGCTTCTAGCTTCTTACTTAGTATTAAATAAATTGCCCCCATTAAAAGAATTTATTCTTGGCTTTGCAATTCTAGGAGTTTTAATGTGGTCAGGTCTTTATATTTTAAATGACTTAAGTGATATTAATGTAGACAAATTTCATAATGAAAAAAAGAATAGACCTATAATTGCTGGAAAAATTAGCAAAAAAACTGGGATAATAATGGCTATAATATTAATTTCTTTATCATTAGTACTTTCAACATTAATAAATTTATTTTTCTTCATAGCAGTATTATTCACTTTAATTAATCAATTAACTTATACCTTAAAGCCATTTAGATTTAAAGAATCAGCAAACTGGGATTTTATATCTTGTGGTATGCTTGGCCAGATATTAAGGTTTTTAGCTGGATGGTTTTTATTTACAACATCTTTTAACATTCCAATTTTAGCTTTAATTTTTGTAACATTAACAAAAACTTCTGGATTTTTATTTTATAGACTTCATCATTATGATTTAGAAAAGAAATTAAAGTATAAAAGCTCTGTAATAACATATAATAAAAATAGAGTAAAAATATTAGCATTTACTTTAATGTTTATTGCAATAATCTCATTTTTCTTAATGTTATTAAATGATAAATTCTTTAAAATTCAAAGCATAGGAATACTACCATTTAATTTAATATATTTAACTCCTATAGTTATACTTATAGCTCCTTTCTATTTGAAAATTGTGAAAAATCCAAATTTATATACGAACAGGTATATCAGACATGTAAGTTATGCAATTTTGACAGTAAGTCTTTTATTGGCAGTACCCTTATTGTAAAACAATATAAAATAATTAGACTTAAACACTAGTTTCTAATCC
>JAGVZF010000031.1 GCA_018302785.1 Candidatus Woesearchaeota archaeon | reverse complement strand
TATTAAAGACGCTTAGTAGAATGTTGGGATGGTTTTTTCTGAAAAGAAAACCAACAGAAGGTGGCTTATAGCCTACCTACACTTTTTAATTAAAATGACGCCAAACATAGCTAATTACGACCAAAACTCGAATTTAGAGAATTCATGGAATCATATGTTAATTAGAACTTATGATAAAGATACTGAAAGATTTTGCATAGGTTACCTTGGCCCATTTTTATGTGATAGTTCAACCTACTTTAGAATTCTTTTAACACCTATAGCTGAACAATTCCTAAAAAAACATCAAACATCTAAAACACAAGATTTAGTATCATTACTACATTCACTCATGAAATCAAGAGAATCCGCTTCAATAGATTCTAAGGCATAAATCAAAATCTTTTTAAACTTACTAATATCATTAAAAATATGGCAGATAACAAAATTACTATGCCTTCAGGAATGGGAGGTATTGTAAGATACTCAGAAGAGTCAACAAGTAAAATAACATTCACACCTATAGTAGTTATTTTATTTATTATAGGTGTAATTGTTCTTGAAATAATTCTACACTTTTTCTTATGATACCCGGCATGAATCCTAGGAAAATGCAACAAATGATGAAGCAGATGGGTATTCAACAAAAAGAAATTGATGCCAAGCAAGTAATAATAAAAACTTCAAATAAACAACTTATTTTTAACAATCCACAAGTTTCTATGATAAATATGATGGGTCAAGATACATTTCAAATTATAGGAGAATTTGAAGAGAAACCTTTACTTTCTTATAATGAAGATGATATAAAAACTGTAATGGAATCAACAGATTGTTCAAAAGAAGAAGCACAAAAAGCATTAACTAAGACAAATGGTGATATTGCAGAAGCAATTGTTAAAATTCAAGATAATAAGTAATAATTCTATTTTAGGAATATTTAAAAATAACATTCTCCTTTTAATTTCATGGAGAAATCCCTTATTTTACTAAAAGAGGCTCAACAGTGTATAAAAACAGCAGATCATCTATGCTATGTTACTTTTCCTACAGTTAATGACAACAAAATTTTAATGGCAATAGCAGAAAATATCTATATAGGAATGGTAAGTGCTATGGAAGCTTTATTACAATATGAAAAAGAATTTAGGAGATTATATAATATTCCTGAAAACTTTGATTTAAGATTTGACTTATTTAAATCTAATCTTGCTAAAAAATATAATATAGACAGAACTTATATTTATACAATGGATGAATTAAGAAAACTATTACAACTTCATAAAAAATCACAAATGGAATTTAATAGAAAAGGAAGCTATGTAATCTTAGCAGATGACTTTAAATTAAAAACTTTAAATATAAATAAAATTAAACAATATGTAAATAATGCAAAGCCTTTTATAAATGACATTGATACTATAATCAGCAGGAGTTACAAATTTAGATAATGTTAATTGAAGACAATCAAAATAAAGCATTAGAAGAAATTAAAAGAGCTGATCACTTAGTTCATGTTACTTTAAAATATACAAGAACAGCAGATGTTATAAAAAATATTATTGAAAGATTAATTAACTCTTTTGATTTTACTTTCTTAGAATATCTTTTGTATCTTAAAGATAAAGGTAAATTAAGACAAATTCCTGACTCTTCTAAAGCCAGATTAGAATTATTTAAAAAGGAATTCAAAGGCAAAGCTAAAATTTACCTAAATCTTTATACTTTAATGAAAAGTATATTTAATGCAGAATTTGGTAAAAAAGAGGAATTTAGAAAACATGTTACTTTAATATCATATTTAAACAGAAGAACTGTAAATGTAGACATTCCAGTTATAACTGATTATTATTACAAAACTAGAGAATTTTTTGCTCTAGTCCAAGAATCTATGAAATGACAAAATTTATTTTAATTGCTTCAGGAAAAGGAGGTGCAGGCAAAACTTCTTGTACAATAAATTTAGCTTCTGCCTTAAGTTATTTTAATAAAGATGTAATTTTAGTTGATGCTAATTTAAACAATCCAAATCTTTCTTTAAATTTAGGATTAATAAATACTTCTAGAAATATGCAAGATGTTTTACTTGGAAAATATCATATCCTAGAATCCTTATATCATCTTCCTTCTGGATTAAGAATAGCTCCATTATCAATATCAACAAGCTACATCGGAAAAACTAATTTTAATAATTTAAAGAAATCATTATATGGTTTAGATGGACTTACTGATTATGTATTAATAGACGCTCCATCAGGTAATAATTATGAAACAATTCATTTAATTAATTCTGTAGATGAAATTATTATAGTAGTAAATCCAGAAACTTCTTGTTTAACAGATGCTCTAAAAACAATAAGAATTGCTAATTACTATGAAAAACCAATTAAAGGAATTATAATTAACAAAGCATCTCAAAATGATTTCTTTACAGAAGCAGATATAAAATTACTTTTAAAAAATGATATTCTTGGGATAATTCATAATGATGATAATCTAAAATTATCTAATCATTATAAAGATAGCATTGTCAATTTGTACCCATTTAGTCAAAGCAGCCTTGATTTTAAGAAATTAGCTTCTAATCTAGTTAATGAATATTATGAAGTTGAATCTCATAAAAAAAGCTTTTTCTCAAAAATCTTTAGAAAATAAAATATTTAGATAAATTTATATATGAATTAAATATCCTATTTATATAACAAAATGGAAATGATAATTAACGAGGATAAAGGCACAAAAAGTGCTGGTTGTATTCATATATAATTCTAATTTAAATAGTTATAACTTCATTAAAATAAAACAAATTTCTAATTATTCTAGAATTTTAAAACAAATAATTTATAAACAATTTAAATTAATAGCAAAGTATGGCGGTAGTGGTCCAACGGTAGGGCGAAAGCCTGTGGAGCTTTATACGGGAGTTCGACTCTCCCCTATCGCATTTATTTTCTTAAAATAATACAGAAACCTTTATGAATACAATAAAATTTATGTAAAATATGGAATTTCAACCACCAAAAGGAACAAGGGACTTATATGGAAAAGAAGCTAAATTAAGAGAAGATCTAAAAGAAATTTTAAAGTTAATATTCCAAAAATATGGTTTCCTACCTTTAGAAAGTCCTATTATTGAAAATTTATCAGTTTTAACTAAAAAATCAGCTGGCGGCTCAGAAATCAATAAAGAAATATTTAAATTAAAAGACCAAGGTAAAAGAGACTTAGGATTAAGATTTGATTTAACAGTTCCATTATGTAGGTTTATATCAAATAATCCACAAGTAAAAATTCCTTTTAAAAGATACAACATAGGAGAAGTATTTAGAGATGGTCCAATTAAACTAGGAAGATATAGACAATTTACACAAGCTGATTGTGATGTAATTGGAGTTAATTCTTCCATTGCTGAAGCTGAATTATTAAAATTAACTAATGATGTATTTGAAAAATTAGATATAAATTATGAAATATTAATAAATAGTAGAGTTCTAGTAAATGAAATTCTTGAATATTGTAATATTAAAGAAGATAAACAAGAACAAGCATTACTTTCCATAGATAAATTAATTAAAATAGGTAAGGCAGGAGTTATAAATGAACTAAAAGAAAAAAGAATTTCTGAATCTTCTATAAATAAATTATTTGATATTCTTGAAAATAAAAATTCCCTAGAGGATCTAAGTATCATAGCGCCAAATGGAGTATCTCAAATTAAAGAATTAATTAAACTACTTAATATATTTAAAGTTAAAAACTATAAATTTGACATTACATTAGCAAGAGGTCTTAATTATTACACTGGGACTGTATTTGAAGTTTATTCATTGAATACAAAAATTAAAGGCTCTATTCTAGGAGGAGGTCGTTATGATAATTTAATATCAAGTTTTACAGACAATAAATTAAATTATGGTGCTGTAGGTATTTCATTTGGTATAGATCCAATTATTGAAATTCTAAAAGACAAGCAAAAAATCCCTAATATTACAAAAGTATATATAATCTCAATAAATCAACTGGAAAAATCAATTGAAATTCTAAATGAATTAAGAAAAAATAATATTAACTCAGATATAGATTTACTTCAAAGAGGAATAAGTAAATCATTAGATTATGCAAGTAAGTTAGAAATTCCTTATGTAATTTTCATAGGAGAAAAAGAAGCAAAAATAAATAAATTAAAATTAAGATCAATGCAAACTGGAGAAGAAGAACTTTTAAGTTTAAATGAACTTATAAAAAAATTAAAATAACTATTCTATTTTAGGTTCTCGATACATAGTAACTGTAATTTCCCCAAAATGCTCATTTTGATCTATAGAAATTTTACTTTGATTTGCCAAATGCAATAAAGGAACAAATGTTAAAATTTTATCTTCTCTCTTATTACTTGATACTAATTCTGTAAATGTAACTTCTTTATTTTTCTTAATTTCAAAGAATCCAATTATTTTATCATAAACATCTTTTATAATCTTACTAATATCAATTTTCTTCTCAGGAATATGTAAATCTTCTGGAATTCTCCCTAATTCTATTCTTCTTAATGTTCTTCTCTTATCAATTTCTAATGCTTTTTCTAATGCAACAACTAAATCTTGTAATGTAACTCTTTTTTTTCTAGCCAAAGGGGTTCTAATAGTTAACCTAGGACTTCCAGTTAATCTTCTTAACTCTGCTATTCTATCATTATTACTAAAATCTTCAACTTCTTCTAATTCATCATTTGAAAACATTAGACGATCAAATCCTGCTATATCCTCAGAAACTAATTTTTCTGATTTAATTTTTAATAAAATTGCACTTGCTAAAATTACTTTTCCAGATATAAAGAAATTTGTTTCTTGTAATTTTCTTATAGTTTGTAAATATTTTTGTGATAATAATGAAACATCTATGTCCCATGGATTGATTTTTTCGGTCTTTATTAGCTCATATAATATAGTCTGCCATGTTATTTCATCTTTCTTTAGAAGCATATCTAGAATTTGATCATGCATAGCATAAAAAGCCCAATTTCACTTTATAAATCTTTTTACTATATTTGTAACCACTGGATAATGAAGATATACCGAAAAGTTTATATATTAGTTAGGATACCTATCTAGAATCACCTCTTTTTTCCCCAGAAGAATCTCTTCGGAGGTTCTTCTAGGGTTTTAATCATATGAATTTAAAGACAGATATACCAAAATTAGAAGTAATCATAGACTTAGATAAGCCTAAGTCTCCAGAAGATCAATTGAAAGCTTTAAACTTACTTAAAAACGTTCAAGAAGAATCTATTAGAGCATATACACATTTTCTTCAAATTACTCAAATTAATGGTCAAGAAGTATCTCCTGTAAGTTTAAGAGTGCATTTAGGAACTAAAGTAAGTAGAGAAGTGTATAGTATTATGTATACGGCTTTAGATGATACAATAGCTGGTAAAGGTTTTTCAAGAGAAGACTTCTATAATTTAAGATAATTCATCATATTTATATATATAATTTTAATCCCAATTTTATGAAAATATCTATAATTTTTCTAATTTCAATTTTAATCTTAATTAGCTCATGTTCTTTTAATGAAAATCCTCAGGGTAATCTTGCCCTTGATCTTAAAGAAGAATCCTCTATAAATAATTCAACAAAAGAAACAGCTTTTGTTATAGCAGTTATAGATGGAGACACAATTAAGATTAAAAATAATCAAAAAGTAAGATTAATTGGAATAAACACTCCTGAAAAAGGTAAAAAATACTATAAAGAAGCTACAGATTATCTTAAGTCCCTAGTTTTAAACAAAGAAGTTATTCTAGAAAAAGATATTAGTGAAACAGATAGATTTGGCAGACTTCTAAGATATGTATATTTAAAAGATGGTACTTTTGTAAACCTAGAAATGATAAAAAATGGTCATGCAGCAGCTAAATCTTTTAAACCAGACATAAAATATGACTCAATTTTTAGAGAAGCTTCTAATCCTATAAATAACTGTGTAAATCTTGGCTGCCCACAAGGAACAAAGTTAGTAGGAAATAAAAATTCTTTAGTTTATCATTATTGCTATTGTACTTATGCAGATAGAATTTCAAAAGAAAATTTAATTTGCTTCAGTTCTGTAGAAGAAGCTCAAAATCTAGATTATAAAGAAACTAAGATTTGTTAATTACTTTACACTGATCAGTTCATAGTTCGATTCTGCCTAGGCCCACATGACTAAATTGGGCTAAAATCAGTTTAAATTGAGTAATCCAAAACTAACAATTTTTTCTTATGAAAAGAAAAAGATTAAAAATTCAAACTAGCTTGAATTAATATGAACTCTAAATTAAAATTTGTTTTTGACAAGGAAAGAGATTTAAAAAATATCTGGGAGACAGCGAATTCTAAATATCAATTTATGGACTTTTCAAAAAATATGCCTAAGAAATGGGTTGAGATATGTAAAGATAAGAGTTTTGATGAATGTAAAAATGAATTGAAAAAAGAAGTTGCTATAATTCATGATTCGAAGTTAATTGACTACTTTGTTGAAGGAGTTAAAAAGTCATGGAAATTAATTGAGAAAGAATATTTTAAAAGACTTGAGAAAATTACTAGAAAAAAGATAATAGCCAAAGATGTAACTGTGTATATAACAACAGCAGGAAGATGTCCTTATGATGGAGGAGATTATGAATGGTTTTTTGTAAATTATTTTTCCTCTTTTGCTAATGTCCTTGTCACGTGTGGACATGAAATAATGCATTTTAATTTTCATCAATTCTTCTGGAAAGATGTAGAAAAACAAATTGGAAAAGAAAAAACATCAGATTTGAAAGAAGCCTTAACAATACTTCTCAATATAGAATTTAATGATTTATGGTTTGTTAGCGATAGAGGTTATGAAGTTCATAGGGAATTAAGAGAATTTATCGCAAAAGAATGGGTTAAAGAAAAAGACTTTAAAAAACTTTTAGAAAAATGCATAAAATACTTAAAACGAAAATAATTAGTTACAAACTAACTATCCTAATAAGTAGCTCGTTAGAAAAGGTTACCTTTAGGATATATTACTTAATGCCATCCCTTCTTTCTCCCTCATGTTTTATAGTAAAGTCAGCCGCATCCCAATTTCTGATTTCAGAAAATCTAGGATTTCTGCCAACATTTCTTCTTAAATCTTCAACTTCCTTAAAATGTGCAATTACCGCATCTTCCAATGTACCACTTAAACTTACTCGAGGGCTTCCTTTATGAAGTCTTTTCATTACTTCGGTAGCGTATTTAGTATTTCCATTTTCAGAAATTAAGTAAGTAGTTACTCTTGCAGAAGTCGCATTGCTATCAGAATAACAATCTCTAATTTCTGTAGTCAACCTAAAACCATTTTTTCTGTCACTATAAGTAGTTTCTGAATAGGTATCCATAATATTTCCAGAAATAATAAGTTTATTAGCTTTTTCTTCTGTAAAACTTTAATTTCTTAATTTTATTTCCTTCAATTTCTAGTAAAGTGTTGACATAAATTCCAAAACCTGCATTTATTACAGTAGTTTTTCCAATTTTATCCTTACCAAAGTGCTCGTGCATATGCCCACCAATACAAACTAATGGTTGATATTTTTCACAAAAGTCTAAAGCTACAGTAGATCCAAAATGTTTTTTATGATGCTCAGATTCTTTATTAATTAGAATATCTAACTTTGTATTAAATGGAACATTATGAGATAAGAAAATAGTTGGTTTGTTTTTATCCTTTACCGAATATGCATTTTCTAGTTTCTTTATTAATTTATTATAATCTTTATTAAGTTTAGCAGATTGCACTTTTGTTAATCTTATTTCTTCTCTGCTTTTTACTAAGTCCTTCTCATTATTACTACTTAATCCATAGCCTATGATATTGAAATTTTCAAACTTATACAATTTATATTGACAATCATAGATATTTTTTAGACCCTTAGTTAAATAAGGGTTAGTTTTGTCTCCCAGAAAATAGTCAAGGAAAGACCTGGCATAATTATATCTACTTGCCTCCATATTTTTTATCCTTGATTTTGCGTAGCTTTCGTCCCAATTACCAGGGACTATAAAAACTGGTTTACTGAAGGAGTTTAAATAACTTAGAATACTCCTACCTACCTTTAACGACTCTTTTTTTAATGTCCTATATTTCTTATTGCCAACAGTTCTCGAAATGAACTTATCAAAATCCTTGATTGTATTTTTGTTATTTAGCCATTTTTTCATTAATGGCCTTAATCCTTTATCACTACAAAAATCACCAGGTGCAATTATATAATCAAAATCCTTAAAATAAATTTTAGGCTTATTGCCATGTAAGTCACCTATTATTAAGAATTTTGAAGACATAAAAATATGTTGAATTTGTTGTATTTAAAATTAACTGTGAATTACGAAAATCACAATATTTAATTAGTCTTACAATGGTGATATTCTTATGAGAAAAATTATATTGAAAACAAAGTCTACAAGATTACTCAAAAATATAATTGGACAAATTGAAGAAATAATAAAAGAAGATGTTAAATGGGGGCTTTATAGTAAATAAATAGTATAAAATAGAGCTTCAATTTGACTCTTAAGTGAAATTAATGGGTTTTTAAATTAGATGATAATTAGTTTACTCTTCAGTTCTTGATTCTAGATCGCCAAACTTAATATCAGCGGTGTTGATACCTTCACTTTCCAAAAGCCTATCAGTAATTGTTTTTAATACTTTTCTATCTCTGACTCTCTTAGCTTCATAGAAACCACCTGGCCCGCTTCGAGGTCTTCTAATTGGATCAACTGGTCCATAAGCTCTGCTAATCATCAATTCGCTGTCCTCATCATATGAATTCAAAACTCTATCAGATTCATCTAGGGGAACTATGTAAGTTTCATAACCACTAACATGTACCCACCTAAACTTTCTTTGAGGCCCAACTTCAACTTCATTTCTATTAATAATCATATTACATCACAAAAATAATAGAGCCTTACCAGTATATAAACCTTTCTATTTATCACTACTATTAAGTACTAAATAGAAACCTTTAAATACCTAAAAGGAGCTATAATTTTGATTAAAAATGTGCAGTTTAGATAACCAAGAACATACAAAATATGAATCTTTTAGAGAAATTCAAGATTCATTTAGTTCAAAATATAATTCTTCAGATTTCACATCAGTTTCTTATTCTTCAAGATATACAAGTTATTAAAATATATCTATTTTTTAGTCCTTAATTTAGCTAATCTTTCACTTACAAGAACCATCGCTTCTAATGCTTTTTTACTTAAATCTTCTCTGACTTTATCTTCTATGCTTACTGGTATAATATTTTTTAATTTAACATGGCTTGACTCTCTATCTTTATTAAATTTAACTTCCTCGCCAACATTTAAAGTGTAGCTTGAACCTACAAGCACATATTCTCTTCTAAACCTTGCCCTCCTTCTCACTACTCCAATTCCACTATCATCTAGAAATTCAATTACACCTGATTTAGCAACATAATTGTAAGAAACAATAACTCCATGATATTCTATTACATGATCATTATCTTTTCCTCTGTCCGCAGAATTACTTGATATTTGAAAGCTCATTTAAGCTTCATCTCAGTATATTTACACTTTCCACAGTAAACTCTATTATGATGAATACCTAAGAAATTACCAGGTCCGCATTTAGGACAAGTATTTTTCTTCTCTAATTTATTTTCTTTTAAACTATACTTAGTCCATACTTTACTTGGAATTTTATTTTTTGGTTTGGGCTTTTTTGGCATCTTTCTTTACCTTTGGTTTTTTTCTAAAAACTTCTATATCATTAAAAGTTTTTTCATCATCATAAGCATAAACATTAACTCTAGAAGTTCCATTACCAAAATTAGATTTTATAAATTTAATATTTATTAAATTTTCAGGAATTTTTAATTTCTCAATTATTAATTTTTTAACTTCTTCTTTCTTCGGAGTTGCTTGCTTTAAATGTTCAATTTCAAAAACTAATCTTCTTCTATTAAGCAATAAATCTTTATGTTCTGAAATTATTTTCATGTCCTTATTGCATACTCTCCTTTTTTCTTGATATTTAACTTCTTTGCAATTTCACTATTCTCAGCATCTATAATCGTAATTCTTCCTTTAGAATTATCACTAATATCGGTAGAATTGCAATTTTTACAAACATCTCCAGTTACAAATGCCCTACAGTTTTTACATGCTTTTTTCATTTTTCTTTCTCAACTTTGACTTTCTTTTCTTTTTCTTTTTTGTTTTCTTGATCTATCCAAGTTATATTTCCTAAACTACTTTGTCTCATAGTTAATCCTATCTTAGGATTAGTAACTTCTTTATAACTTACAGCAATAATTCTTGCTCTGCAAATATCATTAACTCTTAAAACTCTCTTACTATCTCTTCCAGTTAACACATTAGATTTACTAAAACTAACAAAATCATCCATTGTTTGGCTTATATGTATCATCCCGTCTAAAGGCCCTACTTCTATAAAAGCTCCGAAATCTGCTATATCAGTAATTTTTCCCAAAATAACCTCATTAACTTCTGGTTTAAAAGTATAAACTTTAAACATAGTCTCATAATATGCTGCTCCATCTCCTGGAATTATTACACCTTCTCCAATATCAACAATCTCAGAAACAAAAATAACAATTCCTAAGTCTTTAGATATAAATCCTTCAAACTGTTCATTTAATGTTTTTGCAATAGCATCTTTAGTATCTCCTCCAAATAAATTAGGAGGCACTCTTATATAGCATTTAATTTCACTTTCATAAAACATTTTTAATTTTTTTATATCTCCTTATAGATTTTGTAATTTCTAAGTGTGCTTTAGAACAAGCTAACCATTTAAAAACCTTTGTTTTTTTGTTATAATTATCCTTATAATGTGTAAAGAATAACTTAATATCATCTAAGTCTGTTTCTGGAACTTCATTAATATCCATGATATCTTTTAATAATTTATCATTTAGAGATGCCATAAATTCATATTATCATTAAATATTGTTTTTTCCTTATTACTAAGACTTTAATACCTTTAATTCTCAATTTTTTCTTTAGTTCTTTATCTTGAGTAGCCACAATAGTATTTTCATCTGCTATTTTTAAAATTAATGAATCTACATCTAAATTTTCATTAGTTTTAATAATTTTTATATTAAATTTCTCAATTAATTGCAAAGATAATTTACTTTTTAATTTCTTTAGCTCATCTAAAGTTTTATCTATAGTATAAAGTTCATAATTAAAATCACAAATTCTATTAATTTCAGAGAATAAGTCTATTTTAAACTTCAAGCATGTAACTATAAAATTAGTATCAATTAATACTCTTATCATAAATAAACTCTTAATTTCTTATATTTAAAATATTAGTTTTAGTCTTCTTTAGAGCTCAAAAATCTTAATAAAAAATATGAAAAATTCATAAAATCTTCATCCAATTATATCCTTTAAAAACCTATCTATTTTTCTAAAAAAATTTGCCTCTACAAGGCTCGTAATGGCCAAATTTGGGCATTCTGAGGCAAGAAAGATTTATATAGAAAAGCACTTTTAAAATTACATGGTAGATAATTCTTACAAAGCAGATTCTATTACAGTTTTAAAGGATTTAGAAGCAGTAATGAAGAGACCTTCGATGTACATTGGAGATGTTGGTTTAAGAGGTCTCCATCATTTAGTTATGGAAGTCCTAGATAACTCAATTGATGAGGCACTAGCTGGCTTTTGTAATTTAATAAAAGTTATAATTCATCAAGATGGCTCTCTAACAGTTACAGATAATGGGAGAGGAATTCCAGTTGACTTACATCCTGAATTAAAAATACCTGGGGTTGAAGTTGTCATGACAATACTTCATTCAGGAGGAAAATTTGACAACAAAAACTACAAAGTAAGTGGTGGCCTTCATGGTGTAGGTTTAAGTGTGGTGAATGCTTTAAGTGATTACGTTGAAGTCATTGTTAAAAAAGACGGAAATGCCTACAAACAAAGATATGAAAAAGGCAAAAAGGTAACTGAACTTGAAATTATTGGAACTACTGATGAAGTTGGAACTCAAATTACATTTGTACCAAATAAAGAAATTTTTGAGACAATTGAATTCCAAAACGAAATAATCACAACAAGATTGAAAGAACTAGCTTTTCTAAATAAAGGTCTAAAGATTATATTTACTGATGAAAGATCAGAATTAAATGAAGAATATTGCTATGAAGGAGGTATTATTAGTTTTGTCCAACACTTAAATAAAAATAAAAACATTCTTCATAAAGATCCAATTTATTTTAGCATAGATAAATCAAATACAAAAATTGAAGTTGCCATGCAATATAATGATGGATATCAAGAAACAACATTTAGCTATGTAAACAATATTAACACTATTGAAGGAGGCACCCATCTAGCTGGATTTAAAACAGCTTTAACAAGAGCAATTAATGATTATATAAACAAAAACTTAAACAGTCATAAAAATAATGAAAATTTAACAGGGGACGATGTTAGAGAAGGCCTAGTCTCAATAATTTCTGTTAGAATGCATAATCCTCAATTTGAAGGACAAACTAAAACTAAACTTGGAAACTCAAATATTAAAGGTATTGTAGATAGCATAATTTATGAAGGCCTTTCAAAATATTTTGAGGAAACTCCATCAACAGCAAAGGCAATTATGTTTAAAGCAATAAATGCAGCAAGAGCAAGAGAAGCTGCAAGAAAAGCAAGAGAATTAACAAGAAGAAAATCAGTCTTAGACTCTGGGAGTTTGCCTGGAAAATTAGCAGACTGTCAAGAAAGAGATCCTTCTAAGTGTGAAATATTTATTGTAGAAGGAGATAGTGCAGCAGGAACAGGAATAGCCTCAAGAGATAGAAAAACCCAAGCAATATTTCCATTAAGAGGTAAAATATTAAATGTAGAAAAGGCTAGATTAGATAAAATTTTTAATAATGAAGAAATTATATCTTTAATAAGTGCTCTTGGCTGCAGTATAGGTGAAGAATTTGATATTTCTAAATTAAGATATCATAAAATCGTAATTTTAACAGATGCTGATAGCGACGGAAATCATATTTCCACATTGCTTTTAACATTCTTCTATAGACAAATGCCAAAACTAATTGAAAATGGTCATGTATATATAGCACAACCTCCTTTGTATAGAGTAATAAAAGGAAATTCTTCTTATTATATTAAAGATGATTTACATTTACAAGAATTATTAAAAGAAATTGGTTCAGATAAAATAGTAATTCAAAGATTTAAAGGTCTTGGAGAAATGGATGCAGAAGAATTACATGAAACTGTAATGGACCAAAATAGAAGAATCTTAAAAAAAGTTATAATTGAAGATGCAGTTTTAGCAGATCAAATCTTTAGCATATTAATGGGAGATGAAGTAGAACCGAGAAAAGATTTTATTTTTAAACATGCAATTGAAGTTAAAAACTTAGATATTTAAAATGGCACTTAGAAAACAAACTAATGATTTAATGTTACAATTAAGTGAACAAAGTCAAGAAAATTTTTTTAGAATAATGAGAATAATGGAAGAAGCTTTTAGAAGATATCCACATATACAAGAAAATGATACCTTAGAAAAATTTACTTTAATGGGTATTAAAAGAGATATTTATATCTGTGGCACTCTTCATGAATTAAGCAATCAGAGAATCTACACATTTAATGATAGATTAGGAAGAATGGATATTGGAGATGTATTCCCGCTCTGGCCAGGAGAAAGTGCACTTGCAGTTTATCACAGAATTGAAAGCTTAAATGATGAAACTAACAAAATATTTCTAACAGAAATTGATTGGGATTCTTATCTAGAAATTCTAACAATAAAAGATAAAAGAAATATAGCAAATAATTAAAATGCCTACTGAAATTAAGGAGAAATTAATACAAGAAGAACTAAAGGAAAGTTACTTAGACTATGCAATGTCTGTAATAGTTGGAAGAGCTCTTCCTGATGTTAGAGATGGACTTAAACCAGTCCATAGAAGAATTCTATATGCAATGTATGAAGATAATTTATTTTCAAATAAGCCTTTTAGAAAATCAGCAACAACAGTAGGAGCAGTAATTGGAAAGTTCCATCCTCATGGGGATATAGCAGTCTATGATGCCTTAGTAAGAATGGCTCAAGATTTTAATTTAAGATATCCATTAATAGATGGCCATGGGAACTTTGGTAGTATAGAAGGTTTTGCAGCAGCTGCGCATAGATACACGGAAGCAAGATTAAGTAAAATTGCAGAAGAATTATTATTAGATCTTGATAAAAATACTGTAGATTTTATTCCAAATTTTGATGGTTCTTTAAAAGAACCAGTTGTACTTCCATCAAAGATCCCAAATTTATTAATTAATGGCAGTAGCGGAATAGCAGTTGGAATGGCAACAAATATGCCCCCACATAATTTAGTAGAAGTTTGTGATGCAACCTTAAAATTAATGGACAATAATGAAATGGACATTAACGAATTAATTCAAGTTTTAAAAGGTCCTGATTTTCCAACTGGGGGAATAATAATGGGAAGAAGCGGTATTTTAAATGCATATAAATATGGAAGAGGTAAAGTCATAGTTAGAGGAGTAGCAGAAACAACAGAAAAGTCTATAATAATAAAAGAAATTCCTTACATGATTAATAAAGCTTCTTTAATTGAAGACATAGCAAACCTAGTCAGAGATAAAAGAGTAGAAGGTATTTCTGATATAAGAGATGAAAGTGACAGATCAGGAATTAGAATATTAATAGAAATAAAAAATAATCACAATTCAGAAGTTATTCTAAATCAACTTTATAAAAACACCCAATTAGAATCTTCCTTTAATGTTATGAATGTAGCTCTAGTAAATAATCAACCTAAAATTCTTCCATTAAAAGAAATAATTCTAGCATATATAAATCATAGAAGAGAAGTAGTTAAAAGAAGAACACAATTTGATTTAGAAAAAGCAGAATCAAAAGTTCATATCTTAGAAGGTCTTATAATAGCTTTAAAAGACATAGATAATATAATTAAACTAATAAAAGCAAGTAAAGATGTAGATGAAGCTAAATCAGTTTTAATTTCTAGTTATAATTTAAGTGATAAACAAACAACAGCAATCCTAGAAATGAGACTTCAAAGATTAACTTCTTTAGAAACAATAAAAGTAAAAGAAGAGCACCAAACATTACTAAAATTAATAGCTGATTTAAAGGAAATTTTAGCTGATGAAAATAAAATATTAAAAATAATTAAAGATGAACTAATAGAACTAAAATTAAAATATAATAATCCAAGAAGAACACAAATCATAGATTTAGAATATGATATAGAAGACGAGGATTTAATTAAAGAAGAAGATGTTGTTGTAACAGTAACACATCAAGGTTATATTAAAAGACTTCCGACAGATACTTATAAACAACAAAAAAGAGGTGGCAAAGGTATAATTGCTACAGATATAAAATCAGAAGATTTTGTAGAACATTTATTTGTTACAAATACCCATAATTATGTTTTATTTTTCACAAATGATGGTAGAGTTTATTGGATTAAAGCCTATAATATTCCAAGTGCCTCAAGGTATAGTGTAGGTAGAAACATTGTAAATCTACTTTTACTAGGAAAAGATGAAAAAATAACTTCTATGATTCCAATAAATGAATTTAATGAAAATGAATTCTTAATAATGGTTACTAAAAATGGAATTGCAAAGAAAGTTTCATTAGATAATTTCTCCAGACCAAGAAAAGGGGGAATTATCGCTATAAACTTAAGAACTAATGATTCATTAGTTGGAGTAAAACTAACTGATGGAAATCAAAAATATATTATTGGAACTAAAAATGGATTAGCTCTAAGATTTGAAGAAAAAAACATAAGAAGCATAGGAAGAAATGCAACAGGGGTTAGAGGCATAAGATTAAGAGATAATGATCAAGTTATTGGAATAGAACTAGCAACATTTGATGATGATTCTTTACTAACAGTAACAGAAAATGGATATGGAAAAAGAAGTCTAATAAATGAATATAGAATAACAAATAGAGGAGGAAAAGGAGTCATTAACATTAAAACCTCAGAAAGAAATGGAAAGGTTGTTTCAATAAAGACTGTAAAAAATAATCATGAACTTATGCTTATTTCTAAGAAAGGTAAAATAATTAGAGTTAATGCAAGTAGTATCTCTCAAGTTAGCAGAAATACTCAAGGAGTTAAAATAATGAAAGTTGAAGATGATAAATTAGTAAGTGTTGCTAGAATAATCACAAATAATGATCAAACAGAATCAAATAAAGAAGAAACTAAAGAAAATATTGAAAATTAATTCTATAAGACTATATTAGAATATCCAATTAATCTCCACCTATTATTTAGTACTCTAGAAATTGTAATTCTATCCTCTTTAGTAGCACATATTGGTATTCTTAATTTCACATGAATCATATTTTTCTTAATATCTGTTACAGTCCCTAGTGTAGTTGCACTATTAACATTTAACATTAAATGTTCATCTTTTTTTATAGGAGCAACAACTAAATTATCTTTACTTCCAACAATTCTTTCTAATAACTTAGGTTCTAAGTTCAATTCATAAAAAACATCAGGGAGTTTTTTAAGATATCCTACAACATTTCCTGATAAACTATCTGACTTAATCAGGAAAGGATCTAATTCTGTCAATAAAGCAATAGATCCTCCAGGGATTACTTCTTTAATAGAATCATTTCCTGTTTTTAATCCAACAATAGTTGTTTCCAGTGGCTGCCATATTGTTCTTCCTTCTTTCTCAATTTTAATTCCAGGTCTAATTTCAATTTTATCATTAATTTTTAATTCACCTTCTTTTAAAGCCCCTCCTAAAATTCCTCCAACTAATTTATCAATTTCCAGTCCAGGCTTATTTATATCAAAACTTCTAGCAACAAACATAATAGGATCTTTACTTAAGTCCCTTTTTGGAGTCTTAAAGTTAACTTCAATAGCTTCTAAAAGTGCATCAATATTTATATCATGTTGAGCAGAAATAGGAATTATCGGAGCGTCTTTAGCAATACTACCATCTACAAATTTCTTTATTTGATCATAATTTTTTCTTGCTTCTTCTTCATTCACTAAATCAATTTTATTTTGAACTATAATTATACTTTTAATGCCAGTAATTTCCAATGCCATTAAATGTTCTCTTGTTTGTGGTTGCGGGCATTCTTCATTTGCAGCAATAACTAATAAAGCAGAATCCATTATTGCAGCCCCAGATAACATAGTGGCCATTAAAGTTTCATGTCCAGGAGCGTCAACTAAACTTACTTTTCTTTGAAATTCTGCTTTATTTCCACAATTTTTACATTTTTCATTAACACTATAAGCTTCTGCTTCTTTACATTTACTACATTTATAAATAGAAACATTAGCATATCCTAATCTTATTGTGATTCCTCTTTTAATTTCCTCAGAATGAGTATCTGTCCAAATTCCGCTTAAGGCTTGAGTTAGGGTCGTTTTACCGTGGTCTACATGCCCAACCAATCCTATATTTATCTCAGGTTGAACTACTATATTTCCAGTATTATCAATTTGTTTTTTAGTCTTTAATAAAGTCATTTTTTATAAAAAAGAATTCACACTTATTTATATAAGCGTTTCTATTGACGTAACCCTTTTCTTTCCTCTTTAATTTTTCTAATTTTATCTCTTAATTCTGCAGCTCTTTCATATTGCTCAGTTTCTACTGCTTTTAATAATTCATTTTCAAAAATAGAAGAATCATTACTTAAAAATCCTATGATTTTATCTAATCCTTTAGAAATAATATTATTTGAATTCCAACTTACCCTAACTTTAAGATCATAGTCAGATAATCTAACAAATTGTTTTATTCTACTTCTAGTATTATTCTCGAACAAAGCAAATTCTAAATCTCCATTATATCCCTTTGCCGTAAAAAATCTAGCAAAGTCCTTAGATTTACTAAAATCTAATGCTTCATTATCAATACCAGCATCTTCAAGCTCAACACTCTCAGGATATCTTCCAGGTATAAATATATCATAACCCAACATTTCATTAATTTCAACTTTTCTTTTATCTCTATTTCCATCTATATCTTGATACTTAATAGATACATATTTAGGTCTACTTGCAAGATGACTTAATACTAATCTTACATTAGGTACTATTATGTCCCGCTCAATTAAATTTTGTGGTGCATATAAAGCCCCATTAACACAGCTCCATGTTCTAGGTATTAAATCGATTAATTTTACTTTAACAGCAGATCTATAATTGGGATCACTAGATAATGCATGTACTAAATTGCCTCTATTAGCCATTTTGAATTTATGTTGTTTGAGGTGCTTGCTCTACTTTCACTTCTTCTTTTTTCTCTACAATTCCAAGTATCTCAGTAATACTTTTACTTCCATATTTTGTAGTCTTTAAATTTATTTGAGAAATCGACTTACTTAAAGTATTTCCAACTAAAGTTTTTCTTTTCTTTATTCCTTTTCCTTTTATATGAACCCCTATACTATTTGTAACTAATGGTCTTTTTCTGTTAATTCCTTCTATATCACTTCTCATTGGAAATCCACAATTATCACTTCCACCTCTAATCTCAAATTCATATCCAGAAAATCCAATTGAATCTCCACTTATTATAGATCCAATTTTAGTTTTCTTAAATATATCTGATTCTTCTCCAGCTATTGCTTTCTGATAGCTTTTTCCTGTCTTTACATCATTTATTACTAATTTAAATTCTGGCATATTTTTATTACTAAGAAATGTTTTATAAATGTTTTGGTAGCGAAATTTTGAATTAAATTAAGAAAATAATTAATTAAATTCCCCATAACGGATTCTCTTTCCTATAAATCTCAATAATTTCCTTTAATACTTCAATTTCATCTTTACTCAAATATTTTTTTAAAATTTTTAATTTCTTAAATTCCTCTTCATTAATTAAAGAGTATAAAACATCCCCAGTATTAATTTGTCTTCCAACCATAACATTAGGAAATGCAACAGCAACTTGTTTTCCTTTATCAACTTCATTTGTATTTTCTCCATCTAATTGAATACTTTTAGCTTCTGTAATTTTTTTTCCATCTTTCATTAGCTTCATTCCAACTTTTAATTTTCCACCTAGAACTTCCACACCTAAAACAGCAGGATTACTTTGTCTAAAAATAAATCCTTCTAATAATAATATTTTACATGGCAAACTAACATTCTTTAATTCTTTACCTTCAATCTCTTTTTCTAAGCTATTAACATAATCCACATAGTCATCTATAATCTTATATATAATATCATGATTTATAACTTTAATATCACTTTTCTCTAATTGTTTAACATTAAAAGCCAATATAATTTTATTAAGTTCTTTTTTTTCAGCTTTAGCCTCACTAATATCTTTTTTAGTAATATTACCAATAGAAGCTCTTTTAATCTTAGCATTTTTTTCTTTAAGTAAACTTATTAAAGCTTCTAAAGTCCCAAGAGAATCAGCCTTGACAATTATTCCTTCTTTGTCAGTCTCAATTAATACTTCTTCTACTTCACTTTGAACTTCTTTTTTTATTTTCTCAAGATCTTTATTTGCTACTTTTATAGGCATTCCAGCATAAATATTCTCTACTTCTGTACAACTTATCCTTAATACATCAGCTGCAGTTGCATCCCTAACTAATTCATACTTAGCCCTTAATGGTTGTTGCTGATAAATTGCCTTAACTTTAGTAACAATTGCTTGGTCTATTCCCCCAATTACAACACTATCTTTCTCTTTAATAGTTCCGTTATATAAAATTACTTCTAAAATTGTACCTTTTCCCTTTTCTTGAATAACCTCTAATACAGTTGCTTGCCCCGAACTTTTTTCATCAATTTCTAGTTTTTTCTCTAAATATTTCTGTGCTAATCCAACTAAAACCATCAATAACTCAGAAATACCTTCTCCTGTTTTTGCTGAAACAGGAACTATTGCAATTTGCTTAGTATAATCATCAACTCTATCAAATCTTTCAGAATTTAAGTTAAACACAGATAATTTAGCCACAATCTTATATATTTTCTCTTCCAAAGCTTGCTTAACTAAATCATGTTGTTTACTAATATTGCCAATAAAATTTCCTTTACTTGATCTATAACCACTAATTAAATCTATTTTATTAGCAGCAATTATAAAAGGAGTTTTAAATTTCTTTAAAATTTCTATAGCTTCTTCTGTTTGTGGTTTAAATCCTTCATTTACATCTACAACTAAAACAGCAACATCAGCTAAACTTCCACCTCTTTTTCTTAAATTAGTAAACGAAGCATGGCCAGGAGTGTCTAAAAAAATTAAGCTATTTATTCTCAGTTTTTTTAAATCTATTAATCCTTGAGATAATTTAACTATTGTAGCTAAAGGAATTTTTGATGCAGATATATGTTGGGTTATTTGGCCAGGCTCTCTCTTAGCGACAGAGGTCTCCCTAATATAATCCGCGATTGAAGTTTTTCCATGATCTACATGTCCTACAAAAGTGCAAATTAATGATCTTAACATATATACTTCCTATAAAACTATATTTAAAAAGCTTTTTATAAAAAGAACTACAATTTAACTTTATATTTCTTTAAATCCTTTAGTAATTTACTATAATTCTTATATTGTATTGCTTTAATTCCTAATTTAGCAGCTCCCTTAATATTCTTATTTTTATCATCAATAAATAAGATTTCATCAGGATTGCAATCAGCTAATCTTATTAGCTCTAAATATATCATAAAAGAAGGTTTCATATATCCTAGTTTATAACTTATTATATATTCATCAAAATACTTAAATGCCTTTGATTTCCTGATTACATAATTAAAGTCAATTTCATTTGCATTTGACACTAAAATTAATTTATATTTTTTCTTTAATTTTAAAATTATATCTAAAGTAGAAGGAATTTCAGTTAATTTTTCCTTAATTTCTTCAGTTAATTTTTCCTTTGTAGCTTTTAATTTTGCCTTATATTGTATTGCTTTAAAGTATTCATTAAAGCTGATTTTTCCTGTTTCTAATAAATCATATTCTTTTGAATTTAGAATTTCATCAAACAATTTTGAATAGCTTAATTTACTATATTTTTTTAAATTTTTTATAAATTTCCTATGATGCAGCTTATAAATAACATTTCCAAAATCAAAGGCAATAACTTTAATCATAAGATTTTAATCAAAATTTTCATTTATAAACATTTTGAATAATTTTTTAAATACCAAAAAAATTCAATTTCTATGATTAATCCAGTAATCTTTAAAATTAGCTCTTTAGAAATTAGATGGTATGGCCTAATAATGGCTCTTGCATTTTTAATAGGTTCTTTTATAGCAGTAAAATTAGGAAAAAAAAGAAATCTCTCAAAAGATCAAATATATGATTTTTTATTATATTTAATCCCATTTTCTATAATATTTGCAAGATTATTTCATGTTTTTGTATATAATTCCAGTTATTATATAGAAAATCCTGTCCAAATTATCCAAATTTGGAAAGGGGGAGTTTCCTTATATGGTGGCTTATTTGGGGCTCTTTTAGCAGGTTTAATCTTTAGCAAAAAAAGAAAAATTCCATTCTATGATTTAGCAGATGTTTTTATAATTCCATTTTCATTTGGGATTATTTTTGGAAGAATTGGTAATTTCATAAATCAGGAGTTATATGGAAAAATAACAAGTTTACCATGGGCAGTTAAATTTGACAATATTGTGGGTTTAAGACATCCTACTCAGATCTATGAAGCTCTAGGTCACTTAATGATTTTTATAATTTTAATAAAATTATTTAAGAAAGAAAAGCCAAAAGGATTTATTTTTTACACATTCATAATTATCTACTCAATATTTAGATTTTTCATGGAATTTTTAAGAGAAGACACCCAAGTTTTATTTAATTTAACTCTAACTCAGCTATTTATAATACCTATATTAATAATAAGTATAATATTACTTAAATCATTAAAAAAAGAAAAACTTTTAAACTAAGTTATCCATGCTAATTTATGCAATTAAGCATTTTTAAAAGCAGAAGTGTTAAAATAGTTATAATATTTTTAATAATAATTATAATTTTAAGTATTTTAGTCTATACAACAAAAGATAAAATATCAGGCAGCATTATAAGAATACTAAAATAAAATGCGTTATCAAAAACATGAACTTCTAAGTTTCATTGGCAAAAAACAAAAATTCTTAGAAGAAAAAACAGTTGCAATTATTGGATTAGGAGCAACAGGCTCTACATCAGCAAATTTATTAGCTAGAGCTGGAATAAATTTAATTCTAATAGACAGAGATGTTATAGAACTAGATAATTTACAAAGACAAACCATATTTGATGAATTAGATATAGGGCATCCTAAAGTAATTATAGCAAAAGAAAAATTAAGTAAAATAAACTCAAAAATTAAAATTGAGGCTTATCTTCTTGATCTAAATTATAGTAATATTGATATATTACTTAAAGCAAATTTAATTTTAGACTGTACAGATAATATGGAAACAAGATTCTTAATAAATGATTTTTCAATTTTTAATGAAATTCCATGGATTTATGCAGCAGTTCTTGGATCTAATGCAATGTCTATGAATATAGTTCCTAATAAAACTCCATGTTTTAGATGTATTTTCAAAGAACAAGAATCCTTAACAGAAAATTGTGATAGTGTTGGAGTTTTAAACACAATAACAAATTTAATTTCCTCAATACAATCAACAGAAGCAATTAAAATATTAACAAATCAAGATTTTAACAAAGAAATTTTCATATTCAATATATGGAATTTGCAAATGCAAAAATTAGTTGTTAAAAAAAATCTAGATTGTAAAACATGTTTTAAAAATAATTTTGAATATCTAGAAGGTAAAAAATACACTGGAATTTTAAAATTATGTGGTCAAAATTCCTTTCAAATTATTGGAAAACCATTAAATTTAAAAAATCTTCATAAAAGATTATCAAAATCTACTGATGCTAAAATTAATAAATATTGTATTTATTCTGATAAATTCACAGCATTTAGCGACGGCAGAGTTTTAATAAAGGCAAATAGTGTAAATAAAGCAAAATCAATTTATTCAAAATTTATAACAAATTAATAATATTTCATTAAAATGCAAATTAAAATCTTCATAGAAAGAACAAATAAAAATCTTGATCTAGAAATAAAAGATACTTCTAAAGTAATTGACTTACTTAAATCTCTAAAAATAGATCATACAACAGTTCTAGTTTCTAGAAATAATGAATTAATAACAGAAGATATTAATCTTAATAATAATGATAATATAAAAATTCTAAGTGTTATTTCAGGTGGATAAATGTGTAAGTATTGTGAAACTCAAGCAGTAATTATTCTTTCCTCAGGCAGAAAATTATGTAAAAATTGTTTCATAAGATATTTTGAAAAAAAAGTCTTTAAGACAATTAAAACCTTTAATTTAATTGAAGAAGGAGATAAAATAGTTTGTGCAGTTTCTGGAGGGAAAGACTCTTTAACATTACTTTACTTATTAAACAAAATAACTTCTAAAAGAAGAGATATAGAACTGTCAGCCATGTTAGTAGATGAAGGCATTCACAATTATAGAGAAAAAACAATTAAAGACGCAAAAGAATTTTGTAAAATATATGAAATTCCATTAAAAATTTATTCTTATAAAGAAGAACTTGGTTACACATTAGACGAATTATTAAAGAAAACAAAGGCAAATCCATGCTCAATTTGTGGGATTTTAAGAAGATATACTCTAAATAAATATGCTAAAAAACTTCAAGCAACAAAATTAGCTACAGGTCATAACTTAGATGATGAAGCTCAATCAATTTTAATGAATCAAATGAAGCATAATATTGAAATTTCAGCAAGATTAGGACCAATAACAGGAATTATAAGAAATATAGGGTTTATTCCAAGAATAAAACCATTATATTTTATGACAGAGAAAGAAGTTAGTATTTATTCCTACTTAAAAAAGTTCATTTCAGAATTCACAGAATGTCCAAATTCCTTTGATTCTTATAGAACTGATATAAGAGACATTTTAAATTCACTAGAAGCAAAGTATCCAGGAACTAAAAATGGATTAGTTAAAAGTTTTATAGAAATGCTTCCAATATTAAAAGAAAAATATAAATTTAAAAGTTCAATAAAATCATGTAAAGTTTGTAATGAACCATGCTCAAATGAAATATGTAAAACATGTAAAATCATTGAAGAATTAAAACTTAAGTTATAACTAGTTTATTGCCTTTAAATTTATCCTTATGCTCTTCCCAGTATTTTAAAAATAATCCTGCTTTCTTATAATCATTATCATTTTTAGCCATAACTAATAAAATTACATGTTTATCATCTAAACTATCATATAATTCTAAAATAGTTTCTCCATCATTAATAAAAGCATCACAATTACTACTTTTAAACTCGATATTTTTTACTTCTGCAATTAATTTATTGGTACATGGATTCCCGATTAAAATTACATTTTTTCCTTCTACACTACTTATTTGCCTTGTTGTATAAGGACTTGGAAATTTTTCATTTACATAAGGAACTAAACCACTTTGTATATCAGCTCCAACTATAATCTCTCCATTTAAGCCACTAGTGCTTACAACTAAAGCATAATCATTAAACTTTGCATTTAAAATAAATGGTTCAGGATAATCCTTTAAGTCAAAATTTTTACTTAATTGAGGTACTTTCTTTTCTTCACAACCATTTATAGTGCATTTTTCATTAGAACTGCATTCTTTAATTAAATCAGCACTTAAGCATTTACTTTCTCCAGCTCTAAAACACTTATATAATGAGTTACCTGTACAAAAATTACCTTCAATAGAACAATCATTCTTGCAATTATCTTCCATTTCTTTATCTAATTCTTCAGCACCTTTAGAAGTATCTTTAGCATAAAAATTCTTACAGCTACTAATTACAAATAATGATATAATTAATAAAATAAATATTTCTTTTTTCATACATCTAATGACTACTTTAAGTTTATAAATTTTATTATAAAAATGGGCCCGCCAGGATTTGAACCTGGGACCTCCACCGTGTACTCACCGAAACAGTCTAAATAGGCTAATTTCTAGGGTGATGTCATCTATGGGTTTTTTAAAAACAAACCACTAGACCACGAGCCCATAAGTTTTTAGCTTCCTTAAATATTTAAATAACTTACTAATTTTAAATTAAAGTTCTAAGTCTCTAATAATCTATTATATTTAATTCTTTAATGTTTTCAAAGTGTTTTTTGTTTCTTGTTACAATCTTTTTAATTCCACTTTTAAGAAATAAAGCTGCAATTACACAATCGAATTGTTCAATGGTTTTTCCTTCTTTTCTTAGTTTCCAAAAAATTTCAGATGCTTTCTCACAAGAATCTTTTGTTAAGTCCAAATTATACAGATTTTTAAAAAATTCTTTATAATATTTAGCTTCAATTTCATGCTTAGAATTAGTAATATCCAAACCAAAAAATAACTCTAAATAGCTTATTGTTGTAACTGCTAAAGGTTCCTTATTATTCTCAATGAATCTTTTAATTTTTTCATCGCCTTTAAAAAAATCTATTATTGCACTGGTATCTAGTCCTATCATTGTAATTTCCTATTAAAAGAATCTCTCAAATTTTTCATATTTTTTTCTTTTTTATCCCAATCACTATTCTTTAAAACACCAAAAAATTCCATTATGTTATTTTGTTCTTTTTTAAAACTTAAAATTACATCAGAAAAACTTTTATCTTTAGTTTTAAATTTCTCCAAGAAGTCATATGCTTCTTTCTTTATTGAAATATTTATACTTACCATATGTACTCATAGTATGTACACATATATAAGCCTTTCTTTATTTGTGATTATAAAAAATTTACTCAAAAATTTTAAAATTAACTTGCAATCCTGTTTGCTTTTGTTATCGCTTCAGTCTAATTCCAAAGTTTTAAATACAAGATTAATCTTATTTACAAGATAATGGAGGTAAAAATGGCTGAAACAATAGATATTGGTATTATCAGCTCAAGAGGGCAGATAGCTATTCCAATTGAAATAAGAGAAAAAATGCACCTAAAGGAAGGAGGAAAAGTTATCTTCTTCTTAGAAGGAGACGCTCTCTTAATTAAGAAGGTAGAAAATCTTTCATGGAAAGATATTACTAAGCCTTTGAGAGAAGCGAAAAAGAAAATAAAGGAAGAAGATGTTCCTGAGTTAGTTCATAAACTAAGGAAGAGATGAATGAAAGTAGTTATTGATACTAATGTAGTTGTAAGTGGGACATTCTGGACTGGC
>JAGVZF010000027.1 GCA_018302785.1 Candidatus Woesearchaeota archaeon | reverse complement strand
TAATAGCTATGAAAGGAATATCAATGATTATGGGTTTTTGATTTCTACAGAAGAAGGCATGGAAAATTTAAGGGAGGAGTTCCCAGATTTTTGTAAAGTTTTGGATGAAGGTAAGAAAGTTCTAATTAAAGAGCAGAAAAGTAAAAAAAGAATGAGATAAATTAATAGCCCATCATATTATAATAAGACCTATCTGATCGCATCATATTTGGGTAGTACATACTATCATAATTATCAAAATTGTCTATACTTCCTCTGTATCTATTGCCTCTATAAGTAATTGTAGTGGGAGGTCTATTTGTGAATCTTCTACTATCTCTGTCTACCCTATCAATGTTTAAACTTCTATCAAATTTTTCGTATCTTTGGTAACGAACAATACTAGTTGTAGAGGATCTACTAAAATCGTTTACATATCTGTTAATCTCAATATTCCCCCTATTATAGTAAACTCTATCATAATATCTAGGCGATCTTGAAAGGAATCTATTGCTACTAATACTGTCTGATTGTTCTATCCTTTCAAAGTTTTCAGATCTTTCGAAACTCTCTCTTTCAGAAACTCTCAATGAACTTTCTAAGTCTATAGATCTTGGGTCACTTAAATCATAGTTATTGTAATGTGTTGCATTAACACTAAAGCTTAGAGATAAGCTTATCAAAAATATTAATAGAAGTACTGATAATTTTCTGTTCATGTTACTATACCTCCGATGGTTATTAAATATACTAAGCTAGAAAAAGATTTAAAGATATTGTTTAGTTTGCAGCCTCTGAAACAGATGCTAAAATAGAAAACCTTTTAAATTGCTTTATAATTATAAATATTTATGATAAGCCATAGGAAGGGACAAACAGCAGCAGGCCCTATAATGGTGCTAATTTTATTGATCGCATTATTCATTATATTATATTTGTTGTTAATACCTCCTGAAGATAGAAACAGACTATTAAATAGGACTACAAGTAACCAAAATGATAATAAAAATAATGATGGGGATTATGATACTGAGAGTTCTGTTAAAACATTATTATTAGAAAGTCCTGGAATTGTCTCTGCTACAGAAGAGGATAAGATCACTAGGCATTTAAACCCTGTTAGTATATTTGTTAGATATGAGCCAAGTTTAGTTACTCTTACTAATTCTTTAAGTGTTGAAAAAGGAGCATTCTCAGAACAAGATCAGAATATTTTTTTTGACATTTCTGATGTTGAAAGCTTGAGGAAAGCAACACTTACGTTTGCTGTTGAAGAAAGTAAAGGAAGGTTGGAAATAAATCTTAATGAGAACTCTGTTTTCAATGAAGAAGTTGATGAAACTTCATTACAAATTGTGAATTTACCTAAGACATTTTTAAGAGGTAAGAATGAGCTAGTTTTTTCGGTAAACGGACCTGGAGGGGCTTTTTGGAGTAAGAATGAATATGATTTAAATGATGTTAAATTAAAGCAAGAATATGAAGTACTAAACGCGAAAGAAGCTAGAACCTTTGTAATACCCAAAAACGAATTAGACAATATAGACAAGTCAAGATTAGAGTATAGCATTTATTGTAATTCTGTAGATAGTAAAGATACAAGTTTTAGAATATACATGAATGAACAATTATTATTAAGTGAAATAATTACATGTGGTAGTGGACAAAGAAGTGCAGAAATAAGTTCAAGTAGATTTGTTGAGGGGGAAAATGAGGTGTTATTTGTTATTGATGATGGAGATTACTTAATCAATGACATAAAATTAACAAATGAGCTTAAGAAAAGTGAAACTAGAACTTATTTTTTCAATATTAATTCGAAAGATTTTTTTGATGTGCAAGACAGATTAAAAGATGTTTTTTTAGATATGAGCTTTGATAAAGAAGGTAGTAAAATAGCAGAAATATGGGTAAATGATTTTACTATTTTTATGGATACTGATGAAAGTTCTTTTTCTGAGGATATTTCTGAGCTAATTGAGGAAGGAGAGAATTTTATAAGAATCTTACCAGATAATGAGTTTTTAATTAGAAGCTTAAGAATCACATTAGATTAAAATGAGGTAAATGAATGGCTTTAGTTCCAAAAATAAGTCCAATTAGCGCATTTAGGAAATTTAAGAGTTGGAATAAAGCAAATCAAAATACTTCACAACAAGTTCCTACGCAGCCCAGTACTTCTAATATTAATATACAAGTAAATGGAAGCGGTGCCGGAAAATCTGGTGGAAATGAAAAAGAGTCTTTTCTGAAAAAACTAGTTAAACCAAAAACAGGAGAAGAGTCAAAGAATACTTTTTGGGATATTATATTATTACCTTTTAAACCATTTGTTTATGTAATTAAGAATTTTGGGTTTCCACTGCTTGCAATAGGAATTGTTATTCTTGCGGTTATTTTCTTTATAAGGGCGACAAATGAAGGATTTTTACAGTCTGCAACTAAGGAAGGATTAGTTGGTATTGAAAGAACTGGAGCCCCAATACTTGTTAAGTCTGTTTTTTGGAGAAATTTGTACATGGCTTGGAAAAATCCTTCTAGTTTGAGAGACCCATATTCCTTGGATACGGTTACAGTAAAACCTGATGCAAATTATGGAGTTAAAATATTAAGTTTTGGTAATGTGGTTGAGAGATTTGTGTCTCAAAATGGGGAACCAATTGACATAGCACTTTTTGCCAATATAGATGCTACAAGTTTGCCGGATGAAGGAGATTTAGAAATAATTTTTAATTGTTTCATTAATGAAGCAGGAAATAAAATTACTAATGGGATAACAAAACCATATACTAAAATAATACCTCAGGGGTCTGATTCAGAAACCTTTAGCGTAGAATGTTCTTTTCCAAGTTATGCAAAATTTGATAAGAAAGAAAATACTAAACGAGTTGAATTTGTTGCTAGACATAGATTTGCTTCACAGGCTAGATTTAGATCGTATTTTATGGATGAAGAGGATTATAGGGACTTGTTAGATAAAGGAATCTCTGATCCTTTTTCTTATAATAAAATAAATGACCCTTTGTTAGATGGTAGAGTAATCAAGTCTGAAGCGTCAAGTGGGCCTCTTGAAGTTGCTGTTGGGACTCCTAGCAAGCTGCAAACACAGCCATTTATTGAATCAGAGAGTAATATTTATTTTATTATGGTCAGTTTGGTTAATACTAATATATTGTCATTAGGAAATTTAAGGAAAATAAATGATATTACATTAAATGTACCTCATGCAGTTAAGTTAAATACAGAAGTTGGGGATTGTGCTTTTGAAGATACTGGGGAGCAGGTTACTGTTGGTGGAGGAAAATTTGATGTTTACAAATTAAGAGAAAGTAAATTAGCCATTGCAAATAAAAATTGTGATAGTTTGGATACTATTGAAGTTAAGGATTGCATTGATGATAAAGAAAAGTTAGGTTTTAGTTGTGGTTTTAAGGTTACTGATATATCTTCTAATGCAGATATATTTTTATCAGAATTTACTACAAGAGTTGATTATGAATATGAGGCTAGAGAATTTAGGGCAATAACAATTAGAAAAGATGAAACTACAGTTACAGGATGTAACCTTCTAGCAGAAAATGAATGTGTTATAAAACAAGAATGTATTGCCAGTTTTGAAGAAGGAAGGTTTATTAGCTGCGGGTATTGTTCAAGTTTATATAGAGTTTGTGGTGATTACGCAAATGAAGTAAATTGTAATAAAGATCCATGTGATCTAGGAAACTGTGTTTATCAAAATGGTTTTTGCGCGTCAATATAAAAAAAGCTTATTTTTAATAGTATTATTACCTTTAATATTAATGATTAGTGCTTGCCTTAATAATGATGAACAATCTAATTTAGGAGATGTTAGTATTTCATTAAAAACCCCCCCATATAATGATTATGTTGTGGAAGGAAAACCCTTTAGTATAATTGTTGAAGCTGTAAATTCAGGTGATTATGAGACTCCAATATCTATTTGTGTTTCAGATACAATAAGTCCCGGAACAATTCCTGAAACAGAAAGAGTTTGTGCTAGGGATAATATTGAAGCAAGTAATGGTAATAGCCCCGGGACTGCTGAAATTTCATTTGGAAGAGAATTTGTTTATGAAGATGTTACTAATGATAATTCAATCACTACAATTAAGGCCAAGGCAGAGTTTGATTATGTTACTAGTGCTAGTAAAACCGAATGTCTAAAAGGAGAAGAAGCAAATTTGAAAGATTGTAAGGCTGAGGCTTTAGAAAGGACTAAAGGACCAATTTATGTAGAAAGTATAAATGTGGATTTAAATGCGTTTCAAGAGACTATTGATCCAAGTATTAATATTAGGCTAGCTGAGTTAAGTGATGGATCTGTAGTGGGAGATGGAATAGACTTAAGTGTATATTTCGATCAAACAAATGCAGAGTTAATATGTGATGGGCCTGGTTTAAACAATAATTTACTAAATTGGGGTGTGATGAAAAAATCCGAAAAGGTTATAAATTGCGTAAGCTCTCAACCTATTGATATAGGAATAGATAACGGATATCAAGATAAAATCAAAGTTGAATTAAGATATAAATATGAGGTTATAGTTGCAAAGACGTTAACTATAAAAGATAGTGATAAGAGGTATGCTTAAAATGGAGGGATATTTGTGAAAAAAACACACATATTTTTAGTTCTAATAGTTTCTTTGTTATTAATTACAAGTTGCAAACAAGTTGATGATGTTAAAGGGCCATTTATCGGAGGCACTAATGGGCTAATTGTTAGTTTTGAACCTAATGCTCCTGCATCTAAATTTGAAGTAGGGGAAAGTGTTCCTGTAAGAGTTTTATTAAATAATAAGGGTGAGTTTGATTTATTACCTGGAGATGTAGGGGTTCAACTATTCGGGATACACAGACCTAGTTTTGGTATCTCAGATGCTTATGTTACTAATAAAGGGGATTTGCCTGGAATAAGCGATTTTCTTGAGAATGGGGGGGAACAGGAAGTAGATATGGGAAACATAGCTTATACACAAGCTATTTCAAATTCAGAGTCATTTCAATTAAGAGCAAGAGCATGTTATCCATATGAAACAAAATCTCAAATCAATGCTTGTATTAGCTCAGTAAATATAGAAGAAGGAAAAGGTGAGCAGGTTTGTACTATTGCTAATGAAAAAGTTACAGCTGGAAGTGTGTCATCAGCACCTATTCAAATAACAAGCTTTACAGAAGAGTTTAGAGGTAGTGATAAAATAGTTTTCAATATAGTTGTTGAAAACAAAGGAGCCGGTATTGTTTATGCTCCATCTAGTGAATGTAGCCAATTAGATGATCCTGACTTTAGAGTAGACAATGAAAATATAGTATTGTTTAGTATTTCTCCAAGTGACATAACTTGTAGATTTGCTTTTGAAAGTGGAAGTTCTGGTGAGGTAAAATTAAGAGAGAGGATTGGTAATATAGTATGCCAGAAAGATGTGCCTGATACAGATAGTAGCTTTGAGCAAAAGATTTTGGTTAACCTAAAGTATAAGTACGTAGATTCTAGTAGTACTAATTTTGAAGTGTTTGAAAAAATATAAATTAGGGGTGGTTTTATGGCAAGTAATGCAAGTAACAAAATAAGTGGTATGGTTTGGGGTGCAGTGATAGTAATGTGGGTTTCAATAATATTCGATCGGATTTATGGAGGAGGGGCAAGTTTTATCGGCATTGGTGTCGCTTTGTCAACCTTACTTTTCTCGAGGAAGTAACATTTTTAAAGTTATTTACTTTTTTTAATTTTCATGCATTATTATACGGACTTACATATACATGGGCCTTATGCACAAGCATGTAGTAGGAACACTACTTTATCTAAACTAGAAGAAAGTGCTAAAATTAAAGGGCTTAATGTTTTAGGTACTGGAGATTGTTTACACCCAAGATGGTTTGAGCAAATTAATTCTTATTTAACTGAGAATGAAGATGGAATTTTATTAAGTAAAAATAATTTTCCATTTATTTGGCAATCAGAAATATCTTTAATGTATACTGAAAAAGGAAAAGGAAGAAGAGTCCATCACGTTATATTATATCCAAATAAAGATGCTGTTACTCAAGTTAGAGATTTACTATTAAAAAGAGGAAGATTAGATTATGATGGCAGACCAATTTTTGGGATTAATAGTATAGAATTTGTGGATATTATGAGAAGCGTTTCTCATGATATTGAAATTATTCCTGCACATGCATGGACTTCATGGATGAGTATTTTTGGTTCTAAATCTGGGTTTGATTCTGTCGAAGAATGCTTTGATGAAAATAGTAAGTATATTCATGCAATCGAAACTGGATTAAGTAGTACTCCTGAAATGAATAGAAGAATTTCAAGTTTAGATAAATATAATTTAGTTTCTTTTTCTGATAATCACTCCTACCATAATTATAGGTTAGGAAGAGAAGCAACAATTTTTGATTTAAATAAAATAAGCTATAAAGAAATTTTGAATGCAATAAGAACTGGAGAAGGATTGAAAGGGACTATTGAAGTAACTCCCGAATATGGAAAGTATCATATTGATGGTCATAGGAGTTGTAATGTTTTTTTGGAACCTTTTGAAAGTAAGAAGTTAAATGGAATTTGTCCGAAATGTAATAAGCCTTTAACTTTGGGTGTTTTATACAGAGTAGAGGAATTGGCTGATAGAAAGGAAGCTGTAAATATACCTTACTTTAAAGAACTAATTCCCTTAAGTGAATTGATTGCATCTGTTTATGATATTAAATTATTAAACTCAAAGAATTATAATGTTTTAATGAATGTCATATTTGAAGATTTATGTAAAATTGTTGATAGTAGATTGGCTAATGTTATAATTAAATGTAGGGAAGGAAAATTGAGAATACAAGCTGGATTTGATGGGGTGTATGGAAAGATAATATTAGACAAAGGAGATTTAGTTGTTAAACAGAAAAGCATTGGGGAGTTTTAGATATTCTTTGTTATGAATATTTTTAATTTGTCACAAGTTATAAATATCTATACTTAGTATTGTTATAGCAATCATGAAGTAAAATGGAAATAAAAAATAAAGTGATTATTATTACTGGAGCTTCTGAAGGAATTGGATTTTCTACTGCAAAGCATCTTTCAAAAAAAGGTGCCCACACTATTACTTTATCCTAAGGATTAACTCTCCAACGTTTTCCTCGTAATATTGGATTTATAAAATAGTTTAATCACTAATAAATAAACTATGTAATAAGATAAATAAAATCACAAGCAAACCTATGACCACTGATGAATAGACTAAAACTGAAGGGTCTTTTTTCTTTATAGCCATTATTCCTAAAATAAAAGCAATGATGCTTGCCGGAAAAATAATAGCTGCACTCACATCCCACCAGTGATCATCATAAGAAAGTATTCCTAAGACATTAACTAAAGTAACAGAAATAATTATTACTATCAAGAAAAAGATGTTTAAACCTACTGACCACTTACCTAATTTTGTCTCTGGTTTTATTCTCATACTATATTTAATATGTTTTATTCTCATACTATATTTAATATAAATTGTATTATAAATCTTGTCATAAATAGTGTAACACAAAATGTAACAAAAAGTGTAACACGCCCCCACGAGATGTTTAACCTTAGGTTAAGGTTCTCCCGCTAAATTTAAAATTTTTATCGACGCTGACTAAAAAGCACTAAAAAAGTTAGGTGTCAAAATTAGATAGAGTTAAACTCTGCAAAAATGGGCAGTTAAGTGCTCCCCTGACCCGATTTATTTGTGCCAAGATAAAATTTTATATAGTTAATTTTATATAGATTGTTATTATTATTATTTTTTAATGAAAAGAGGAATAATAATATTTATTAATATAATTTTTCTATTTGGGGTACTTTTAAGCTCTATTGCAGTTGCTGCTGAAGAATTTAAGTCATGCTCTCAAAATTCTGATTGTAAAGTTGATAGTTGCAATGAAAATTCGTGCATAAATCAATCTTATCAGATTCCTGAATGCGTTAAGCCCAATTTACAAGCAAAAGAATGCCATTGTGTTGAAAATATTTGCACTGTATTAGTGGGCTCTGTTACTCCTCCTGCTATCATTATTCCTCCTGGTATCATTACTCCTGTTCAACCAACTGGTCAACCCACTGTTCAACCAATTCAAATATGTACTGATAGTGATAATGGTAATTTTTATGAAAAAGGTATTATGAAAGGTGCAGCAGATGAATTGGGACATACTGATTTGTGCGGGGATTATAATACTCTTACGGAATATTATTGTGAAAATAATGGAGCAAAAAAAACAGCATTTAATTGTCCAAATGGCTGCAAGGACGGAGCATGCCTAAAAGGCGAACCAATTTCAGAACAAATTACTTGTATTTTTAAAAATTCTGATACTGAGCAAAAGTGTTATCTTTCGGAGGATAATTCTAGGTTTTTTTGCTCAGGAAAAGATAGTTGTGTAATGACTGTTCAAGGATATAAAGACGAAAAAATGATATGGAAAAGCACTTGTGGAAGCTATATTCCAACTATAACTGATGGGCAAAATGAAAATGCTGAATTTGAATGTAAAATTGGAGAGACCACAACTACTCAGATAAAAAATAAAGGATTTAGAAATGTATACTTTCAGTGTTATGACGGGGAAGAAAGCAAGTCAACTGAAAGAGAAGCATGTAAGACAGTAGAATTCTGGAAAAAATTTACAGAAAATTTCTGCCAAAGTCATTGTAAAGATGAAAAATGTGGGGTGAATAGTTTTTCTGTGACAAATGAATGCTATATTGAAGAGTTAATTGAAACTCCTGCAATTTCTAATAATCCAAAAGAAATCCAGCAGACCCAAGGCATGATTTATTATTTTAAAAGTGAAGATTGCTCTCATTGTCAAGAGATGGATATAGAAATAGGAATACTGAAACAAAAAGGATTTTTTAATAGTTTTGGGATAATGGTTTATAACACAAAAGATAAAAATATCCCAGAGAAATTTGAAATTAAAACATTGCCTACTATTATTCTTTATAAAGATAAATGTCTTTTTAAAAAAGAAGGTTTTATGAAAAGTGAAGAAATTGAAAATTGGGCTTATGAATCTAAATGTAGTGAAGAAATTAAAGAAGAGAATGAATCAACAGCAGAACCAATTTTAGTTTGTAAAGATTCTTGTGCTTTAGAAGGAAAGTGCTATCCTTTTGGTTATAGAAAGGGTGGGAAATTTTGTTCTGATAATGGAGGGTTTGTTGAACAATTAAAAGGAGAATCAACCTGCGATAATAGTTTTGAGTGTTCAAGTAATGTTTGTGTTTCTGGAAATTGTATTAGTGAAGGGCTTATACAAAAAGTATTAAATTGGTTTAAAAGAATGTTTAGCGGTTAATTCTTTAATTAATTTTCTCAGGGATTGTGTCTCCTTTTTCTAAAATCATCTTATCGTCGGTGATGAATAGACGCCCCCACAGGGTATTTAACCAATATAATCTGTTTCACTACCTTTATTAATTTTAGTTATAAATGGTTTTTTCATTAACTTTTTTAATTTTTGGTTATCTATAACTTTTCTATTATTATCATTAGACTCAGAATCATCAATTTGATTTAAATCAAGTTTTAAAGAAAGTTTTTCGTTTAAATATGTTAGAATTTCTTTTGCTTCTTTTAATCCTACATGAGCTGGATGGGCATATGTTTCTGCTAATATTGATATTGCCGGAATTTTTCTAGTTTTTGCTAATCCTAGTAATAAGCCACTTACACCCATAATAGGCCCAACAACACCATATAAATTATTATTTAATATGGAGGAGTAATACTTTTTAATTATATTTTTTGTATTACCTGTGTAATAAAGCTTTGGAGATTTAGGGACTTCTTGTTGACCTATGCCCCCTAAAGTAATTATTTCCTTACCATTGTTTCTTTCAAAAGTATCAAGTAATATATTACAAAATTCATAGCAAGAAACTTCATCTAGTGGTTGGACATCACCAGCAATTAACAATAAAGTCTTGTCCTTAAGTGGTTTTTGATAAACTTCGATTTTTGGTAAATCTATTAGATTTTCTTCATTTACAAGAACACAATGTGGAAATGAGTGGGAATATATTTCAATAACTTTTTCAGCCTTTAAGTTTTCAATTATAAAGTCGGTGGCTATCTTTCCAACGTTTCCCATTCCGGGAAGCCCCTCTATCATAATCAAATTTTTTTTATTAATACTTTTTAGCTTATTGACTTGCCATTTCTTTTTTGTATAATCTTCTATATTTACCATATTTATCTAAAGGACTGAATTTTGCTGGTTTTGGAGATTCTGTTTTCTTATTACACAATTTACATGTGTTTTTTAAAGTATAGCACTCGCAATTTGAGCAATATAATATTTCTTGGCTCATTTCTTTTTATCTCTTACTAAATCCCCTGAGCATCCTTCCTCATGGATTAACTTTTCTAGTTTTTCTTTTATATTAATTAATTTATTCTCCGCTATCTTATAATCCTCTGCAGTTATTAAAACTTTATATTTTGGTGCGCTTATATAGTTAACTTTTGTAGTTTCGTCAATTAGACTTCCTAATATTTTTTTTATTTTTATTATCCCATTTGGGGCTGTTGAAGATAATTCAATTGTAGCGGATATATTTACTTCAGGCTTTTTAATTTTTTCCTTTATTGACTCAAGTAAAGTGGATTCATAAATCTTAGGAAGTGCCAGCGTTTTAATTTTTGAATTATCTTCTGACAATTCTGATAGGCCTTTGTTGATTGAACCGAATTCTTTAATTAGTTTGCTGCCTATTTCATTTAGAATTACTGAGTTTTCTTTTTTTAATTTCTTAGCAACAGAGTCAAGCAATTTTTCTGCTTTAATCTCTTGCTTATACTCATATGTTTTGTTAATTGATTCTGATCTACCAACTCTTCTTAATGATAA
>JAGVZF010000037.1 GCA_018302785.1 Candidatus Woesearchaeota archaeon | reverse complement strand
TGAAAAAGATTTGCCGTTGTTGAAAAAAATAGGTGTTAAAGATTCTAAGCTACTTCCACATAAAAAAAGAATAAAATTGGCAGAAGAAATTCATAAAATAGCAAAAAAAATAAAAATAATACAAATTACACCAGAAGAGGTTGACTATGCAGTTATGAGAAACAATGGTTTAAATCTAAATTGGTTAGAAGCGCATAAAACAGCAGAAATAATTAATGAATTGAATCCTGATAAGGCTATAATAGATTGTCCTAGTACAAACATAAAAAAATACAAAGCATATTTATTAAATTTGTTAGTAAATAAAAAAGTTGAATTAATTGTTGATCATAAAGCAGATAAAAATTTTTTAGAGTGTGGAAGTTCATCAATTATTGCTAAAGTAATGCGTGAAGAAGAAATTGAAAAAATAAAGAAAAAAATAGGAATTGATTTTGGAAGTGGATATACATCTGATGAAAGAACTCAGAAATTTTTAAAAGAAAATATAGATAAATATCCAGAAATATTTAGAAAAAGTTGGAGTACATATTTGAATCATAAAGGAACTAAATTACAAAAGAACTTGGGGGATTTTTAATGATAATAAATAAACTATTAAAGAAATTTGAAAAGTAGGCACGCCTGGAAGTCGAATTAGTATACATTAATGGTTTATCCTGATTTTTCCTCCCCTCTGCTACCCCATGAACGTCAACATTAATGGTTAGAGCTGCTTTGAACGAAAGAAACTTTTAAAGTATAATTGTAATTCAAATTTAGATTTCATTTTTAATATTTAATTGTTGTTTCTTTCTCTATTCCTAGTCTGACTCATTTACCAAAAATATCGGCTCCATAGGACAAAGGATCTTTGTACGAATCAAGACCACTAATATATAACTAACCCTCATCCAGGCTTCGGTCCTGTCATGAAGTCGATTTACAGTACAGGCTACGACTAACAGCCCGACCTAGCCTACATTATTATAGAATTAAAGAAGCTTATAAAAATATCTATTTATAAGTTAAAATAATAAATTATATCTTTATTTTTTTATAAATGTTGTAGTACCTTTTTTTGAATTTAATACTGATTCAGATGCATTTAAATTTAAATTATCTTTTAGACTTTGTCTTACAAGTACTCTTAAACCATTATCTCCTAGTGTTGGAGTTACAAATCTTCTTTTTCCTCCTTTAAGTGTTGCTGTTCTAGTTGGGAGTCCGTGATTTAAAGCTTGGTCAAATGTAAGGTAATGTCCTTGATAGTTTAAAATATCTGAAGGAAATACTCGAGTAATTCCAGGCAATACTCTTATTCTAACACCATAAGGCATATTTTCGTCTTTTAAAAGTCCTGCTCTTTGTATTAATAATTTTGAATATTCTTCTCCTTGATTGATATATAAGGAATCTCTATGATCACATATACTTTTATGAAGTGCTTCTGCTTGTTGTTCATTTGCTCCATTAACACTTCTGTCATATAGAACTAAAGCTAAATATTCATCTCTGTCTAAATTAGGATGTTCTCCTCTTGAAATAAGTAATTCTGAATCCTGAGGACTAATTAGCTCTCTTCGAGCGCTTTGTAAATTAAAATCACCATATATGGTTGACTCCATTGCTAATCTGTCTAAAATATTAGTTCCTTGTAGTAAATCTTGTTTTCCATTATGATATAGAGAAGGAAATCTTCTTATTGTTTTATAAACTAATTCATCTATAAATTCGTCCTTTGTTCTTATTAATTGTCTTTGTTTCATTTTAATTAAACTTCTAAACTTTCGCGCGCTTCACGTACCCCTAATGCAAGATTTGAGCTCTGTGGATACCCTCCACAATCCAGGTCAATTCCATCAGAACTGGCGCAGAACCTCGCGACAGAATCATCTCTAGGGTGCCAGTAATATAAACTTCTTCCTCCAACTTTTATAGCTAAACCATCTTCATCTAAGTCTCTTAAACTTATACTACCATGTTGCATTAAAGGATCAACTTCTTTAACTAATGATGGGATAATTTGTTTATCAATAACTCGATGTCCTGATGCCATGTACATTTTTCCATTATCTACAAAAAATCTATTGTCAAGGTTTTCTGCTCCCCAAGAATTTCTAACTTCCAGAATTTCATCTAAAATTTCTTTTCTTTCTATTGTACTTATTTTCTTTTTATTACCATTATAAACTGGCTTTTTTGAATCAATCAAAAGTACTAAATCAGCAAAGTCTCGTATTGTGGGCATAAAACCATTTGTTTGCGCTAATTCTATCATTTGATCTTTTCTAGGTAAGTAGAACAAACTTCTGTGCTTAGCTAGATATAATCTCGATTCGTTATTTTCTACAATTAAATAATCTGCTGCATTAATATCAACCATATTTAAACAGAATTTTTCTCTATTTATAAAGCTTTCTATTTGTTACTACTATAAAAGAATTACATTTCTAGGCTATTTTAAGTATGTTTGAATATGAATTTTCTTGCTTAAATCCTTGGAATAAAGAAAAGCCTATTCCCCTCCCTATATAAAATGAATTATATGAAGTTAACTTTTGGATAACATCTAGTATAGAAGTTTCTTTTTTGAAACTTACTAGCTCTGCATCTTTAATATTTGCTAGTTCTTTTACTTTATTTACTGCTTCATCTTTTGATCCTAGTTCATCTATTAAACCGAAATCAAGAGCTTCTTCTCCTAAATAAAAAGCACCATTAGATAATTTCTTTACTTTTTCATAATCTAATTTTCTATTTATAGAAACTTCTTTAATAAAGGAATCGTGAATTTTATCAATTTTTTCTTGTAAAAATTGTCTTTCTTCATTTGTTAGATCTTTATACGGAGTTCCAGCATCTTTTAAATTTCCTCCTACTAATCTCTGATATGTAACTCCATACTTTTCAAATAAATCAGAGAATTCTAAGTAACTTCCTATAACTCCTATACTTCCAGTAATGCTCATAGGATCAGCTATAATATAATCTGATGTAGAAGCAATCCAATAAGCCCCACTTGCCCCTAATTCTCGTATCCAAGAAACTACTGGTTTATTTATTGATTTTATTTTATTTCCTATTTCTCTAGAAGCTACTACAGTTCCTCCGGGACTATTTATTTCTAAGATAATTGCTTTTATTGTTGGATCTTTATCAGCTTTATCCAATGCTTCTATAATTACTGATGATGGAGCTTGACTTTGACCAAAGAATAAATCACTTTCTGAAGAAACTGTTATAGTTCCATAAATTGGAATTAGAGCTACTTTATTAGGCTGAATAGATTTTGTAGTCTCTACAGTTCTTGAAATTAATAAACTTATTAAGAAGATAATTCCCAAGGCTAATATAATAAATTGATATTTTTTCATTTTTCTATTACTCTTGTATAAGATAACTTACCAAATAATCTTTCTTTTTCTTTTGACAATAATAAATAAATAATGTCTATGATTAAAAGTATGTCAATTACTTTACTAATATTTCTTAATAACGCTTGTAAAAATGAAAATTCTTTTTTTATTGAGATAACTTTTATTTTTAAAATCATTTTTCCTATTGTTTGTTTTAAATAATATTCAAATAAACTAAAGTACATTAAACTTAAAATTGCTATAGTTAAAAAAATAATATATAAATCAGAAGTTAAATTTGATGTGAATATATCTGTGATTTTAATTTCTTTATTTATTTTATTTAAGTAATTTTGAAATGGATAAATAACTATTATACCAATAATTAAATTGTCAATTATATAAGCTAAAGTTCTTTTTAATATAGAAGCTTTTTTACTTTCCTCTTTTTTTGCTTTCTTGGGCATAAATTTATTTTAATTATTTGATTTATAAAGTTTTTGATAAAATTTAACTGAATTTTTAGTGATTCACTTTAAAAAATCATAAAAATATACAATTACTATTTTAAGGGATTTCTCTGTCAATAATTTTTTTTATTGGTTTTAGGAAAATTGGAGAGCCTCCCCCAACCCTTACATCAAGTACTGTAATAAAAAGTTTTGCATAGTCCCATTGTGCTCCATCAGTTACGTTTAAGAATATTGTATAGTTTCCTTGATCTAGATATGTTGGAGTCCAGTCAAATAATCCTGTAGTACTGTTGAAAGTGAATTCACTTGGTAGTACAGCAGATGCATTTGTGTAAAATGTTAAAATATTATTCTCTGCATCAGTTGCATTTAAATCCAGTAATACTCTATTTGCTTCTCTAATTGTAATATTATTAAATGGTGTAAATCTTGGGGCAGTGTTATAGATTCTACCATTTGGCAAGTAGTCAATTCCATCTCCAGGACCATAAATTTCATAGAAATTTGGATATCCTGGGTTTGCCGTAAAGTCAGACCAGTTATTTCCTGTTATTGAATTATTCCAAGCATTTCCTATGCTTAGATTGTCTTCATAAGCACTTTGGTTGTTATTATTTAAAACATTTCTGTAAAACAAGTTATTTTGACTTCTAACTAGCAAGGCTCCTTTGAAATTACTATTCTGAATAACGTTGCCGTGAATGTTGTTAGAAGAACTGTCAATTAACAAAGTTGAATTTGTATTTGATGTTAGGAAATTATCGTGTATTTCATTTGAATTACTGTACAAAAGATTAATTCCTGTTGTATGTCCTTGAACTCTTACATTTCTAATTGTGTTTTGAGTAGAGTTTTGCAAATAAACTCCAGTACTAAAGTTTACAATTTTCAAGTTTGAAATCTCAACATTGTTTCTTTGTATTAAAGAAATTCCAAAGCTTGTCTTATTTCCAATTAATGTGCAATTGTTGCATGTTACAGAAATGTTGTTTGAGTCTACGAATATTCCATTTTCTAGATTATAAGTTCCATCACAAAGAATTGTATTATATCTTAATACTAAACCATCAGTTGGAACTCTACATCCACAATCAATGTCAATACCTTCTGCACAATCTGGATCGCAGATTCCATTTTCCTCTGATTGGCAAGTATTGTCTGGTCCACTGTTTGGACAATCTGCTTCACAAGAGTAATAATTTTCAAAATTGTCACACATCTGGTTGTTGTTACATAATAATTCTCCAATGTTTTCCTCAAGCAATAATGTATCATTTCTGTAGACTCTTAGAGTGTGCCAATCACGATCCTTAACATACTCGGTGACCACGCTTGTAAAATTAGAAACATCAGCATTTGAATCGTTGACGTTTTCTGGGGATGTCAAAGTTACGTAATAGACTGGCAGCACTTTGGACAGCAACAGAGTATTGTTCTCATCAAAAATATCTAGATGGTAATCGCTAAAACTGGTTAAATCAGATATTTCTTTGTCACTGATGAATTCATTCAATGATTCGATTGTGACAGAATCGCTTCCCACGTCTGAAATATTGAATGTAAGACCTACTTTAACTATTGACCGATTCTGAAGAGATTTTAGACCTGCTGCGCAAGAAATATCTGACTGCAGGAACTCATAAGACTCAAAGCTGAACCCGCATGTAGTTTCAGAGACTGCGCTAGATCCCATAATATTGTAGAGGATACGATCGGTAATGTGGCATGTGGGGTAATGTGGCCCTGCAGGAAAGGTGTCAGTAAAATTGCTGTAAGAAGTTGCACCGCAACACCACCCATCAGCACCTTTGCACTGACCAACTGGCTGGGGGGCTTGATTTGTTAGACATGGATGATTTCTTGTAAGGTTGCCAGACCAAGGTTCATCCCAGGTAGCACTCCAAGGATTTGGACACCCCCAGAACAAGTTTTGATCGTAGTAACCGATAATTCCACGGATGATGTCGGAGTAATAATGATATTCATCACATAATCCATACGCATGGCCTAATTCATGCGACGGGGTATCATATAATGCATCTCCCAAGCGATTATTTGCTTCTGCATACACATAACTAAATCCAATTCTGCTCCCTCCAACTCCAGCGACTAGATGATGGCCATTTGACAAACCTACTACTTTAGTACGAATTGGTGGGATTAGTCCTGCGGCTGTAAGATTTTCAGCACAATCTTTTATTCTATCTGCAATGTAACCACTTAGTCCTATCCAAAAATTGGTCAGAACAGGACAGTGTTCCTCAACTTCATGAACAGGTATCTTAATGTGGACTGCAAAATTTTCGCAATTCCTAAGTGGGGTTACTTTGTTGAAAAAGTTAGCCCTAGTATCTACTGCATTTGAAAAAGATTGGTCAGTCCACTCCCGCGATCCTCCAAAAGGTATCCAAACAAAAGCATATCTGATGGATTCAACATAAAATGATCTACCTCCAGCATTATTTCCTTCATTAGTTTCAGGAATTACATTATAAGGATCAACTTGGATTCCTAAGGTATGCCCACCAGCAGTTGCACTCCAATAAACAGAAATAGATATGTTTGCATGCGCACCTATATACTGATTACTTATTGGAAAGATCACATTATCATCCATTAAAACATTAATTCTAACATTACTTGCAGCTGCATACCCATTATTATGAACATAAAATCTGATTGGAACTCTATCACCTTCAGTAATATCTTGAGGGATAGTTATTTGATTAGAATAAATTGCCAAGTCAATAATTGCCAAAGCACTTCTAGGTCTTCTATCAACTCCAGGTCCAGGCCCAGGAATAATATATGTGTTTGGATATCCAGGATTAGATCCAAAATCGCTCCAATCATTTCCTAGAGTTGACGTGTTCCAATTATTTGAAGAACCAGAAGTTCTTTCAATAGCATTACCTAGTTGATTATCATAGAGCGTATTATTGTAAAAGGTGTTTCCACTTGCGCCATCTACATAGATCCCATATTCAGTATTGTGTGCAAACTCATTGTTATATACACTGACTCCGGACATTGAGTATATATTAATTCCAGAATATCCATTATCATAAATTAGATTGTTTCTGACAGTGCCTCCAGTTGCACCTCCGAAGGTAACTGAAGTTTGAGTATTATAGCTAAAAACACTA
>JAGVZF010000030.1 GCA_018302785.1 Candidatus Woesearchaeota archaeon | reverse complement strand
CCCTAGAATTAATGTTGAATTTGTAACTACTGTTCCTATTATATTCCCTATTGTTAGATCTTTATCTTTACTTAGTGCTGCTCTAGTTCCTGTAATTAACTCTGGCAATGTTGTTCCAAATGATAATAAGAAAATGCCAATTATTATTGGAGGAAGTAAAAAATCTATGGCCAACAATTTAGCATGTTGTATTGCAAAATCTGAGCTTTTAAATAGTATTAGTAAGCTTATAAAGAAAATTATAAAGTTTAAGGCTACTTCTTTTCTATTTAATGTGCTTTTTACTTTCTTTTTGAATTCTTTTTGCTGTTTATATAGTTTAAATATGTAAAGTGAAAATGCTACAATTAAGATAATTCCATCTATTCTTGAGATTTCTCTACCTATTATCATAAGAATTAATGGAAGTGTGGTCATTAAAACCATTAAATAAGAATCTCTTGTAATTTGTTTATGGCCTGATTTTAAGCCCCTTGAAACTAAAATAGGGATGCCTATTACTAAAGTTAAATCTAAGATATTCGCCCCAATAATATTACCTAGAGAAATTGATGGTGTTTTTTTAATTGCGGATGTTATTCCTACAAATAATTCTGGAAGAGATGTCCCTATACCTAGTAAAACAAAACCTGTTATAAATTCACTAAGTTTTAGAAATTTAGTTATAATTCTTAAGCTTTTTAGAAGCCAAAGTGAACTTATGAAAAGTCCAATACATGCTAATGAGAACAAAAGAAGATTTGTTAATGCCATGATTGATACAAGAAATTAAATTATTGTTTTTATATGTTTCTATTATACAAATTTTAAAACTAAGGCTAAGGCGTTGCAACATGCTATAAAAGACCTTCTTGAAATGCTAAAAGAAATGAAGATAGAGCAACTTGAAGGTGTAATAAAAAATAGTGATGAGTAGATGGGGGGGTAAAATAGTTATTTTTTATTCTTCATCTTCATCTGAGTCAATTTCTAAAGCTTGAATTATCTTATCAAGTTTTTCGTTTATTAGTTCGAATTCTTCTGAAGATATACTTGATCTTGGCTTCTTGAACCATAGCTGCTATTAGAATTATCATTTTTTCTAAAACAATCACTACAATAAACAGGCTTATCTCCTGTTGGTTTAAATGGAACTTTACATTGTTTTTTACATTTGTCACATGTAACTTCGTGCATTTTTGTAATTCGTTTTTCAGGTTTCCTTGGATTTTTGTGTTTGAATTTTCCTCTTCCTTTAAACTTCCCAGTACTTGATTTAATGAATCTATTTTTACTATTTGACTGAAAATTTCCCATAATTATTTGTTTAAATAAAGGTTTATAAATATAGGGTTTTGGGAATTAAACCATAAGTCATACGCCACAGCCAGGATTTGAACTTGGGTCAAAAGCTGTTTAGTATAGTAATATTATGCCTGCTTTATCTATGGTTCTTCTTTTTTGTGAACTAGTAGTTTTATCTCTCGTTTTCTTAAGAAACTGTATTTTTAGTTCTTCAAAGGCGCCTATCTATTATCCTTATTCATATCTTAATCAAATCATTAATGCTATTTACAACTTGTTTATAATTCTTTTTGGAAATCTTAGCTATCCTTTTAACAGCTAAAGAATTCAAGAAAGTGCTAATTTGCCAGTATTTTACTTTGCTTTTGAATGGGAGAGATCCTTCTTCAAAATTTTCTATTGAAACTCCTTGGCTTTCTGGGTTGCTTGTTATAGCGCATCCGATTATATCATCACCTTTTTCAGCAAGTACTAACATAGGTCTTTTCTTTGCGTTTAAAAGGTCAGAAAAGGGAAAGTTGATTACAATGATATCTCCTTTAGAGTACATCATCCCACCTTTCATCATACTTATTATTCCAGGTTTTTTTAAGAGAATTTTCACTTAAAAGCATTAGGATATGTTTTTCATCTATCTTTATAGGTTTAATAGCTATTTTATCTTTATCCTCACTAATCATTAGTTTGGTGCCTTTTATTATTTTAAGATCATCTCTAATTTTTTTTGGTATAACTATTTGCCCCTTTTCCCCAACTGTTATTATTTCTGTCATACTGGTAGGAAATTCCTACAACTATATAAAGATTTCTATTTTTGTGTTTATAATATTTAATCCTAAAAAGTCTTATGAGCGAGCGGGGATTTGAACCCCGGTTGTGGCCTTTCTACTAAATTAACCGCAGAGCCACGTACTGTCCAAGCTATACTACTCGCTCTTAAAAAGCTTTAAGAACACGCCAAGCATAAGCTTTATAAATATTTATAGGTCTTCTCTGGCCATGGTTATTAAAGAAAAATACTGTAATTCTTGTAAAACTAAGGTTTCTAATATAGTTGGGAGTGTATCTTTTATATGCCCTAATTGTGGGGAAAAGGAAATTATTAGGTGTAGCCATTGTAGAACTATAGCAGCTAGGTATAAATGTGAGAATTGCAATTTTTCAGGCCCTAATTAAGATGACTGATGTTATAATAACTTTAAAGATTATGCCTGAAGATTTAGAAGTTAATTTAGAAGAATTAGCTAATGAAGTTATTAAAAAAATTGAAAGTTTTGGTGGAAAAATTAAAAGTAAGGAATTTCAGCCAGTTGCTTTTGGTTTAAATGCTATTATTTTAAAATTCTTTATTGATGAGGCTAAAGGTTGGGCTGAGGAACAAGAAGAACAGCTTTCTTCTATTACTGGAGTAAATTCTGTTAATGTGGAAGAAGTAAGAAGAGCTGTAGGTTAAAATGTTTAGTAGTGTAACTTTCTGGTGTGAATTCCCAGAAAAAGTGAATTGGAAAGCTTTTCAAAAACTAATTGACTTTGATTCAAGTGTTTATGTTATTTCTAAAGATAGAAAAACCTATGAAGCGTGGAAGAAAAAGATAAAATCAAGAAATATTGAAGTAGGTGCATGGCCTGCTTTATCTTTTGAAGAAGGATACTGGTTTTCTGGATTATGTTCTAAGCAAAGTATTGATAAATTAAAAGAATTTAATGGATTAAAAATAAAAATAGATTTAGAACCCCCAAAGAGATTAGTTACTTATTCTAAATTAGCAGGAATTGCTTATGCGTTAGAATATTTTTTGTTTAGATCATATCATAATTCAAGTTATTTAGAAGAGACTATTTATGATTTAAGCAGAACTACAGATATAATTGTAAGTGGGTATCCTTTTCCACGTAGACTAAGCAGAAGATATGGGGGAGATGTAAAATCTAATAAAAATATAAGAAAAAATTATTTTATTTACACATCATTTTTCTCATCACCAATTAAAGAATGGCTTAATTCTTATTATAGAAAATTTATTAAAGAAAGATTAAAAGAAGAGGGAGAAAGGGCTATGTTTGCTTTAGGATGTATTGGACACGGAATTTATGGCAACGAACCAGTTTATAGAAATGTAGGAGAATTTGATTATGATTTACAGATGTTAAATGAATTATGTGTTAAAAATTTAGTAGTTTTTGAAGTTAGTGGGATTATGAATAGAAGTAATCCTAAAGAATGGATAAATGCAATTAAAGAATATTTAAAATGAAAGCTTATGATTTACATTGTCATACTTGGTATAGTCCTTGTAGTAATTTAAATCCTAAATTAGCATTAAAATTAGCTAAAAAAAGAGGATTAAATGGAATTGCTATAACAGATCATAATGAAATTAAAGCCGCTTATCAAATTTCTAAGTTAAATAAAGATAAGGATTTTGAGGTTGTAATTGCAAGTGAATTAAGTGTAAATGGGGGGCATTTAACAGCACTTTATATTAATGAAGTTCCTAAGAAATTAGATTTTTTTAGTGTAGTTGATTCTGTTAGAAGTCAAGGAGGATTATTAATTTTAGCTCATCCTTATGATTTAACAAGAAGGCATTTTAATAAAGAATTTATTTTTAAAAATAAAAAATATTTTGATGGAATTGAAGTTTTTAATTCTAGAGAAATATTTCATATTTTTAATAAAAAAGCAGAGAATTCTAGGAAAGAATTAAATTTTGCTGCTGTTGGAGGAAGTGATTCCCATTTTAGTTTTGAAGTTGGAAGAACTAAGACATTTTTTGAAGATAATTTATATAAAAGCATTAAAAATAAACAAACCTTTGTTTCTGGAACTAATCTTTATGGATTGCCTGGACATTTTTTTACAAGAATACATAAATTATTAAATAAGTTTTAATTTTAATAAATAAATGGAACCTTTAAAAGATGAACAATTATTAGAGTTAGAAGAAATTTCTAAATTACCACAAGAACAACAGCAAATAAGAATTAAAGATTTTTTTAGTAAATTAAGTCCTGGACAAATTGAATGGTTAAAAAATCAACAACAACAAACTTCAGGAAATCAATGTCCTTTTTGTTTAATAGCTGAAGGAAAAATTAGGGCAAGAGTTTTATATAATGATGATTTAATTATGGCTATTCTTGATATAAACCCTGCTAATAAAGGGCATATTCTTTTATTTCCTAAAGAGCATATTAAAGATTCTTTTACTTTAGATAATATACTTTTTCTTAGTTTAATGAATATAGCAAATAAAATTGCAGAGCATATTGTTAAAGTTGTTAATGCAACCGGAGCAAATATTTTAATTGCAAATGGAGAAAGTGCAGGTCAAAAATTAGATCATTTTTTGATTCATATAATTCCTAGATTTGATGATGATAAAGTTAAACTTATTTGGGAACCTCAGAAAATAAGTGAAGAAGATATGAATTTCATTGTTGAAAATTTTAAAGGTTTTATGGTAGAATCAATTAAAAAAGAAGAACCTAAAATTGAAGAAGTAAAAGAAGAACAGCAAAATTATTATTATGTTGATGAAAATAATAGAATTCCTTAAGCTATTATAAATATTAAATTTCCTAAAATTATACTTATTATAGTTCCTAGTGCTATAGCGGGAACAAATGGAATCCCTTCTTTTATTGTTACTTTCTTTATTTTTAATTTTTTTAATTTTAGGATATTATTTTTAGATATTCCTGTATTTTGGGGTTTGTAAATTAATTTATTTTTTATTTTAATTTCATTTAAGACCCAGTCTCCTTCAGTTAGTTTTGCAATCGGAATTTCTTTTATTAAATAATCACTTTCTATTGTTTTTATTATTTTTAATAAAAAGCCAGTTATTGTTGCTAATACAGTTCCTATTAAAAGTAAAATTCCAAAAGTGTTAAAGAAACTTAATATTATTATTAAGAAAATTATTGTAAACCAAATTAAAGTTATTTTTGAGTTGGATATATCTTTTATACTTGATTTTATTACTTTTGAAAAAGATTTATTTTTTATTAAAATACCTATACACCATAATATGCTATAAATAGAGCCCACTATGAAAATATTAATTAATATTGTTAAAATAAAAGGAAAGTCATTAATCACTGGATTAAAAAATTCTTTTAATTCTAATGGATAAAAGAGAAATGCTGCCCCAATGCCCATTAGTAATTTTGCGTCTCCACCACCCCATTGTTTAGTATAATAAAGAACTAGGCCTACTATAAGGAAAATTCCAAGGCCAATTAAAGCATAAATAAAATACATAAAATTTTTTTCTATTATGGATTTAATTAGTTTTAAACTTAGAACTATTGCTATTAAACTATAGCTAGCTATATTTGGAACTTCTTTGGTTTTTATATCTATAATCGCAGCAATTACTAAAATAATAATTGCAACTACAGTAAAAACTAGTTCTATCATCAATATTTTTAATAAGTAGTTTTATAAATATTTTTGTATTTATATGCTGATGACTATAAGTGTTATTGGGGCAGGTCCTGCTGGTAGTTATTCTGCTTATTTACTGGCAAAAGAAGGATTTAATGTAAATCTGTATGAAGAGCATAATTTAATAGGAAAGCCAATTCAATGTACTGGAATTACTACAAGTTTTATTGAAAATTATATTAATAATAATGCTGATTTTGTCGTGAATAAGATTGACACTGTAATGGTTCATTCTTATAATAATAATGTTGAGTTTAAATTAAAAAGAAAAAACATAGTCATGGATAGATGTGGGATGGATAATTACTTCTTAAATAAAGCTTTAGATAAAGGAGTAAAGTTATTTACAGGACATAGGTTTATTGAAGCTAATAATAATGAATTAATTTTTAAGCAGAACAACAAAAAAGTAAATGTAAAAAAAGAGATTGTTATTGGGGCAGATGGTCCTAACTCTCAGGTTGCTAAGTCATTTAATTTAAAAGGAAAAAGAGAGAATTTTTTAGGATTACAAGCAACTGTTAAAGGGAATTTTGATAGTTCTACTTTTGAAGTATATTTGGGAAATAAGATATGCCCTGGATTTTTTGCCTGGATAGTGCCTGAAAATGATAAAATTGCAAGAATAGGATTAGCTGTTAGAGAAGGATTTAAAGGAAGAGATTATTTTGAGGCTTTTGTAAAAGATAAAGGAAAAATTATGGAAATGCAAGCTGGTTTAATCCCAATTTACAATAATAAATTAGAAACTGAAAAAAATAATATCTATCTTGTTGGAGATGCAGCATCGCAAGTTAAGGCTACTACAGGGGGGGGAATTTTATATGCTTTAATGGCTTCTGAAGAATTAAGTAAAGCTATTAAAAATAATGAAAGTTATGAGAAAAATTGGAAAGGTAGAATAGGATATAGTTTAATGGTACATTTATTATTGAGAAATTATCTAGATAAGTTTAATGATGAAGATTATAGTAAACTTTTAGAGCTTTTTAATGACAAAAGTGCTAGAAATTTAATAGAAAGCTATGATAGGGAATTTCCGATAAAGTTATTAATGAAATTGGTATTAGCTCAACCTAAGCTTTTAAAGTATATAGGAAAGGTTGTTTAAAATGTTAGGGGATAAAGAAATTTACAATATTGCTTTTGAAACGCATTATGAATTTAGTGTAGAGTATTTAATAGAGTGTAAGTTTGAAGTTATTATTATTGATAAATTCATTAAGATGCTTGAGAAAAGTGGGATTATGGCCAAGCTAATTGAGAAAAAATTTGTTGATGATCCTAAAAATTTGAATTTAGTTGTTTATACATTTGATGGGGATCCTAATAAGATGTTTATATGTAAGACTATTCTTAATAGAATATCTAAGAGATTTAGCAAACAAAGACAAAAGTTGTTTTTACAAGCTATAGTTTTACATGAATTATGCCATGCTTTAAGCAACACTTATGAAAGAAATTTATTTGATTATGGATTTTTAATGTCAACAGAAGAAGGCTTAGAAAATCTTAAGGAAGAATACCCAGAAAGTTATAAATTACTTGATGAAGGAAAAAAAGTAGTATTTAAAGAGAAGAAAAAAACTAAAAAAAGAAAATAGTTTAATACCCATTATAGTTATACATGTTATTATACATATTATAAGGCATATAGATTCTATCTCTTACTTGCGTTCTTGATTCTCTATTAACTTCATCAATTTCAAGACTTCTATCATATCTCTCATATTTTTGATATCTAACTGTTGATGTTCTATAGTTACTACTAACATCATTATAATATCTAGAATTGTAGTTATTTCCTCTATTGTAATAGACTCTATCATAGTAATAAGGAGAATCTTCTAAGAATCTACTTCTTCTAAGTCTATTATATTGGCTTATTCTTTCATAACTTATTGATGTTTCATAGCTTTCTTGTTCTCTTATTCTTAAAGATCTTTCTATATTTGATGATCTACTGTCACTTAAGTCATAGTTATCATAGTTTACTGCATTTACTATTGAAGTCAAAGAAATAGTTACTAATAATAAGACTAATATTGTTTTTATGTTTAGCTTCATGTTTAGACCTCCTAAAAGCTTTAATATAATAAGGCAGAAAAGAATTTAAAGATTTGGTAAAAATAAGCTATAAAATAGAAAACCTTTTAAATTGCTTTTTAAATCTGATTTATAATGACAAAGTACCAAAAAGGACAACAAGCTGCAGGTCCAATAATGGTATTGATTCTATTAATTGCATTATTCATAATTTTATATTTATTACTTATACCTCCTGAAGACAGATCAATTCTATTAAATAGGACTGCTGATACTGGAAATCAAGATAATATTAATAATGGAAATACTGGAAATTCTGTTAATACTTTATTATTAGAAAGTCCAGGCCTAGTGTCTGGATTAGAAGAAGATAAATCTTCAAGAAATTTAAATCCCGTTAATATCTTTGTTAAATATGAGCCTACTATTAAAACACTATCAAATTCTTTAACTGTTGAAAAAGGGTCTTTTAGCGATCAAGACCAGAATATTTTTTTTGATGCAAGCAATTTTCAGAATATAAGGAGGGCTGTTTTAACATTCGCTGTAAAAGAAAATACTGGAAAATTAATGATAAGCTTAAATGGAAATGTTATTTTTAATCAAGAAATAGAAGACACTTCAGTACAGATTGTGAATTTGCCTACTTCTTATTTAACAAATAAAAATGAATTAGTTTTTTCTGTTAGCGGTCCTGGAGGTGCTTTTTGGAGAACTAATAAGTATGTTTTAGAAGATGTTAAAGTTAAGGAAGAATATGAAATTGCTAATGCACAAGAGATAAGAACCTTTGTTTTGGACAAAGATGAATTAAATAATATAGATACGGCTAGACTAGATTATAGTGTTTATTGTAATTCTGCTAATTCTGAAGATAGTAGTTTTAGAATTTATTTAAATGATGAATTATTAACTAGTGAGGTAGTAAATTGTGGAAGTGGACAAAGAAGCGTAGACATCACTAGTAATAGATTTGTTGAAGGAGAAAATAAGTTAATATTTATTATTGACCAAGGAGATTATTTAGTAAATGATATAAAATTAATTAATAATTTAAAAAAAAGTGAAACAAGAACCTATTTTTTTAACATAAATTCTAGAGATTTCTTTGATGTTCAAGATGGAGTAAAAGATGTTTTTTTACAAATGAGTTTTGATAAAGATGGAAGTAAAAAAGCAGAAATATGGGTTAATGATTTTATAATTTATATTGATACAGATAGTAATTCTTTTTCAGATAATATATCTGAATTAGTTGAAGAAGGAGAAAATTTTATAAGAATACTTCCAGACAACGAATTTGTAATTAGAAGTCTGAGAGTAACTTTAGAATAAAAGAGGTAGGGATTTGGCTGATGATTTAGAAAGGTATAGAGCATGGCGCGATTCTTTGCCTAGTAGCGAAAGAGGACCTATTGAAGAAGGTGAAAAAACAAATGTTGGTTCTAGAGATTCTAGAAATAGGTATAAAGTGAAAATTAGACAGAAAACTAAGAACGTTTATAACACAACTAATGTTGTTTATAATGTTGCTGGGGGGATTTCTGGACAAGAAGAAAAGAAAAAAAGTTTATGGCAAAGAATAAAAGATCCAAAAACTGGAGAAGAAGCTAAAGGTACTTTTTGGGGTATTGTATTAAGTCCTTTTAGAGGTCTTGCTTACTTAATTAAGAATTTTGGAGTTCCAATTTTTGCAATTATTATTTTAGTAGCAGCGATTTTTTTTATTTATAGGGCTCAAGAAGTTGGAGTTTTACAATCTGTGACTAATGATGGATTAGTTGCCATTAAAAGAACTGGGGCTCCTGTTGCTGCAAAATATGGATTTTTTAAATTCTTTGACGCATGGAGTAATCCTGAAACATTAGCAGATCCTTATGCTTTAGAAACTGAAGTTGTGGATACAGGAGTAAATTATGGTGTTGAAATTTTAAGTTTTGAAAGTTTAAAATCAACTTATATTTCTAGGAATAATGAACCTGTTGATATTAAGATGGCTGCTAATATTAAAGCTATAAGTTTGCCACAAGAAGATTTAGAATTAACTTTTGATTGTTATACTCTTGAGGATAATGGTAATTATAAAGGAATGGCTATTCCTGATACAAAGACAATTCCAAGAGGAAGTTCTCAAGATCAATTTCATGATGTTTCATGTTCATTTCAAGGATATGATAAATTTAAAAGGAAAGTTGAATCTAAGACAGTTATTTTTACAGCAAAATATGATTTTACTTCTCAGTCTAGATTTCCTGCTTATTTAATATCACAAGAAGATTCTAAAAATTTATTAAAATTAGGCATTAATAATCCATTTGAATATTATAAGATAAGTGATCCTAGATTAAATGGAAGGGTTATGAAGTCAGTTTCTCCTAAAGGACCTGTTGAAGTATCTATTGGCACTTTGAAAGCTCAAACTCAACCTTTTATAGAAGGAGAAGATAATGAATATTTTATTGCTGTTGGTTTAAAGAATGCTTATGCATTATCATTAGGAAATTTAAGAAGTATTAAATCAATTATATTAAATGTGCCTGATGCAGTTGAATTAGTCCAAGGAAATGATTGTGATTTTGTTCCAACAGGAGAAGAAATATCTATTGGTGGTGGTAGATTTAAGCAATATGATGTTAGTACAAGTAGTTTAGCTATAGCAAATAGAGATTGTGATTCTTTAGGAGTAAGTGCTTCTAGAGATTGTGTTAATGATAAGCAAAATTTGAGATTTACTTGTCCATTTAAAGTTAAAGAATTAGAAGGAACTGACCAAATATTTTATACTGAGTTTGCTGCTGAAGTTCAATATGAATATGAAGCTAAGGATTTAAGAGCAATAGCAATTAAAAAAGAAGATGTTGGATTAGTTGGTTGTGATCTATTAGCAGAAGGAGAATGTACAACAACTCAAGGATGTATTGTAAACTATGAAAATAATCAATTTAAGAGCTGTGGATTTTGTCCAGCAGAATATAAAGTTTGTGGGGATTATAATAATCAAAATGAATGTAATAGTAATCTATGTAATTTAGGAACTTGTATGTTTGAAAATGGTCTTTGTAAATCAATTTAATAGGAATTTTGTAATTATTAGTTTTTTAACATTATTAGTTTTAATTAGTTCATGTGGAAGTAATCCTAGGGCTAATTTGGGAGATGTAAAACTAACTTTAAAAACTATGCCGGATATTAATATTATTAATGAAGGAAAAGAATTTGGAATATTAGTTGAGGCTGAAAATTCAGGAGATTTTGCAACTCCAATAAGTGTTTGTATTTCAGACACAAGAAGCCCCGGAGCTATTCCTGAAGGTGAAGCAATGTGTATAAATAATAATTTGGAAGCTGCAAATAATAATATCCCTAGTAAAACTAAGCTTTCATTTGGTAGACAATTTGTTTATGATGATGTTGAAGTAGATAGTACAAGCACTATTATTGCTAGTGCTGAATTTGATTATAGTACAGAAGCTAGTGCTGATTTATGTATAAGGGGAGAAGAAATTAAAGCTAGTGAATGCAAAATTGGAGCTTTAAAAAGAACAAAAGGACCTATTTACATTAGTTCTATTAATATACAAAATGAAGTCTTAGAAGAATTAAATGATTTAAATATAATTATAAATATTGATGAGATTAGTGATGGTATTGTTTTAGAAGATGGAGTTAATTTTGAGGTATATCTTGAGAGAAGTAATGCTGAATTAGAATGTAGTGCTGAAGATGGAAGTTTAGATGGTTCTTTACTAAAATGGGATGAAAGTAAAACCAAAAAGGTTATAAATTGTATTACATCACAACCTATTAATATAGGGATAAATGACCTTTATGAAGATAATCTAATTGTAAAATTAAATTATCAATATGAAGTAAAGGTTTCAAAAACATTAACAATAAAAAATAGGGCTGTATAAAATGGAGGGATATTTGTGAATAATAGATATTTAATATCAATTCTTTTATTGGCTATTCTTTTAATTAGTGCTTGTAAGCCAGAAATAACACAAAAAGGTCCTTTTAAAGGTGGAACTAGTGGGGTAGGTATTAGTTTTGTTGCTAATTATCCACCTTCTAAGTTTGATGTTGGGGAAAGTGTTCCTGTTAAAGTCTTATTAAGTAATAAAGGGGAATTTGATTTAAATCCAAATGAAGCTGAAGTACAGCTTTATGGAATTCATAGACCAAGTTTTGGGATTTCTGACGAATATCTAAAAGCTACTAATGATTTGCCTGGAATTGGAGTTATTCAAACTGGAGGAGAACAAGAAGTTGATATTGGAAAAATTGCATATTCACAAGCAGTTCAAAACTCAGAGCAGTTTACTTTAAGAGCAAAAGTTTGTTATCCTTATGAAACAGATTCTCAAATAAAAGCATGCATAAGTTCTGTTAATATTGAAGAAAGTAAAGGCGAAAAAGTTTGTGGTATTACTGGAGAAAAAATTACACAAGGAAGTGTAAGTTCTGCTCCAATTCAAATTACAAGTTTTACAGAAGAATTTAGAGGTGCTGATAAAATAGTATTTAATATTGCTATTGAAAATAAAGGTGTGGGAAATGTTTATACTTTAGATAGTTTATGCAGTGAATTAGATGATCCTGATTTTAGACTAGATAATGAAAATGTTTTATTATTTACAATTACTCCTAGTGATATTGAATGTAGGTTTTCTGCAGGAACTGGAAGTTCTGGAGAAGTTAGATTAAGAGAAAGATTAGCTAATGTTGTTTGTACAAAGCAAGTTTCTGAAACCGATAGTAGTTTTGAACAGAATATTATTGTTAATTTAAAATATAAGTATGTAGACTCAACAAGTACCAATTTTGAAATATTTGAAGTACAATAAACATTTAATTTATTTTTGTTAAATAGTATTTGTAACTACATAAATTATTTAAGTTAATCCTTTGTATTTTTTGAAATGGATATAATAGCTGATTTACATATACATGGGCCTTATGCACAAGCTTGTAGTAGAAACACTACTTTAGCAAAGCTTGAAGAAAATGCTAAGATTAAAGGATTAGGTTTATTAGGTACAGGTGATTGTTTGCATCCAAGATGGTTTGAGCAGATTAATTCTTATTTAACTGAGAATGAAGATGGAATTTTATTAAGTGAAAGTGATTTTCCATTTATTTGGCAATCAGAAATCTCTTTAATGTATACTGAAAAAGGGAAAGGAAGAAGAATACATCATGTCATTCTTTATCCAAATAAAGATGCTGTGGTACAAGTTAGAGATTTACTATTGAAAAGAGGAAGACTAGATTACGATGGTAGACCAATTTTTGGTATAAATAGTATTGAGTTTGTTGATATGATGAGAAGTATTTCCCATGATATTGAGATTATTCCGGCACATGCTTTTACGAGTTGGATGAGTATTTTTGGCAGTAAATCTGGATTTAATTCTGTAGAAGAATGTTTTGATGATAATAGCAAGTATATACATGCAATAGAAACCGGACTAAGTTCTACCCCTGCAATGAATAGAAGAATTTCAAGTTTAGATAAATATAATTTGGTTTCTTTCTCAGACAATCATTCTTATCACACTTACAGATTAGGCAGAGAAGCTACTATTTTGGATTTAAATCAAATTAGCTATAAAGATCTTTTGAATGCAATAAGAACTGGAGAAGGATTAAAAGGGACTATAGAAGTAAATCCAGAATATGGAAAATATCACATAGACGGTCACAGGCAGTGCGAGATATTTTTAGAACCTACTGAGAGTAAGAAGTTAAATGGAATTTGCCCCAAGTGTAAAAGACCATTAACTTTAGGTGTTTTATATAGGGTTGAAGAATTGGCAGATAGAGATGAGCCTAAAAATGTTCCATATTTTAAAGAATTGATACCTTTAAGTGAGTTAATTGCTGGTGTATATGGAATTAAGTTACTAAGTTCAAAAAATATTCTAGATATTTATAATAAATTAATTAATGCTTTTTCAAATGAATATAATATCTTGATGAATGTTTCTTATGAAGAATTAATAAAAGTTGTAAATAAAAAGTTAGCTAATGTTATAATTAAGAATAGGGAAGGTAAATTAGAGATCCAAGCTGGCTTCGACGGTGTTTATGGTAAAATTATTTTAGAAAAGGATGACATAATAGTTAAACAGAAAAGCATTGGGGATTTTTGAATTTATAGCAAAAACATAATAAATATATTATCCCTTTTATATTTATAAAGGTCAACATTATTATTACCCAGTTATTTATTTTAGTTTTAATATATTTTCATCACTCTTTCTCTAATTTTTAAAGGATATTTCTTTAAATAATTTAGCAATTTTGGTTTGTTGATTTTCTTTTTTATCTTTTTCAGAACTTCTTCATCAATTTTTTGATTAAAAACAACCATATCAATAAAAGTTTTTTCTAAATCTGAATAGGGAAAATAAAAATTACCTTCTTCTATATACTCTGACCCAAAAAAGTACTTTTGATTGATATTCCTTAACAAAACATTTCCACCCATTAAACTTCGTACTCCCCTTCGAACTTTTTTGGTAGTGATAATAACTGGAATTGTTTCTTGTTCCCAAATTCCATGATAGCTCAAAGCACTTTGCAAACCAAGATAAGCTGGCTTAAAAGAGAAAACCGCCAAAGATATTTCATTATACATAGTATAAATCCCCTTACCTATTTTTTTTATTTTTCCTTTTTTTAGTAAATTGTAAACCAATAATTTCGCGTAATTACTAGTTTTGGCTTTACCAATTATCCTCTCTAATGACTTAAAATCTACAACAGGACTTTTCTCAAATAAGGTTTCTATTTTTTTTAAATATATTTGTTTTCCCATTTTCGTTTTATATAATCAATCATTTCATTTGCAGAAGGAACTATACCTTCAAGCAAAATAACTCTTAAATCTCCTTCATCAAGCGGCCTTTTATAATTCTTAATTAAATTTCCAATTTCTTTTATTGCCCTTGGATCTTCAACTATTTTCAACAAAAAGAAAACATCCCATAAATCCCTAACTTTAAATCTCTTCAAATATGCTTTGGACTTTTCAACTAAAAACGATTCAGGGGTCAAACTATAGATGGAGATTATATTTCCATCAGACATCTCATAATCACAAATTATTCCAGAGATTTTCTGAAAAGTTGCTTCTAATCTTACCAAAAGCCTATTTAATTCTAATTCAGAATAAATACTATTTTCTGAAATTTTTTTCTTTTTAATCTCAAATCCGACTTTTTTTAAATTTTCAAATAAAAATTCTATTTTTTTCTTATCATTAGGGAGATAAAAATCTAAATCTTCTGAAAATCTCTTCCCATTATAACATCTCCAAATAGCTGTTCCTCCATGCAAAACTGCTTTATCAAAAACAAAATAAACTTCATTTACAATTAAATCTTGAGCATAAGCTATCCTTCTATGAATTTCTCGTTTCAATTTTGCTTGTAAGGGTATTTTTATCATATTATTCACAAAGGTTATATATTTATATATCTTTCGTTCATGGTATAAATGTTTTCTTTTTATATTAAATTAGAATCTTATTTTATAATATCTTGGAGCGCGAACCAAAATTCTCTCTAAACGCCCCCACGAGATAATGAACCTTAGGTTAATGTTCTCTCACTATTTTTAGGATTTTTATCGACGATAAGAAAAATTGACTACAAAAGTTGGCAGGTAAAATTTGATTAGGTTAAACTCTGCAAAAATTGGCAGTTAAGTGCTCCTCGGACCTCAGCGTCGATAAACTTTTGATGGACGCCGGAGTTATCTTAATTTGTAAAATCTATAAATTTTCCAGAGTTTTTTTGGTTTACTTAGAATTGTAATGTTATCAAAATTTAATTCAAACTTCGGTTTATCCAATGTTTTAAGATAATCCCAGATTTTATCAAAGCTCTCTTTTGTATTACAGTAAGATATAGCTGCATGAGGTTTCCATTTAATATCAAACTTATGCAATTCTATTCCCTTTATCTTTCTTATTTCTTTAAGTAGGTCTTTTTGAATTTTGATAGATTGTTTTGATAATTTAATTTTTAAAAAAGCAACGAACCTTCTAAAGTTTCCAAATCCCACAACTTTTATTTTAGAGGACTTATGTTTTTTGACAAAGAGTTTTAGGGTATATTCTAATTCTTTAGAGTTATCTAATTCAAAAGGAGATTTTAATGTAATATGGGATGGAAGAGGATTTTCAATCATATATCTTTCACCAAATTTCGGTCCAACTTCTTTTACAAGTTTTTGATGGTATTTTTGAGTTTTTCCTCTGATTAAATAAACAAGCACATATTCCATTTTATTATTAGATTAATGTTGTTTATAACCAATTAGTTCAACACCCTCCACTAGATTATTAACCTATATAATCTGTTTCATTAGCTTTTTTGTTTTTTAATATTAATGATTTTTTAAGAATATTTTTTATTGGTTTTTTTAAATTTTCTTCTGTAATATCTTCATCTTCTATTTGAGAAAGGTCTAATTTAAGAGAAAGTTTTTCGTTTAGATATTCTAGGATTTGTTTTGCTTCTTTAATTCCTGCATGAGTTGGATGAGCATAAGTTTCTGCTAAAATTGATATTGCTGGAATCTTCCTGGTTTTTGCAAGACCAATTAATAAACCAGAAACTCCCATTATTGGACCTATTACTCCATATAAGTCATTATTTAAGATACTAGAATAATATTTTTTTACAACGTTTTTATTATTTCCTGTGTAGTAAAGTTTTGGATTTTTTGGAAGTTCTGGTTGGCCTATTCCTCCTAAAGTGATTATCTCCTTGCCTTTATTTTTTTGGAATGTATCTAGGAGAATATTGCAAAATTCATAACAAGAAGCTTCGTCTAATGGTTGGACATCTCCAGCTATTAATAATAACGTTTTATTTTTTAATTGTTTTTGATAAATTTCTACTCTTGGAAGATCTACTAAATTATCCTCATTAATTAAGACACAATGAGGAAATGAATGAGAATAAATTTCTATTACTTTTTCTGCCTTTAAAGTTTCTATTATGTAATCAGTAGCTATTTTGCCTACATTTCCCATTCCTGGCAATCCCTCAATCATTATTAAGTTGTTTCTACTTATTTTCTTTAATTGATTGATTTGCCATTTGTTTTTTATAGATTCTTCGATATTTGCCATATTTGTCTAAAGGACTGAATTTTGCTGGTTTTGGGGATAGTGTTTCTTTTTTACAATTGTTGCATATTTTTTCTAATGTGTATTTTTTGCAGTTACTACAATAAAATATTTCTTTACTCATTTCTTTTTATCTCTTGTTATTTCTGCAATGCAGTTTTCTTGACTTGCTGTTTTTATTAATTTTTCTTTAATTGTACTTAATTGTGCTTCTGCTGTTTTATAATCTCCTGATTTTATTAAAAGTTTATATTTTGGTGCGCTTATATAGTTTATTGTTGCGTTTTCACTTACAAGACTTTTTAAAACCCTTTTAATTTTATTAATACCGTCAGGAGCATTAGAATTTAATTCTATAGTCGCAGATATACTTACTTCTTGTTTTTTAATTTTTTCATTTATTGTTTCTAGTAATGTATTTTCATAAGTTTTATTTAAATTAAGCAGTTTAATTTTAGAATTATCTTCAGAAATTTCTGATAGACCTCTATTTAATGATCCAAAGTTTTTGATTAAATTTTCTCCTATGTCTTTGAAAACTAAATTAAAGTCTTTTTTTAATATTTTAGCTATGGATTCTAATAATTTTTCTGCTTTTAAATCTTGTTTAAATTCATAAGTTTTATTGATTGATTCTGTTGTAGAAACTCTTCTTAATGATAAATCAATTTGATTTCTTTCTTTATTTACTTTTAAGACTTTACAAACAATTTTCTTACCTTCTTTTACATAGTCTCTTATATTTCTAATTCTACCAGGAGCTACTTCTGAAATATGGACCATTCCTTCTAAATTAGAATATTCATCAATGTTAACAAAAACAGAATGAAAAAGAATTTTCTTAATTGTGCATATTACTAAGTCATTAATTTCTGGGATTCCTTGTTTCTTTAGCATTTATTCTAGTACCTCTAGAATTCTCGATTTTATTTTTCCTTTACCACCACTAGATTCTGAGAGTAGTTTATCACAGACTAAGCATTTTACTTTAGTACTATTTTTCCCAAAAATAATTTGCTCATTTTTGCATTTTGTACATCGTACTTTTATAAATTTAGATCTTGTAATATTTTCTTTCATAAAATGTATGTGTTTCGGATACCCTTGACTTCAGTTATGGGGGGAGAAACACCCTCCTGTTTAGTTGCATACTTCTTGGCTTTTCCAATATTCATAGTTTGTGTCTCTTTAAAGGAAAACCCAATGGCATTATTTATGGATGCCATGTCCTCAAAACTTATAGATTCAAGGAATTTCTTTCTTATATTTACAGCACCAACATGGTCTGCATTAGCTTCATAATCACAGTATCTACACTTATAGTTATGTTTATTTCGTTTGTTTGTGCTAAGACACTTAGGACAAACTTGACTTGTGTATTCCGGATTAATATAAACAATGGGAATAGAATCCCATAAAGCCTTATATTGGATCATATTTTGTAGTCTTCTAAAAGACCAAGTTTGGTGAATATATCTTTGCTTTTTTCTTACTCGAGTAGTATCTAAAATGTAAGTTAGATCTTCCATAACAATTACAGGATTATTTAATAATTTAGCTTGGTTAATAACCCAAGAACTTATATTATGATTTATATGATTGAAGTATCTTTGTTCTCTTCCTTTAATTGCCTCTAGCATCTTTAAGTTATTTCTATTTTGATAAATTGCCTTCACTTTATTAAGATGTTTTTTCTTTGCTATTGCTCTTTTTCCATTAAAGAATTTACTTCTACCATTAACATTAACAACTGCTAAATTATTAATCCCTACATCTATTCCAATAGGATTATAATTTTCTTGAGGCTTAAATTCTACCTCTTTCTTTATGACAATATGAACAAAATAATCATTTCCTTTCTTAACTAAATCTGCTGAACCTTGTTTATACTTCTCTTGAATTAAATCATTAAGATATGATTTTTGCCAATTTGAATTAACTGTCAAAGGTATGTAAATTCTCTTTCTTTTAGCAACTAATATAGAAGCCCAGAATTGAAATTCTTTATTTTCAGTTTTTATAACATCAAAAACAACATTATCATATCTTATTCTTTGTGCTCTTGGTTCTGGTAAAGGAATATTCTTATTTAATCTTCTTTTATTAGATTTCCAGCTTTTAATTATTTCAGACGCCTTATTTCTTGATTGATGAACAATACACGCTGAAAGATTATATCTTCTTACAATCTCTTTATAACCTAAACGATGTAATTTCTTATTTGAGGTTGTTTTGTTTTTTAAACTTAATTCCATAAAATCTTTAATTGCATTTATAGAATTATTTAAAGCCAAGTCTATTAATTCTTTCTTTCCTTTTCTTAATTCTCTAACCTTAAACTTTATTGTTTTGGATACTACATAATTTATTATGTTAGAGGATGTCATTTTATTTTAGCTCCAATTTCTTAGCTCTTTTACCTCTTCTTTGTGATATTGTTTTTTTACAAATTTCACATGTATATTGTAAGTTATATTTCTTACTTATTTTTTTACCTGTTCTTTTCCATTTTGATATAGCTGGTTTTGAACCCCATTTACCTTTATTTCCAAAGCCTATGCCTTCTCCCCTTAGCTTAGCTCTTTGAATAGAACCTCTTTTTAAGGCACTTCTTTCTTTACCCTTAACTTGGATTATTTTATGAATTGTATGAGTTTTACACCAATTACAATACATTCTTCTTGTCTTACGAAGGTTCATTTTTAATTTCCTCTGCTCTATTATTGTTAATTAAGACTTCTGCTATTTTTAATGGAAGATTAGCCACTTCTTCATTATCAAAAGGACCATAAGTTTTTAAATCTAGGCCTATAAACTTTGGAATTGGACTAATTATCCTCAAAAGCTTGTTTTGTTGCTTAATTTGAGTAGTATTTATATCTTTTGTTTTAAGTTCTTTTTCTTGATTTATTAAGGAATTTAAGTTAAAATCCCTGTTTTTGTTTAAAATTTCAAGGATTTCAAAATAGAATTCTTTTTCATTTTCTATTAATGTATCTATACCTTTATCTTCAGGATTAGTTCTTGAACAAAGCAATGCTAATTGAACAATTTTTTGCTCTCTTTTTTCAAATAATTCATTTAATATTTTTTTTGATGTTTCTAATTGTTTTTTTGTGTTTTCTATTTCTGTTTTTGAGAAAATACTTTGTTTGTCTTTTTGTGACTCTATTATAGACTTTTTTTCTTTAATGTATGATTTTACTGTATTATAGAAGTTTGCTTCTAGGTCTTGAAGCTCGGATTTAGACTTTTCTCTTCTTAGAGCCTCATATAATTTTTCATTTGTTATTAAGTCTTCTGACATAAAAGTCTCTAGATGATAGTATTTTTAAATATTTGGCTTTAATTATGATAGGATAAGAATTATTTATAAACATGTTCGAATCGGAAAAAATTGTATTTAAAAGCGAAGAGTTACGACATTTTAGATTTCCTAGAGGTTTAGAAGATAGACTAAATGCTATACTTGAATCTGTGAATACAGAGGTTAAACAAGCAACGCTGCTTTTGCTGACAGATTCTCCACAAACTGGCAATGAATTATGTAATGAATTTAGATCTGTTACTAACAGTACTTGGTTTATTTCAAAAAGTGATGTGTTTAATATAAATATTTAAACTTATCTGCACTTCTTTGATTATGTTTAGAATAAAATGCGAATATAACGATTTCATTGTAAAAGAGAATATTGATTTAGAATTAAAAGAATTTGGAGATTTTGGCTATTTTTTAGTAAGAAAAATTAATTTAAATACTAAAGAAGCAATAAGGACTTTAGCCAATGTTTTTGGAATAAAAATTAATAGAATTTCTTATTCTGGTTTAAAAGATAAACATGCAGAAACTTATCAGTATATATCTATTTTTAAGCCTGATATAAATAAAATTGAAAGAATTAAGTTTGATAATTTCGATTTAAAATTTGTTGGTCTGGGAAATAAGCCAATTTTTTTAGGACAATTAGATAGTAATACATTTATTATTACTGTTAGAAATTTAGATCATGAATATAAGAAAATTAATTTCATTGAAAATTATTTTGATGAACAGAGATTTAGCAAAAATAATGTTAATATTGGAAGATTTATATTAAAAAAGGATTATAAAAGTGCTTTAAATATTTTAGGATTAAATGGAAACTTAAATGAATTAAAGAAATTAAGAAAAGATAAATTAAGATTTTATATTAACTCTTATCAAAGTTACTTATGGAATTTTGTTGTTGCTAATTTACTTGAAAAAAATAAAAATAATAAATTAAAGTATTCCTTAGGAGAACTTGTTTTTCTAAAAGATAAAATTAAAAATTTTAAAGTTCCTATATTAAATTTTGATACTGAATTTAATAGCAAATCAATTGAAGAAGCTTACAATAAGATAATGAAAATTGAAGGAATTTCTAAGGACTCCTTTTTGATAAGAGATGTTCCAGAATTAATAAATGAAAGTGTTGATAGAGATGTTTTTATTGATGTTAAAATTAAGTCTAGTTTTATGGATGACGAGTTAAATAAAGGGAAATTTAAGCAAATTTTAGAATTTAAATTGCCAAAAGGGAGTTATGCTACTATGGTTATTAAGAAAATGTTCCTTTAGATTTTATACTATTGTTTGAATATATTTATTATCTTTTCTTAGTTTTTCTTCTCAGTGTTATTATTCCTGAATTATCAAATATCCCTCCAGTAGAAAAAGTAATTAAAGGATACATTGGTTTACACTTTAACTAATCAACAACCACTTCCAAATAGGCAGAACATGAATCTTCTTGCCTTCTACTTCTATATTTCTTTCTTCGTCAAGAGTTATTATTAAACCTTCTTTAAGTTTGAATTTCTTCATAGCTTCTAAAACACCCCATACTTCTCTTTTTTCATTTTCAGAATTTAGATTTTCTGTTACTTGTATTGCTTGAACAACTTTTTCTTTTTCTTGAATTATAAAATCACATTCATAATTATCTCTATTATAAAAAATCTTTTTATTTCTTCTCCTTAACTCTAAAAATACTAAATTTTCTAGCAATTTTCCTATATCTTTAGAGAATTTAAAACTTACAGTATTTAACAACCCATTATCTATAAAGTATACTTTTTTTATTGAGCCAAGTTGCTTTCCTTGCGAATATTCATATTTTAAATTCTGAAAAAATAAGTAAGCATCTTCAAAATAAGATAAAAATTCAATTACGGTATTCTTACTAGTATTCATACCTATGGATTTTAATTTGTTAGCTAATTTGCTATATGAAATATCCCTTGAAGTAGATTCTAATAACAGATTAGCTAACATTTTTATTTTTTTTACGTCCTCTATTTTATATCTTTCTACTATGTCTTTGAAAATCATTGATTCATAATAATTTTGCAAAACTTCTTCTTTATTCACTTTTTGATAAGTTACTGCCGGATACCCGCCTTCTTGAATAAAGCTATTAAATAATTTCTTAATTTCTATCCTATCTTTGCTATAAGCAATTGTTTTAAGATCATATTTCAACCCTTTCCATGAAACAATCTCCTTAAAACTTAGGGGGAATATTTCTTTATTTAAAACTCTTCCCCTTAATACTGTTGATATCTCTTTGCTCAATAATTTAGAGCTTGAACCTGTTAAAACAAGCTTTATTTTCTTATTTATGTCATGAATCTTTCTAATCCATGAATCCCAATTTTTTACTGTTTGTATTTCATCAAGGAATAGATATATTTTTTTATCTTTATCTACATTATAAAATTCAAAATAGGTTTCTAAAAGTTTTTCTAAATCATCAGAATCTGCTCCAATAAGTTTATTATCCTCAAAATTTATATAAAGAATATTCTCTCTCGGGGTCCCTTTTTTTATAACTTCTTCAATTATCTGAAAACAAACAAATGTCTTTCCTGCTCTTCTAGGGCCCGATATGGTAATTATAAAATCAGATTCTAAATCTATATTATGGTTCCTACTAAAAAGAGCAGGAATTTTAAATTCCTTCCAATTTGCTATAATTTCTTTGTGATTCATCTTTTATATGGAACAAATAGTCATTATTTTGTATTTTCTACAATACGTTATTATTTATAAATCTTTCTATTTTGGTGGTTAAAACTAAGGAAAAAGAGTATATCACAAAAGTGCTCTTTCTATTTGGATGCTTTATGATATATTAGTTTATATTGGGGACTCCGTGATTCGATTCCGCGTGGGGTCCATTTTTGCTTGTATAACAGAACAAATAAGCTATCATAAAATGTTATTAAAAAAATAGGAAGAAGTTTGTTATACTTGTTTACACAAAGCATATCAAAAAGGATATACTTTCTTAACATCCTTTTTTGATTGTTTTCGCCTTTTAAATGATAAATTTAAATAAGTAACTATTTGTAATCTTTACATGAATAAGAGATTAAAAGAAGAGACCTCTTTGAAATTTTTGCATTTAGTAGACCATGATAGAACAATATTTAAACTTGTTTCACCTTTAGAAATTTATCCAGACCATAAAGTATTAACTAGTTTTTCCTCTTCAAATGACAAACTAATTAAGTTAATCAACAAGATATCTAAGAACAAGGGATTAGCTGTCATTTTACATGCCACTGGCAATAGAAAATATTTTTATAACCTTAAAAAATATTTATTAAAAAAATTTAATAGACTTTATATTTTTTTACATGTGTCTCCAAAACATTTTTTAATTAAAAATAGAATGAGTGAGCTAATTGAACTTAAAAAATTAACTGAAGTATACAATTTAAAGATACTAACTCCTTCAAGAGAACTAAAAAAAGAATACTCTTATTATGGTTTAAATGTTATCCCTGTACAAATCGGAGTAGACTTTGATAGGGACAAGTATAGCGTAATGAAAAAGAAGTCTAAAGAACACATTATTACTGTTTGCACTTCTGAAGAAGGGATTTACAACTATATTAAGGGTGTGGATCTATTTTATAATCTGATAACGGATTTGAATCTGAAAAAAGAAGCAATAATTTTTGGGAATAAGTCTAAGATATTTAAAGGAATAAAATCAAAAAAAGTATCTCAAACAACTTTCTTTAAATACCTGCTTAATAGTGAGGTGTATATACAGCTTTCTAGAACTGAAGCATATAATCTTTCAGCAATATATGCAAAACGATTAAAGATTCCTGTAATAGTAAGTGATGTGGGCGGGCATAAGGATAATGTGCGATATGGATTCAGGATTAAAAATTTAAATGAAGCAAAGTTAATTTTAGGAAAAATATTATCAAATCCCAAGTCTCCCAAAATTAAAAAAGTTATAGAAAAGAATTATCAAGATAGTTTGAAAAGAGAAACTTTAAATAACTTTAGAAATTCACTTAATAAGTTATGGCAAAGGCATTATACAACAAAATGAGAGTAAATGAAATTATCCATTTAATTAGGGAAAGTTTAGGTACGTATGAAGAGTCGGATAAAGATAATAATCGGTTGTTGTTTGGTAAAGAAGAAAATAAAATAAAAAATATCTATTTTTGCTGGAGACTAACACTAAATATGTTAAAAAAGATGAAATTGGATACTAGCATACTTATTATATGCCATGAGCCAGTATTATATGATATTAAATACTCTCTAACGCCTGCGAGGGATAACAATATTTTTAAATCAAATAAAGAAAAAGTAGAATTAATCTCATCTCATGGAGTTAATATAGCAAGATTTCATCTTTCGCTGGATAGTAGTCCATACGGAACAAATGCAACTTTAATAAAAAAATTAGACTTAATCGAAAAGAAGCATTTTGATTATTTTTCCATATGTGAACTAAAAAAATCCGAAAATGCTATAAATTTTATTAAAAAAATTAAAAATGTCCTAAAAACACCATTTGTTAATGTAACCGGAAACACTAATAAAACACTAAAAAGAGTCTTATTGATTGCAGGCGGGGGAGCAAATAAAGAATTTCTCTCTTTTGCCTTAGTTAATAAGTGTGATGCTTTAATTTCTGGGGATTCTTATATGGAGAGTAAGTATTTTGCCTTTGAAAATGACATTCTCTTAATAGACCCAGGACATCAAAGTTTAGAAATTCCAGGAATAAAGACTTTTGCAGAGATAATAAAGCATAATACCAGAAACAAAGACATTAAAGTTCATTTTTTAAATAATGAAGAGATTGAGAGTATCTGGTAGTCGTCAATTTATATTCAGATTATTTGTTGTAACTATTAAATAGTAATATTTATAAATCTGTTCTATTTTTATTCTACATGGGTAATCTAATAAGCATATTGAATAGTGGAGAATCCTTAGAAAAAGCAGTTATTCTTACAAAATTAGCCTTAGAGCACAATTCTAGCTTTTATTCTAGCTATGACCATGTCCAAACTTTATATTTTGAAAACTTACCTAGAAAAAAGAGTTCTCCTAGAGCCCATGGAACAATTGGGGGGCTATTAGAAAACTTAGACACAAAAAAATATACAGGGTATAGTTCTTATGAGGACTTGTGGGATGACAGAGACAAAATTTTGGATATACTCTGCAGTAAGAGAAGAATCACAGAAAGAATGAAAGAAAAAATAAGATTTAATAAGGCTCGTTTTGATAAAATAATTCCTAACATACCTTGGTATTTTATTTTTGAGAAGTTTAGGGATTTATTAGTTAATCAGGTAATTGGGAACAAAGCAAGTTTAGAATATGTTGATTTTAAAGATATATCCTTTAAGGTAATTGACAAGGCTCCGAATCCAGATTGTTGGAGTAGACCTTATATTTTAAATCCAGATGGAATAGTAAGTTCCAGATATTTCTGGAAGGGATGGAGTAAAACAGCCAATAAAAATCAGGTAGAACCTATAAAAAGGAGTATCGTTTTATCTCCTAATATTCATCTTTTTTTGAAAGGAGTTTACTACTCTTTTTGTGACTCTGATAGAGATATATCTATCGGTTTTAGAAAATTTAGTCGAAGTAGAAGACCATCTTATGATTCTGGAATAGAATTTCTTTTTAAACAAATGAACTCTCAATGCGTAGAAGAACCTCGAAATGTTCTATTTAATAGATTATTAGATGAAGTTGATAGAAATTATGGAGAAATCCATCCCGAGAAGAAAGTTAATCTAGCAGTATACGGCTATCTTAATGGAATGTTATAAAAAAGATTCAAAAGAAAGTATATCCTTTTAGATATAATCTTTTACACCGAGTAATCGGTAGTTCTATCCTGCTTAGACCATACAAACGAAAAATTATCAAATAGAAACCTTTAAATAATCATTATCTTTTAAAAGATAATAAGAACCTCTGGTTCTCAAACATTTAAACTTCAAAGAAGAGTTCAAATATAATGGTAATAGTAAATGAAATAACAATAAAGATAATAAGACATGCTAAAGATGGAGAAAGCATTCGTAGCTTGGCAAATAGAATAGGTTATGCATATTCTGCGGTTTATAATTGGATTTTGAACTTAGAAAAATATGGGGTTATTAGAATAACAAGAAAGGGTAATAGGAATGTAATAAAGGTAAATAAAAATTTAATATACAAAAAATTTATAGAGTTAGAAAGTGCTATTTCTGTTGTAGAGAAAGATAATGAATTTTGGAAATTGGTTAGGAATACAAAATTAAAAATCAGATTTGTAAGAGGAACTGCAATAACTATCTGGACAAAGGGGGGTTTTATAACCGGAGATTTTTATGATAAAATATATTTTTTAGAAGTATTTGAAAATGATATTAATTCTTTAAGGAAAATATTGGAAGAAAAAAATATAGCATACACTGAGAACAAATTAATCAGTAGTAGACCTTTGGTTTATATAATTCCCAAGAAAAATTTTAAAATAGAAAAAGTCGATGGTTTACCAACTATGTCCTTAAATGAATTGATAGATTATTGCAAAAAGTTATATTTAGATAATGTTTTGGAACAATTAGATTTATTATATAATTTAAATTTGAATGAAAGATATTCTGAAATTTATACAAATATTGGAAAATGAAAAATAAAAATTCAAGAGAAGGTTTATTAGAAAGAGAAAAAGAAATCTTAAGATTAATAGAATTGTTCAAAGAAAATAGTCTTAGATTTATAGTCGTGGGAGGATATGCTGTTTCAACATACAAAAAAAGATTTTCTATAGATCTAGATGTAGTAATTTTAGGGGAAGATTTTTTAAAATTTGAAAAATTGCTATTTAATGAAAGATATTCTATTAGCTATGAAAAAGAAATAGCTCTTTTATATGGAGAAAATTTTAAGCGTTTTATGAAAAAGATGAATAATTTGCCTGTAGACGTAGATTTATTAATAAACGGATTAGTTTCGAGGACTACAGACTCTACGTGGAGTTTTGAAAATATAAATAAAAACTCTATTAAAAGAAAATTAGACACTATAGACTTTTTAACTCCCATAAAGGAATTGTTAATTTCTATGAAGATGCATAGTGGTAGGTTATCTGATACAAGGGATATAGTTGCATTAATGCCTTGTGATAAAAATAAGCTGAAAGAATTTCTTTTAAGAGGGAACTTAAATAATCTGAAAAATTCAATAAGGAAACAGGTTAGTTTTTTAGAGAAGCCTCAATTTGATGATAGCTTTAAAGGAATATTTGGGATTCATGTCTATAATAAAAAAGATGTAGAATCTGCTAAAAAGTTATTTAATGAACTATTAGAGGAGATAAAAAACTAAAAAGTGCTCATTAGAAAAAGTAACCTTTTAGTTCAGTTAGTTTACACCGAACTCTCTGCGGTTCGATTCTCTTTGGGGTCATGTAAAAATTAAACTAGCTCAGAAGCAGCTTTTTTAAGCCAACTGGTGATAAAGCAATAGTTTATCGTCGCTAATATTATAACCATTTCAACAATTTTTAAGCAAAGTTAGTTTTAATATTAAATCGTCGGAAATTAAGTTTATTTAACTAATCCATCGCCTTTTTACTTAACAGTACCAAGAAGCCACTTCCAAAGTGGAATAAATTTAATCTTTCTCTTTATCCCAAACCATTCTAAATTTTCTTCTCCAGAATA
>JAGVZF010000016.1 GCA_018302785.1 Candidatus Woesearchaeota archaeon | reverse complement strand
TTTCTTCTTGAGTTTCTTCTAAAATTTCAATAACTTCAACAGTTTCATTTTCACTTATATTTACTTCAAGACTTTCATTTAATATACTTAATCCAGTAACTTTATTTTCATTATTTACTAAAGCACTATTGTCTAAAACTAGTATATCATTATAATAAACCTTAACATTTCCTTCTTTAGCCACTCTTCCGCTTAATTTAATACTTTTAATATGATCAAAGTTTTCTAGAATAATTGAGGAACTATAAACATGACTTTCAGTTAAAATTAAATTTGGAAATTCTTCTATGCTTTCTTCTATAAAAAATACTTCATGTCCAATAAATCTAGGATCTTGTAAAGTTATAATTAAAATTAATAGAAATAATATTAGGAATGCAAAATTATGATTACATAAAAATTTAGGCTTATGAAAGCCTTTTTCTTCAATCTTTTTTCTTCTTGTCTTTTTCATCTTGTTCATCTTTTACTAACTTCTCAATTGCAATTTCCACAGCATGAGATCTATTCCTATATTTTTTAGACTTGATCAAGAAATTCAACTTTCTAACAGTTTCTTCGTCAATTGTAATAGAAATTCTCTCTTTCATAAGTAATACTTTATAATATTTAATATTTTTTTATAATACGAAGTAATACTTTACTATTTAAAGCTTTTGGCGATTGTTGGTCAAATACAAACTACCTTCAAAAAGAGGGCAATAAATTTTCAAGAATCGCTCTTCTTTAGTAGTATAATAACCTTTTAAAAACAAATATTTTTAAGTTTATATGCCAAATAAACTAAATGAAAGTAAAATTCTTTTCTATCATGATGTACTTTTATCAATAAAAAAAGAGATAAGTAAAATTATTGTCGGTCAAGATTCAACAATAAATGCATTGCTAGTAGGATTATTATCTAATGGCCATATTTTAGTTGAAGGAATTCCAGGAATAGCCAAAACATTATTAATAAGAGCTTTATCGCAAACAACAGGTGGTGTATTTAGTAGAATTCAATTTACTGTAGATTTGCTCCCAACAGATATTACTGGAATTACTGCTTATAACCCTCAAAAAGGATTCTATGTTGTTAAAGGGCCAATTTTTGCTAATTTTTTATTGGCTGATGAAATTAATAGAGCTCCTGCAAAAGTCCAAAGCGCATTATTAGAAGCAATGCAAGAACGTCAAACAACAATTGGAAAACAAACATTTCCAATGTTTAATCCATTTTTTGTAATGGCCACATCCAACCCTATTGAAACAAGTGGAGTATATCCTCTTCCAGAAGCACAAATTGATAGATTTTTATTTAAATTATATATGGGCTATCCAACTTTAGAAAATGAAAAAAAGGTTCTAAAACAAAATATACAATTAAGGAAATTTGAGGAATATAATATTATGCCAATAATAAACCCTCAAAAACTAATTGAGATGCAAGAAGCAGTACAAGAAGTTTATCTAGGTGAAGAAATAGAAAAATACATTATAAGAATTGTTGACTCTACTAGAAATCCAAAAGATTACAATATAGACATGGGTAAATATATTCAATGGGGTGGGTCTCCAAGAGCTTCAATAGGTCTTTATATCGCGTCTAAGGCAAACGCATTTATGCAAGGAAGTTCTTTTGTTACTCCACAACATGTTAAAGAGATTGCTTATCCCATACTTAGACATAGAATAATTCTTAATTATGAAGGTTTGGCAGACGACGTTAAATCAGATTCAATAATAAAAGAGATTCTTGCTAAGGTTCCTATACCATGAAAGAGATTGGCATAGACACTGCTAGATTAGTTAGAAGAATTGAGGGAATTTTGAAAAATCTCGCAGAAGCTAGAATTATGAGCAGATATAGAAGAGTATTCCTTGGTAAAGGTCTAGAATTTATGGACTATCGAGTTTACTCAGAGCAAGATGATTCTTCTAGAATTGATTGGAAAGCATCCATAAGAGGTAATAAACTCCTTATTAGAGAGTATAAAGAAGAACGTGAATTAGACGTTTACATATTATTAGACGTAGGTTCTAGCATGATATTTGGATCTACAGATAAATTGAAAAATGAACATGCAGCAGAAATTACAGCAGCCATATCCCATTTAGTTATTAAAAGCGAGGATAAAATTGGCTTAATTATGTACAGTGATAAAATTAAGAAAGAAATTCTCCCATCAAATACTAAAGATCAATTTTTTATTGTACTTAGGGCATTAGCAGATCCAAAGTATTATGGGGGTAAATCAAATTTAAGAAATGTACTAGAACATTTGATGAGATTAACTAAAAGAAAAAGTCTATTAATAATAATCTCTGATTTCTTAAATCTTGAAAAAAATTGGGAGAGCAGATTAAAGATAGCTAATGAAAAGTTTGATATAATGATGGTAGTTCTACGAGACATTAGAGATGAGGTCCTACCAAGAAATATAGGGAAAATTGTCATCTCTGATCCGTACACAAACAAAGACTTAATTGTAGATCCTGATTTAATTAGTAAAGAATACGAAGAATACAATAAACTAAAAAAAGCACAATTAATCCACACTTTTAAAAGATACGGACTTGACTACATAGATATGAGAACTGATGAGGATTTTACATTACTATTTTTAAAAATTCTAAAAAGGAGGGAAATGAAATTAGCTTAACTTTTTCTAACCCAGAATACCTGTGGCTTATAGTAATAATTCCATTTTTAGTAATATTTCATTTCTTTAGTTTGAAAATTACTAGGAGAAAGGCTCTTGCCTTTGCCAATTTTGAAGCTATAGAAAGATTTGCTCACTCTAAGATTTTGTCCAAAAATCTTACTTTATTAATTCTAAGGATATTTGTCTTTACTCTATTAGTTCTTGCGGTCTCTGGAACTAACTATACATATATTGGACAAATTACAGAAATGAATTTCATAATAGCTATAGATGCTTCTGGAAGTATGTTAGCAACAGATTTCACTCCAAATAGACTTGAAGCAGCTAAAAATGCAGCAATTGACTTTGTAGATACTTTACCCTTTGAAACAAAAATTGGAATCATCAGCTTCTCAGGTGCTAGTTTCATAAAAGAAAGACCGTCAAATGACATTCTCAAAGTAAAAAACGCAATTTCCTCTATACAAACCGAATTGATTGCTGGAACTGGAATAGGCGAAGTAATAATAACTTCAGCTAACTTACTAAGCGCTGAAAACCCTCCAAGTTCTATAATCTTAATTACAGATGGTCAAAACAATATTGGTTCAAGTATTGAAGAGAGTGTTGCATATGCTAAGTCCCATAATATAATTATAAACACAATAGGCATAGGAACTGAGGAAGGAGGAAAATTCGAAAATTTTAACGAAACTATCATATCTAAAGTTAATTTTGAAGATCTTCAATATGTGGCTCAAGAAACAAATGGAAAATCTTATTTAGTTTCTGATTATGATAGTATGGATAGTGCATATCTAGACATAGCAAATATAAAGAGAGGTTCAAAGGAGGTTAGTTTATCACAATACTTTACGCTTCTTGGGATGTTTATATTAATCCTAGAATGGGTCCTTCTAAATACAAAGTATAGAACAATCCCTTAACTAACACTATTTAGTATATTAAAAATATTTATTAATTTTTTATGGTACTTATTCTTAAATTTTAAAGGCAATTTATTATATTTCTCCTTCAATATTTTATAATCCTCTTTCGCACTACTAAAGTTTCTATTTTTTACTTTAACATTTAATTCTACAATCTGCTGATCAAAAACCTTCATTTTTTTACCATATTCATTTGCTTCCTTAACTGTAATTTCTAGTTTATTAGCAATCTTAATAGATTTATTAAATATTATTTTTGGGAAATTTATCAAGTTAATTCTTTCTTTCCTTTGCTTAATCCTAAATTCTTGATACCTTTTTTCCTCAAGGATTCTTAAACTTTCTATAATAAACAAGGAGTCTGATATTACTTCTCTAAATGGACTAAAAGAAATTACTTCTTTTTTGAATTCAACTTTAGACAGGGAATCCAGTAACTTAAAAATTCTATTCCTAAGTAAACTGTCCATTTGATAACTCTTAATCTCTTTTTTTAGTTCTTCATATGTGAATTCATATTTCACTAAGAAAAACACAGAGAAAAAATTTCTCATAATGTTAAGATATTTTTTAAATAGAAGTTCTTTATTTTCTTTATCTAGTACTTTTTTTATAAGGAGTAAATTGTTAAATGCAGATAAGGTAGGTAATCTTTTTGTAGACAAAATGTCTAATTCATTCCTCTTCCTATTAACAATCACTAATATCCCAGCTAATTTTCTATAAGCATAAACTATGTACAATGTAAAAAATACAACAAATAGAGTAATTAAAGGTAAACTAGACTTACAATCACTTGGACACATTAAAGTGTCTATACCATCACATTTATTATCACCGCAAACAGGATAAAACACAGGCTTATAGATCAATCCACATGGTCTGGGACAAGGACCGCCACAATCTACATCTTCTTCTTCCTGATTCTTTAATTTATCGCCACAAGTAGCACAAGCTTGACACTTACTCCCCCCACAATCTACAAGCACTTCATCTCCATTCCTTACACCATCATTACAAGTTGGGGGTGCTATATATAAACAATCTTGTTGTTCTGGAGGTTTATTTTTAGGTCTGGGACATTGCTCTAAATCTATACATGTTCTAATTTGTTTTCTATATACTGGGCACGGACTCCATTCTGTACATGTCCAATTAGCTCTACAACTTGCACCCCCACCACCTCCGCCGCCACCCTCCCCACCACCAGAGGATGCCAGGACATCAATTATAGTCAAATTCCAAATATGACTGTCATAATAATTAAATTGATCATAGACATATAAACTAACATTATGTAGCCCAGCAGAATTAAAATCAGCAATGTAATTAAAATTGTCAAAAATTTGCCCTGGTATTATAAATCCATCGTAATACCATTCATATCTAATTACATCATTTGGCAAGTCAAAATCAAATAGAGTGATATTAAACCTTTGAAGTTCACCCTCTCTCATAATAACTCTACTTAAATTTGGTTGGAAATCAATAATTTCTGGGGCACTATTATTATGAGAAATATTAAGCTTAATAACTTCCGAGTCACTTTCTCCAATTATGTCAAGAACGCTAATATTAATATAATAGATGCCAATCCTGGATATATTTGTAGTAAAGAATTCAATTCTTCCATCAGTAATTAATGGATTTACTGGAGGGTCTTGTACTATTAAGAATTCACTTAAACTAGAATTATGGATAAAAGTTAAAGAATCTTGCGGCAAATTTGGATCTGTTGCAGTAATTGTTTTAATAAAGATGTGGTTTACATATACTGTTATAGGCCAAATCGGATTTAGTACTGGCGGATTATTTTGTGTTCTAAAAGAAGCATTAACTTCAAAAGCATTAGCAAAACTAATATTAATGAGAAATATTAACAAACTGAAAAAAATAATTTTATTAGACCATTTTTTCATAACAGGACTAATTTTACGCGAATATTTATATATTTTGTTTTTGTTTACTTTTGACTTTTTTCTGCCTTTTTAAACCAAATACTATTAATACAATAACTAGTATAATAAGGACAATAGTCCCTATTATATTTATAGGATTAATTTTTTCTTTTGGTTTTTCAGGTAACTGTATATTTTGCTTAGTTCTTTCTCTAACCACTTTAACCTTTATAGGAATTTGACAAACACTTTGTTTAACAGATGAGCCACTTCCCTCACTCAATGGATCACAAGTTACACAAAAAGTTTCCACATAGTCTTTAAACTCAACATTTTCTGGTGCTTTTACAGTTCCATATAGTGATTTGGCAGGACTATCAATTATAGCTTCATCATCATCAAACTCTACTAATAAAGGAGTTTTTCCATCTAGCGCCAGGGTACATTTCTGTGGGGGGCTGCCTGTTTGAATTACAAACTGAAATCTGCCAGTCTCTCCAGGCCTTAGTTCTAATTCCGGAATAGGGAATACTACTCCAGCCGTCACAAAAGATGTTAAGATTACAACCATAATTACATATACAATTTTATACATTTTTTCCTCCTATTCATGGAAATGGTGAATAAATTACATTTAATATTGCGCTGTACTGCCCTGGACATAATCCTGTAACAGGTTTTATGTGCCAGTATGTAGCAATAGTTTCATTTAAATTTGGGTTATTACAATTATACGCATCACATCTATGAATTCCTGTTGTGAAATTATAATAATTAGTAACTACAGTCTCGCCTGGAACAATCACAGCAGTTAAATTTCCCTGAGTTTCTGGATTTGTTGCAGAATCATCATCATCAATCAATAATGGTTCTGTAAAATCAATACTTGGTGTCCATACTGCAGGACCTGTGCAACCAACAGCACCTCCAGCTCTCACAAATCTAGTTGTATTCCAAGCAGTATCAAATATTACATTTCCAAAGTTGTAGAGTATATATTGCTTTGTACCAGAGCTATAAGATCCTGGAATTATTGAAGATCCCCCAACTGTAACATTAGTAGTTTCAAAATATAAGCCTTGTGGGGGGTTTGGATTTGGATCAATATAAGCTGAATCTAATAAACTTGCATAATTCCAAGTACCACTTGCTTCTAAATCATTCCCAAGAGGTATTTTTACATTACTTTGACTAGTTACATTAACATAGAACCTATACACATTTGTACTATTTGTTCCTAATTCAAAAAAGGAAGGAGTTCCTCCTTCTGGTCCTATCATGCCTGGTCCTGGGTATACATTAAAATTAAACTTACACATGTCTGGAGCTATAAAGCTTACCTTATCTAAGTTATAACTAAAGTTGTGTTGAAGTCTAAATTCATTGCAATTGCCTCCAGGAACATTATAGCATAAATGGAAATAAGCTTTAAAATCTGTTGGTCCTGGATTTACGCAATCAGCATCTTTATCTTTAGCAATAACAGTTATATTTAAACTAGTAACATTTGAATGTCTAATTGGTATAAGCGTGCAGCTAGAAAGAAGGCAATCTGAGAGTGTAGATATGTTATCTCCCATTGATACACTTTGAACATCAGGAATAAAATCAGTAAGATTAAATTGGCCATTGTACTTACTTGAGTTTAAGTTAGCAGTATCATTAGCCACAATTGTAAAGTTGTAAGTTGCATTGACTATATCAATGCCTGCTAAAAGACCATAATCTAGATCAAAAAACCATTTACTAGAATCTATATGTGATGAGTTATCTAGTTGACTTGTAGAATTTAAATAAAGTTTTGTACCCAAAATATTTTGAATTGTTATCAGGAAAGTTACATTATCACCTGGCCAATGATCAGCACTTGTTCCATTATCTAGGTCAAGTGCATTATAATTAGGCATAAACTCTATCCAAGGTCGTCTCAAATGAGCTTCTGGTGCACTCGGAAATGGTAAATCTGGCGTAGTAAAATTAAAAGGTGTTCTTGGTCTGGTATTCACAATTGTTATGTTAAAATCATAAAATCCGCTAGCAGCACCAAATGAATCATTACTCAGCATTCTTGCAAAGTAGGTCCTATTTTCTCCGGTTTGATTAAAAGTAAATTGAGAGACTTTAATCCTAATTGGAGGACTAACATAAGCTTTAGCAAAACTAAAATTATCTAAGACATCACATATTGTTACACCAGGTACAGCATTATTTCTACTAGATTCAGTAGTACTTACACAAATCTGAGTAATTATGGGATTACTCTCAGGATCAAAGCCCTCACTCCAATTTAGTTCAGGTCCTCCCTCCGGAGGCCTTCCCCCAATATAATGGGTATCCATCACCATTGCCCCCCTACCATCATCATTGAAGTCAAAATAATCATAATCCTTAGGTTGTCCTTTGATATATTGTTGAATAGATATATTAAACGGTTTTCCAGGAGCAGTATTGGCAGTAGTAAAAGTTGCATTGACTCTTGAAACTGTATCTGCTATAACTTTATTACCAATAAAAAATATAACTAAGATAGAAACTACCAAACCCAAAAATAATACTGTTATAGTTCCTCTTTTCATAATATCCCTCTTTTGCTTAGAAAAACTTTAGAAGATTCTATATTTAAATCTTTCTTTAAAATAGGCCTAGTTGAAAATCTTTTTTAAGGAGGACTCCCCCCCAACATTATAATGGTGGTTGAAGAGGAGTCTACCCAATGAATGAAAAAAGAGAAGTTAAAC
>JAGVZF010000032.1 GCA_018302785.1 Candidatus Woesearchaeota archaeon | reverse complement strand
AGAATTTGAATTTAATAATCTTGCACAAAATGGAGACAAACCTCCACTTCCTCCAAAAGACGACAATGCTGATGAAGTAAACTACAAAGAAGTTCAATTAAACAAAGAATTTACACTTAAGGTAGGAGAATCAGCAATTTTAAAAGAAGACGATTTAAAAATTAAGTTCTTAGAAGTAACTTCCTACGGACTTTGTCCAATTGATGTTCAATGTATTAGGTGGGGATCAGTTTTTATTAAAATAGATGCAAGATATGATAATGAAAAAAATTTAGGTGTTTATACGTTAAGGTATGGAGATTCAGCAGAAGGAGGAGATACTTCAATTAGTCTAATACCACCAAAATATAGAAATGAATTATCAAGTCCAAAAGCACATAAAATTGAATTAGTTAAAGTAGAAACAGATAGGGATAAGAAATTAGGAGAAACCTTAGATCAAAATGAATATACAGCAATATTTAAAGTTACAGAGGCTTTTACACAATAGGTTATTTGTAACTATTTCTTAGTAGTTAAGAACAGAAAGATTTATAAATACAATAATTATTAACATAATCTCTGCAATTTAAAAATGATAAATAAAACAAACAATAATGGACAATTACCAGAATTTATTTACTGGCCTTTAACTGAAGATAGTTTTAAGACTATTATTCAAAGAAAGGGTATTATTGTTCACAGTGAAATTGTAGATCAGTTTATAGGAATGCCTGGTGATAGAACAGTTGCTTATAGAAACTATGAAGCAGCCAAAAAAAGACTTCGAGAAGATGAAAAAGAGTTTCTCTCAAAGATGAAAGAAGATTCAGAGATAGATTATGGAAGTGGAATAATAAAACTTGGATTAAGTTTTCCAGAAAATCCAATATACAAAAGTTTTCTTCGGAGAGTTGAGGAAGATAATTCTTTAGCTAGATCCTTGGTTAGAAATCAGAATCCAAAAAATGGTTATAATTCCTTTTATTTTGATGCAAAATTATTAGGAGTGGAGCATCCTATTATATATCAACCAATATTTTATATTCTAAAATTGTCAACTCCAGCGTTGCAAATTAAAGGGAATAAAGTAATTATTTTTTCAAGTCCAGTAGATTTTGCAGTTGTTAAAGGTAAAGGTTTTAATCTTTTAGATGTAGTTAGTGATGATTGTAGGAAAGCAATAGATTTAGAAAAATTATTAGAAAACCAAAAAAGATAATATTAAATTATTATTTATATCTTATAATAAAAATAATCTTTTTTAACAAATATTTCTAGCCTGACTTTCTAATAACTCTTCATTAATATAAATTGGTTTATTTAATCTTAACGCCAATACCATTGCATCACTAGGCCTCATATCTAAATTTAAAATTTTATCTTTTGAACTAAAAATTGCCTTTGAATAAAAAACATTATTTTCTAATTTTTCAATTTTTACAAGACCTAACTCAATATTAAAAGATCTCATTAATTCTATAGTAGAATCATAAATACTTGGTCGTTCTTCAGTAATATTATTTTTTGCCACTTCTAAATTATGGGCTCTTTCTAATGGTATATTAACAACAATAGCTCTACAATTGTCTCTTAACATAATAGCATCATCTTTAACTTCAATATTAATTTCCTTATATCCATCTAAAGAAATTAACGAATTTCCATTTTTTTGAAATTCCATAAATTCTGAATTCATGAAAAGAATTAAAACAATCCCAATAACAAATACTAAAACTATTATAAAATAAAAAATTCTTTTTTTATTAGCCTTTTTCATATAACAATAAAAATTTCTATGCTTTATTAATTTTGTGAAATAAAAATTAACTTGAAAGTTTCAAGAGTTATAAAAAGATAAAATTAATATGGGTTATTGTAGGAATATGAATAGCGAGAGCTGGATTTGAACCAGCGACCTCCGGGTTATGAGCCCGACGGGCACTCCTAGTTGGGCATAGAGTATGTCTATTCTGCCCTATCTCGCTATAATTGTTTTAGCTGTACAATTATTTATAAACCTTCCGTTATACTTTAAAACATTCAACAATATTCTCATCAATCTTAAATTTTACATCTAAAAACTTCTCAATTATTCTTGCATTAGTCTTAATATGATTAGAAATTTCTGAAGTTTTGATTTTGCTATTTTTACTTAATCCCATGTAAATCATTAGCTGATCAATAGTTCTTTTATCAACGCAAGCTCTAGAGTTATACTCATTAATTAAATTTAAAGCAGCTTCTTTTCCAACATCTTCACTTGATTTTCCTCGTTCTCCTAAACATTCTGCTCCAATAATTGTATTTGAAAAATGACAATGTGCATGAACAATAGATCCTGGACTTAAAGTATCTACATATTTATCAACAACAATACCTATTTCCTTATTATAATTTTTTTTAAATGATTCTATTTGCCTTTCAACAACATTTCTTTCTTTTAATGAATTAGAAGCAATACTAAACAAATCAGTTCTAATATAATTTCCTCTTTCTATTAACTCAACATTATTAATTTTCTTGCAAGGCTCAATTTGAAAAATTACATTTCCATTGCCTTTAGGATAAAATCCTCTTTTAATAACTTCTAAAGAAAAATTAACATTAAACTTTTTAACTAATCTTAAAAAAACTGATTCTATTGAATCTATTGGTGGAGAAAAAGAAACATCAGTTCCCCCTATAACTTCTATTTTTCTTATTAAATTTTAAGCATAAAGGTAATATAGTTTGAAAAACTAAAGTTACAGAACCAGCAGTTTTAATATCAATTTTTAGATCTTTAGAGATAATCTCATTGGGCATAAAAATTAACTCCTTAGAATTTAGTTGATTTCCTCTAACCTCAGCATTACAAATCTCTTTCATAATATTAACTGCATTTAAATGTTGGGCTTGTAATCCCGGATTATTTCTTTTTGCTCTAATATTAGAAATCTTAAAATTTTCTTGAGTAATTGCACTTAAACTTAATGCAGTTCTTAAAACTTGACCTCCTTGGCTTCCTAAGTCTTCATCAACAACTATCATATTTTTTAGAAATATTTAAAAAGCTATATAAGACTTTACAATTCATGCCGAGATGGCCCAACCTGGTACGGCGCAGATTTAATATTTTTATATGTTAGCCTGTTTCCTTACGGATTTCCGGGTTCAAATCCCGGTCTCGGCGTTCATCTATAGAATGGAGTGTCAAACTTTTAACAACCTTTTTAAGTTTTACTGTATTTTGATTTTTTGACGATGTGAAATGGATGAAGTGCATAAACCTGAAAAATATAGAGAAAGTGGATATGATTCTACACCTGCTTCATTGGATAGAGTAATTGCAATTCCTTATCATAGAATTAATAGAGTTGAAGTTAAGATAGATTTAGAATGTCCTGGGTTAATAACAAATAGGGCTAAAGTTAGAATTACACCAAGCGCTTTGGAACGTTCAATAGGTGATATTACGTTGTTCACAAGTGGAGCAAAGGAAGTAATAGTAACAAGTGGCAATGTATCCTACACTTATGAATTGCAAAGTGATGAAGCATTTCAAGAATACCTAGTTCCTATAAGACAAATGTCTTATATAAAAGTCAATCAGAATATTTGATTTTCAATACACCCTTTTCTATATATTGTTATCCGGTCTCGGCGTTTCAACTTTAGCATCTTCTTCACATAGAAATCTATTTAAATAATCAATATTTTACAATCCTATGAAAAAATACCTATTTGGTTTACTTTTATCAATTTATTTTTTAACATTATCATTTGCAAATGCCTCAGGTGATATTGCATCAGACTCTTTGACTATTAATCAAGGTCAAACTGCCATTCTAAGTGATGTTGATGGCTCAAGAATTAGTCTAAATGTTATAAGCGCAACAGAAAATTCTGCGCAAATAGAAATAAAACAAGAAGATTACAAAGGAAACCTAATATCTTCAAAGGTTAACACAATTACTGAAGGGCAAATTACAAATGACCTTCTTATTTCTGATATCAATTCTGGTCTTATAGAAATTAAGAAGCCAGAATCTACCATTGACCAAGCTGTTTTAAATTCAAATCAAGAAATTATTTTACCTGCAGAACCAACAAATCCTTCTTGTAAACCTGAAAAAATAGCATCCTGCTTAACACTAGAAGAAAAAACCTATAGAATCATAAAAATTATAGATGAAAAATGCAATGAAGTAATTTATGATGCTGTTTTGTGTGAAGATAGATGTAATTTAGGTGAGTGTAATCCAACAACTAATCCTACAATTTGCGAAGAAAAGTCACTAGGATTTAGATGCAATAATAATTTAGTTGAAAAAGGAATATTACTTACTAATTGTAAAGAAGAATGGAATGTTCATGAAAAATGTGAATTTGAATGCAAAGATAATAATTGTGTTATTCCTACTACAAATGTTGAGCCAAATCAAATAAACAAAAGCTATCTATTTCCAAAAAACCAAGATATAAAATGTGAAGGTAATTTTAATCAGAAAAGTGGAACTGTTCAGATATGGCTGAAAGTTACAAGTGATATAATGTCAGGAGACTTATTTTATTTCCTTACAGACGATTCAAAAAATGCAATTTATCTTGATTCCTATGGTCCTCAAGAAGTATACTCAGATACAGAAGGCGTTGGATACAGAAGAATTGCAGCCAGAGCGGGGCAAAGAGCAACAGAAACAGAAGCAAGTTTTATGCTAGTCCATCCTTCATATCCTTTAGATTCGATTGACAAATGGAAAGCTGGAGAATGGCACCTAATCTCGATGACGTGGCAAGGAGATATCTCCGGTAAAGTAAAATTATTTATTGATGGTAGAAAAATATCTGAAAATTCTTACAATGATGCATCAATGTGTAGTACTTTTAAATTCAGCCAATATGAAGAAGGTTCCATTGGAGACACTTACCTTTATCCATATGCAAAAGATGAAAAAGAAATTGCAAAGGATTTTTTAAGCTCAACTTTATCTTCAACTCCAAAACTTATTAATTATGAAAGAGTAAATAATCAAGTTGACAATAAGAATTACAAACAATATGATTTCAGTCTTAAACCTAATGACATAAAAGAATTCAAAGATTTAACAAACAAAAAATACCTATTTATCAAAGCTAAGATTGACCGTTTTGAGCTTGCTGGAGCATATCCAGTAATGAAACTAACATATAATGATATAGTATTAACAGAAAAAAGATTAGTAAATAAAAAACCAGAATTTCATATTAAAGGCACTGGTAAAAAAACCTATAACTATTTTGATTCAGAAATTAATTCTTTTGCATTACACTATAGTCCTGACTTTTATCTCAATGATAATCAGCATTATAATAATAATTATGTGGTTGCTGAAGGAAATTCATATGTTTATGTCTTTGACATAAGCGACCTTGCAAGAGATAATAATAAACTCATAATAGAAAATACAGGAATTTATGATTTTCAATTAATTTCGGGAGCAGTTTACGATTCCCAAAGTGTAGTTGAAGAAGTAACTCAAGAGCAAATAATTAAGGAAGATGTTCAAATTAAAGAGGACAAGACATTTTCCCTATTAGATTTTGGAATCGAATATAAAATAACTAAAGGCAATATAATATTTAGGATCACAAATAAGTTTGATGAACCAATTGAAATAGAAGATTTTTTTGTTAATGGAATATCATCTATTCTCAAGTCAGTTACAATTAATAATAATGAAAAATCTGACATTTTTGTTAAGAATCTAATGAATTATTGTTATAAAGACAGCACAACAAATCAGATGTTTATTTCATTTAAGTTTAAAAAGGGCCAAGCACAATATTTTGTTGATGGTGAGGGCTACAGATTTACAGTTGATTGTCCCAATACATTCACAGAATCAACCACAGAATCAACACCACAAGAAGAGTCTGGAACAGATACCCCCACAGAAAGTGATGAAGGTTTTATTAACTTAATTAAAAAGATTCTGAGAATGCTTGGCTTGGCAAATTCTTAAACAATTTTTTCATAAGTTGCTATAGTAACTGTGTACATTCTAGATTTTATAGAACACATTTCTCCATTTTTTTCAATCCTTCATCAATAATTATTTTTTTGACCAATGAAATCTTATCAATATTTATTTTGTTTATGGTTATTTTTAAATATCTTCAGGGAAAATTTTGTGTTTTAACTTAAATTTACAGAGCTGAGTTCCGAATTCATTTATTCTGACAGAATATGGTGAGCAATACTCACAATGTTTATCTGGTAAATCTTTAACACATTCTCGTCTTTTATTACTGTACCATAATTCTTGAAACGATTTCTCAAGTATACTACCAAAAGATTCCACTTCAGCCTTTGTCCTATGACCACAGGAATATAATTCACCATTAGGTCCGATACATGCCCAAAGATTATGAATAAAACAATTAACTCCATAGGAAGCAAACTCACTATCATCTTTCCTTACTCCTTTCTCAGAATACATTGATATAACTTTAAAATTGTCGTCATTGAGTTCTTTAGCTTGATGAATATTATCAATTATAATATCTGACAACTCATGAATCTTTTGTTTATCTGTAAAATCAACTCTGAACCTTATCTCATCAGCGCCAATTTTCCTAGCTAATTCAGTTGCTTGAACTATATCATTATAATTTTTGCTACCTATAACATAACTAACTACAACATTTGGATTACTTCCATTTCTTCTTTTTAACAATTCATCTAGACTTTTAACAATCCTATCAAATCCATCTACCTTTTTTAATCTTTTAAATGTTTCAGGAGAACCAGCGTCCAAACTTAGAATTAATCTATCTGCTTCCAATATATAATCAATATAACTTTTTCCATCAACTTCTTTATCTAACCATAAGCCATTACTAAATAGAAATACTTTCTTACCAATATTTTTGAAAATTTCTATACCATACATTGTTGCAGAATTAACAAGAGGCTCTCCAGTAATCCCACAAAATTTAATATTATCAATCTTAAGATCATCATATCTAAAGTCTTCAACTTTTCTTGCAATCTCTTCCATTCCTTTTTTTCCTAATTTATCAGGAATTCTCTTACACGCCTTTCCAAAACAATGATCGCATCTTAAATTACATTTAGAAGTAGGTTGAATCTCAAGCTCATATGGAGGAACCAAGTTTCCTTTTAAAATTAAAGCAACTCTTTTGAAATGTTGTCTAAGCAATTGTTTCTCATAGTTATAAGGAGCTTCTCCCTTGTTCATAAAATTCCTAAATAATTTTACATCATCATTTTCCAGGAGTTCTTCTATTGATTCCATAATTAACTTAATAACTTAATGAGAATTTATCATTTGCCAATATTTTTCTGATACTAAAATATTTTGAAATAGTTGATATTATAAATAATTTAACATTAAATTACCCTATACAAATATAACTTCCATTATTCACACTATTGTATATATTGTCAAAAGATTTAAATATATTCTACTTTTATACATTCTATAGCTAGACATCCAAAATATCTGATTGTAAAAAATGAAAAGAAAAATCATCAAACAAGGTCACAATACTTTGACTATAACTTTGCCTACTGAGTGGACTAAAAAGCTCAACATTAACCCAGGAGATGAATTAGAAATTGTTGAAAAAGAGAATTCTCTTATTGTAAATGGCAAGGAAAATTCAAGAGAGAAATCAACTATTATAGATATTACGAATTTCACAATACCATTAATCTGGAGATTCTTTCAAGGAGCTTACAGAGCTGGTTGTGATGAAATTAAAATCCTTTTTGATCCCACAAAGAAATCATATGAAGATGCATTTCACTTTTATACAACTCAATTTGAATATTCAAAACTTGGAGAAAAAATACCTCCAAAACCCGCAATTGCCATGGTTCAAGGGCTAGTAGACAGATTTATTGGTATGGGTATTATAGAAACTGGGAAAAGTTACTGCATAATAAAAGAAATGGGGGAGTCATCTATTAAAGAATTTGATCATTCTTTAAGAAGAATTTTCTTAGTAATACTACAAATGTTTGATAGAGTAATTGAAGCAACAAAAAAAGATGAAATAAAAGATTCAAGTTTATGCAAAGAAATCCACACTATAGATCTAAACATAGATAAATTTGTAGATTACTGCAGCAGAATTTTGAATAAAATTAAGACTTCTCCTTTTGAAGAAAAAAAGCATTTGTATTTTTCAACTCTATACATTCTTGAATTAGTTGGAGATGAATTTAAATACGTTGGAAAACATCTAGCACTTTCCAAAAAATCAGTTAAAGATACTCTTCAATTATCTTATATTGCAAAAGAACACTTTGAAATTTATTATAAATTATTCTATAAATTTGATAGAGAAGAAGCAATAAAGCTTGGAATTAATGATTTCAAAATTTATGGTGAGTATTTTGCCAACAAAAACAATTTCAAAGAAGATAGCAGAAGCATTGCAAAACATCTTATGATGATAAGTAAATTTACATTTGTTCTAGCAGAATTAAGAATAGAGATGGAATACTAAATTCAGTGATTTTTGCAATATAAATATGGTAAAAATATACAGACTTTAACTTAACCAATAAAAAATTAAAAATAACAAATATTTATAAAGATAATATAAAAAATTAATATGGGTGATTTTTATGGAAAAAATAGAAGTAAAAGGATTTAAATTCTCTGATGAGGTAAGAACTTTTGAAAAAGGAAAAGTAGAACTTATAAAAATTGGGGGTGCAATGGTCGGCAAAGCAACATTCGAGCCAGGATGGAAATGGTCAAAACATGTCAAACATTTAGCAAAAACAAAAAGTTGTGAAGCTCCACATTTCCAGTATCAGGTTTCTGGGACTCTGCATGTAGTTATGGATGACGGCACTGAAAAAGACATAAAAGCAGGGGAAGTTTCTTTTATTCCAACAGGACATGATGCTTGGGTAGTTGGAAATGAACCTGTAGTTGTAATAGATTTTCAAGGAATGGTTGATTATGCCAAACAGTCCACACATAAAAAATAATTTTATTTATTTTTTTATAAATTAATAACAAAAAATTTTAATTAATACTCTAATCAAAATTCTGTAATCCCTTTTCTAACCAAAATATTAAGACCAATTTTATAATAATATAAATTATAATATAAATTATAATAATTAAACCCACTTTAAGAAAGATAGATTTATTATTTAATTGACATTTCATATAGATATTAAGAATTTCTAAATTTTCTAAACCAAAACATTATTAAATAAATTTTTTTCATTAATTATATGAAAAAATTCACAAAGCTTCTTTTACTAGTTGTAATTGAAATTATTATAGCAGCAATATTTCTAGGAGTTTCAGATAACTCTGATTTAGCTATGGCAATAATTTTTCCCCCAATATTTGCAATAACTCTTTATTTCTTAATCTTTAATATATTTGAAATTGAACAGAAATCAAAAAAAGCACATCTAATTTTTGCATTACTTTTAGCAAGCATTGCTTTATTCTCAAGTTCAATAGGCTTTCATTATGCTTCGAATGATTTAAATAATTTATTTTCAAATAATAAACAAATTGAAGTATTATTTAATAGACTTTATTTCTTAGATGAAAAATTTAGTCATTGGTTAATGTTTGCAGGAATATTTGGAGTAGTTTTATCAATTATATTATGGATATACTTTAAAAAAATTCATAAACTAAATAACACAGATCCACAAAGTAATTTTCAAACAACATTATTTGATTTATTTATAATGGTATTTTTTGGCTCTTTAATTGGAGCTATTTTAGCTTTACTTGCAATTGAGGCTAATGTTATAAAACACTCTTTAGTTTTTTTAACAATATTTCTGCCATTTTTATTTTTTAAATATAAAAATTACATTCCAAAAAAGGAAGGTAAAGAATTTATTCCATTTATGTTTGCTTCTATAAGTGCATTTATTGCAGTATCTGTAGCATATTATTTAATAAAGAAAGGTTTAATTGGCTTTTCTTATCTTAAATAGTAAACTATTTAAATAATCTAATATTAGATTTAATAAAAAGGGGGACAGAAAATTAAATTAAAGTTATGCACATATTTAGTAATACTTCTTATCTTAATTTCAATTAGCTATGCCTCTGTTCAAGATACACAACCAGAAGCTGCAGAATTTGAAGTTGTTAAAAGTGGAACTCAAGATTTGTTCACAGGAGATCTAGGATTATCAATTCCAATTTTTACACTTCCTGGAAGAAGTGGACTAGATTTACCAATATCTCTTTCTTACAGTTCAGGCATAAAAGTAGATCAAGAAGCATCTTGGGTAGGTCTTGGCTGGAGCCTAGGCCCCGGGATGATCTCAAGGTCTGTAAACTTTGAAGCTGATGATGACCCAACTTATGGATATTTACGAGATGGAAGATATGACATAATTTTAAAAAGAGGTGATGTTGGGAATACTCAAGATACTTACTTTGTAAGTTTTGGAGCTGGTGGCGGAAGAATAATCTTAGAAGACAATGCCAATGGCAAGGCTCACTTAGAATCTTGGAAACCTTGGCAAATTGTATATTCTCTAGAACCTAGTGGTGGAATTGATTCATGGACTATTGTAACGGAAGATGGTACAAAATACTTTTTTGATTTAGCATTAGAAACTCAAAATACTCAAGTAAATAAGTATGAAATTCAAAAGAATGCAAATAACATAAATCAATGTGATTGCATATCTCAATGGACTGCTGAGCCAAACACTATGCAACCATATGATTGTGGTGGTAGAGGGGGCTATAGTATAAGAGAATGTGATTATACCTGTGGTACTGGTTGTAGAACAACTTATCATTGCAATCCAGGTGGTGGGGGTTCTTCTCCAATATTTTCTCCTATATTAAAAGTAGAACCTGAATTTGAATTTCCAGAATTTTCGCCACCAAGGACTAGTTTAAAAGAAAAATTAGAAAATGCTCTTGACAAATTTTCTTTAACAAATGATAATAGTGAAACTGAAAATGCTATTAATGAAGAAAATGAAGAAACATTGTTTAGAAGTCCACAAAATCCACTTCCTGGAGATGCAACTGTTCCTCTATGTAAAAATTTAAAATGGCCAACAAGGTGTACAGAAACATCTAATGGAATTGTTACAAATAGAATTTATGAGCCAGCACCTGCTGATAATACAAGAGTATATCAAGTAGACCCAGTAGAGATTATAGGCTATACTGATAATTATCTGCAGAGAAAGGCGATAGATAAAATGAATTTATTTTCACAGGAATTAAATACAGAAAGAACTAATGCATATAACAGATGGCCTGAGCTTTGGAGCACAGAAACTGCACTAAAAGATATTATGAACGCTGGGGGCAAGCGTTTGAAGAAACACCAGAAGCATTTGAACCTGCCACTTTTGTAGGATTGCCTGATAATCCTAAAGTACCCCTAGCTAAGACCTACCAGACGGTACAACTGTTGAAAGGACAACTCATGGTCTAAGGGTCCAAACTCCAGCTTTAAGAAGGTTATTTGAACGAAGAATAATACCTCCCGAGAAATCAGCTGTAACAATTAATTTGCATAGACCATCTAAAGAAGCATTTCCTTCAGATATTAATTGGTTAAATAGAGCTAATACAATGGCTATAGAAGCAGATTTAATACCACAATAATTTTCAATTTTAAAATATCTTAATTTTCAAAAAATCTATTCTAATCGACTTTTTATGCTAGAATATAAAACGGAAATCTTCCCTCTTACTCTCTCATAAGCTTGAATAACTGGATCTTGCTGAAGTTTCGCTAATTCATCTTCTGTTCTAGAACCAGTTTTTTGTTCTATCATCGCTTCGAGACCTGCTGGTAATTGAGCTTCTTTAGTAATTTCATCAAGCCTAATATCTATTATGCTATCTTGACCATACTCAACAAATGCAGCAACTATGTGTCTAATTGCTTGTTTATGAAGCAATCTATATCTATTAATTTTCCAAGGAATTGTAAGTAATTCATATAATTTATTCATATCAAAATAGCCTATAAGCTGCTTTATAAATCTTTCTATTTATAACTACTAAGAAATAGTTACTTTTCAAGTTGTGCTAAAATACCACCAAAATTCTGCGCTATACTTCCATATAATTTCTCAATCATATATTCAAGCATAGCTTCTTTTAAAGGCCCACTACAGTAATCTAAAATTCTTTGTTCTTCTGTTATTTCTACAACATTTAAAAATTCATAAGGAATATTACAACTCATTTCCTTTCCTGTAAATCTTTCTTTTAAGCTTGGGTCTGCTGTTTCATTTAACTTCTCAAGTTTTAGATCTACAGTACAAAAATCTTTAATATTATTTCCTTCAATTCTATACAAAAATAAATGCCCATTGCTTTCTAATTCTAAACTTCCTTTTTTACATTCTTTAAATAATTTATTAAAACATTCTTTAGACTCACACTTTTTTTCTAGTCCATTAAAAAATATTGAAAATACAACAAGAATAATAAGAAGCCAAAATAAATACTTAGTAATCTCTGTTTTTAATTCCTCTTTTTTTTCAACCTGCCCCATTTTACAAATTATTATTTAAATTTATAGCTTATTAATTTTTCCTTATTTCTCTTGCTCTCCAAGCCCGTAAAATTATATCTCCTATTTCTGATCTGGCCTTTGTTCTAATAATATTTCGTATTCGCAGTACTGCCTTTTCAAATTCAGGTCTCACATCAGTTCTTGCTTCATGGTACCCAACAAGCAAAAAGTATAAATCTTGTGAGGATTCATCTAGTTGATCAGATACCTCTTTTACACATACTAGTCTCTTATAATCTCCCGCCGACAGGGAGACAATAGATTTTGCTTGTGGGGAGTCCTTTCTTACATAATAACAAGCATCAGCATGGCTCCAAGTAAAATCAGTAAGCAATTCATTCAGATAATTATGAAATCTTTCTCTATCAATCATTTGTTAAAAGTCTTTTTTTGTTAGTATTTCAATCTTAGTATTACTTGGATTAAACTTAGTATCACTACCTATTAAAATTTTCGAATTACTTCTTTCTGCAGCTTTTACTGTATCATAATCAATAACTCCATCCATTATAATAGCATGAACACCATCATTTAAATTCTTTAGCGTTGGAACTAATTCATTAATTGGAACTTTTCCTAGTATATTATTATCCTTATCAATTATATAAGCTCCTCTTGTTCCAACTAAATCATCTAACATTTCTTTGTAAGCCCCATATTCTTTTTTCTGTGTTGGCTGCATTTTCCTCTTTTCATAGTTATTTCTTTTACTTTCAACTTCGCTTATATTTTCTTTTAATTGCTCTTTTGGCATCTCCATTTTTACTTGTTCAACTGCAACCTTACTTCTTAATGCCTTAAATATTTCTTTCTTTGTAATTTCCTCAACTTCTTTTCCATCTGGAGCCTTAACAACATAATCTAATTCAATTACATTCAATAACTCTCTAATTATTAAATCTCCTCCTCTATCTCCATCTACAAATGCTGTAAGAACTTTCTTCCTAGATAAATCCTTAATAGTCTGAGGTACAGAAGTTCCATTAATAGCAATTACATTTTTAATTCCATGCTTTAATAGATTTAAAACATCAGCTCTTCCTTCTACTAATACAACTTCATCACTATCATCTATATTAGGACCAGCTGGAAGTCTATCTTCTCCATATTCTGTAATCTCCATCATTCTAACTGAATAAGCTACTTCGTCAGTAATTTCTTGAGAATCTGGAAGTACATTATTAGTTAATTCTTTTAATAATTCTTTAGCTCTTTCAATAACAAATTGTCTTTTAGAAACTCTCACATCTTCAATTTTTTCAACTTTAACTCTAGCATTGCAAGGTCCTATTCTTTGAATAGTCTCTAAAGAAGCTGCAATTATAGCTGTTTCTGCTTTATCTAAAGAACTTGGAACAATTATATTTCCAGAAGTTTTTCCACCTCTAATATCATGCTTAACTTCTATTCTTCCTATTCTACCATTTCTTTGTAATTCTCTTAATTCTAAATCATTTCCCAATAATCCTTCTGTCTGTCCAAATATAGCTCCTATCACATCTGGACCATCTACTACACCTTCTATATTTATTGAGGTATGAATAATATATTTTGCTGAAACAGGACTTATTTTTCCCATTTTCTATTCCCCCTGTTAGAAAAATTCTTTTCATTTTAGTTTTTTATAGAACAAGCTCTATTCTGTTTTCCCTGATATACTGCTTTTCAAAAAGGGAATCTAATGATAAATTGAATATATACCTGTTCTGTTATGATTATAATATAGCCCGTAACACTAACCCCAAAGCTCATAGCTTGAATTTATCGTGAGCTCCATTTGGTATTCTCATGACGGGCAATTAAGCTATAATGATCCTTTATATAAAAAGGTTTTGTTTTTATAAAATTCATGTTTTAAGAGTATATCATAAAAATATATACTCTTTAGGCCAATTTTCCTTTATAAATCCCCTTTCTATATTCTTTAAAGGAATATAATTCTTTAATATTACAATATTACTAGTAACTCTTATAACAAATGTCTCATCAATGCAGTCTTTTCCAAATTTTTCTTGTAAAATAGGTACAATTTCTCCATTAAATATCTCCATAGTTTCATTGCCTCTAGATCCTTCCAATATTAAGGAAAATACTAATTGACCATCTTTTTCTCCAATAAAACTCTCAAATATCTTAAATTTTAAGAGTAAATTGGTTTCTACAATTTTATCTATAAACTCTTTTTTTGTAAGTCCGATTCTAAGCTTAATCATATACAATTGCCTTGCTGGACTTGAATCTAAGCCATATTTACTTGTGTCTAAATAACAATAATAATTCAATAATCCTCTTTCTTCCAAGCTTTTTCTCTTTCTATTTACTGTCATTACAGGCACTTTAGTTAGTTTTCCAATTTGATTGTCGCTTAATCTAGGATTTCTAATTAGTTCTTTAACAATTAATTGCTCTTGATCATCTAATTGTATCATTTTATATATTATTATGGTATATTTATATTAAATATATGGCATAACTTATATAAATAACTTTCGTATCTACTTAATTATGGTAAATATTGAAGAATTAGTGGAATTGGTTTCAAAGGAAATCTATCTAGGAAGTCCAAATAAAGATTTAATTAAAAGTTACCTTGATTTAATCAGAGAACAATCAACCATAGATCCTCTAGTTGGTGTAAGAAATAGAACTTATGGAGAAAAAGCTTTACTACAAGCAAAACAACTTTCAGATCAAACAGGAGTTCCTTTTTCATTTTTTATGTTTGATGTTGTTGACTTAAAATATTATAATAACAAGTATTCTAGAAGAATTGGAGATTTAGCAATTCAGTCAGCAGCTGACTTCTTACTTAGACATTCAAGGCACAAAGATGACCTATTCAAATATGGTGAAAGCGCAGATGAATTTGGTCAAATATTGAGAAATGCTTATAGACAAGATGCAGATGGTTATAGTAAGAGAATACACAAAGCAATGGATTTACAAAAACTAAAATTTCGGCATAAATTCAGAACTTATGAATTGCCTATTAGGTTACACATGGGGTATTCTACATATTTTCCTAATTCAGATTTAGATAATGTAATTTTGGAAGCAAATGAAATGATGAATGAAACAAAAAATCAAAAATAGAAATATTTAAATATATAAACAAAATATAGTGTTTAC
>JAGVZF010000015.1 GCA_018302785.1 Candidatus Woesearchaeota archaeon | reverse complement strand
AGTTAGTATCACGCTTAAACTTAAAATTATTGTTAAGCTTAGAATTTGCATGATTTTATTTAATGATATATCCGCATACATTTTTCAACGAGTACCCCACCTTGAATCTTTAATAGTTATAATGGCCCAAGGCAATTGCCAAATTAATAAAATAGTGTGAAACCAAAAGCTTAGAATTGCTAAAAACCATGCTCTTTTGCCAACCTTAATTCTATAATACAAACCATGTAACATAAGCATTAGTAATAAACCTGATAAATATGCAATTGGCCAAGCTCTTGTCACATATGGATTCCATATTACTGCTCTAAAAAATACTATTGATGAGCTAAGTGCTAAGAATACATAAGAATAGAAAGATAGTGCGGCTAAAGGATTTTTTTTCCACATAAACGAACTTGCAATAAAGGTTTCTCTAACCCATGATTTTTTCCATCTTTGTTGTTGCCTGAAATATTTTTTGAATGTATCTGGTACAACTGTATGTGCTTTGGCTTCTGGTGAATAAACTGCTTTATATTTCTTAATTATAAAATTTGTTAAGCTCCTATCATCTCCGAAAGTACATTTGACTCCAAGAAATTTTTGGTTTAACCACTTGTCAACAATCTTTGTTAGATATTTTCTCCTATAAGCAGAACAGCAGCCAGGACAACAAGTTACACTACCAAAAATAGATTCTGCAGCCTTATAAACCTTAAACGCAATAAAATATCTTGCACCTTGCATCTGTGTTAATAAATTTATGTCTCTATTGAATACATCAGTATGCGCAGAAACAGCTCCAACTTCTTGATTTGAAAAATATTTAACCAAATGTATTACACAATCTTTATCAATAAAACTATCAGAGTCTACAAAAATCACTATTTCATTTTTCGCTCTCTTAATACCTTCTGCCATACCCTCTCTTTTACCTCTATTTATTTTCCAGTTAATAACTTTAATATTTATTCCTTTATTTCTAACTTCCTGGGAAACCTTTTGCATTTCAGCAAGAGTATTATCTGTAGAGCCATCGTTTATTGCTATAACTTCTATTTTTTCTTTGGAATAGTTTACCTCACTAAACCTTCTAATAGTCTCTCCTATGTTATCTTCTTCATTTTTTGCTGGCACAACAAATGTAATGGAAGGTTCATAATTTTTATCATATGGTATTGACTTATGAAAATAAGATAAAAGAAATCTTGATAAAATATATGTTGTAATAATAATACTATATGCTGCAAAAAATAAATTAGTTTCTATATTTCTTACTGTTACTGCCTTAATTAAAAGTATTATATAAATTATAAAGAAAAATCCAAACCAACTCCCAAAAATACTAAGTATTTTTCTTATATTACTAAAACTTATTTTTTTAAAACTAAATTTTGATTGTAAATTCTTAGCTGCTTTATTAGGTGACATATTTGTTTCTACTCTGTGTGATAGAATCCTAAGGTCCTAGCTCTTTGATCCCTATAATTAAGTATAGTTTGGTTAATTGAGTCTGTTTGTTTTCTATGAACTGGCTTAAACTCTTCTTCAGCTTCGGTTGGTATTGCACCCTTTGCTATTTCGAGACCATTGATTATATTCTCAAAATACCTTCTAATTCTATCTTCATCCATCCCAGCTACAACTATTTTACCATCTACAATTTGTCTTTTTGTATGGTTACCTACTACTTCTTCCAACAGTTTTAATGCTTCACCTATTGAGATAGTTTCCAATGGATTGTGTGTCATTTTTAAGTTCAGATTTATCAAAATTAGAATATTACCATTATATAGTAGTTATTTATAAACCTTTCTATTTAATCTCTATAATTCTAAAAACATTAAATTTACCAGTTAGAAAGCACAAAAGTTATTCTTCGTCTTCAAGACCAAAAGAATCTACAAATTTAATAATAGAAGAGTATTTTTCTATATATTCTAGACCAGCTTTAGTTATTCTATAAGATTTCCCATTAGGAGTTTCAATTTCTTCTACGAATTTTCTTTTTATTAATTCCATTACATATTCATTAAGCATATTATGGGATAAATTTGATTTGTACATTAAATGTGTTGGTTTAATTCTACCATTTTTATCATTTATTGCTACAAGCATATCATGAAATATTTCAAGTCTATCTCTTTTCTGTTTCATTTTTTAAATATGTTAATTAGATTAATCAAAAATAATAGATATGATATAAATTCAATAAAATGGCCTATTACAAATAATATAGGGCTATAATATGAAAAGATAAAGTCTAAGTTAGCTAGTAATAAAAGTAAAAATGCAATGAAAACTATTAGATTATTTTTATGAGGTTTCTTTTTATAACTTTCATAGTAATGTAAAGATAAAAAGCTTAAAAGTATAGTTGAAATTACATGAAATATTATAACATTATTTCTGCTTGTAAAGGCAGTAACAAAAATTATTATTATTAGTAATGAAAATAACCTATTATTTTTTACTTTTAAAGAGAGATATAATAAAATTATTAAGCCAGCTAACATAAAAAAGATATGGGCAACTAAAGTTAATTGGCCTAGATCTAGGAGTTTATCTCTTGTTAAATTATTTGATGTTAATAAATCTGCATTTATTAAAGACTTTATAATATAATAAAGTGCAAGAGAACCAAAGGCTGCTGAAAATAATTTAAGTTTTTCTTGTCTTGAAACTCTATAAAATTTATATGCTGTTATGCTTATTGCAATAAGAACTATTGCAAAAAGAGCTTCAAAAATAATCCCTATATTGATAAACCATGGGGGAGCAAAATAATATGTTACTGCCATAATGTAACAATTATATTTTGATTTATAAATCTTGTGAATTTATAATATGAATCTTAGTTTAATAAGTGATTTATAAGGTAAATACATAGTAATATTATAAAAGTGTGGAGGTGCCAATGCCATGAATCAATACCAGGTAGCTCTTTATGAGCTACCTATAATTAACAAAAAAGAAGAAGTGTGTTTTATGACTATTAATTACAATGGGAGTAGTATAAAGGCAAATATGTGTAAATTTTTAGATGATTGTAAGCATTAAATGATATTGAAATGAAAAAAAGAATAATTTATTCGGATGATGAAGATTGGGACTCGGAAGAAGCCAGAGATAAACAAGTAGAAGCTGATTTGATATCTGTTGCAGAAGCTGGTTGGTTATTAGGATACTCAGATTATGAAAATTAATAAGAAGATTCAACAATTTTAATATTTTCTACTATTGGAATTTTATTAGATAAAACTTTAACTTTAATCTCTGATGACAAATATTGTTTATTTTGTCTTTGTAATATTCTATCTATTTTTAAGAATAATGATTTAAAGTTTTTATATGCTATTAATGCTGCATATAAAGCTGCAATTTGATGTTTATCTTTTAATTTAACTTCTTTATTTTTAAGAAATTCAGATGTAATCTTCTTTTTATGTTCAAAGTTTATTGGTAATGAAGGTTTTACCAAAATTGATTTAGTATCTGTTGCATATCTCCTCACAAATTTTGGAGGGTTTACAATATCAGAGCCTACAATTAATGGCTTGCCAAAACTAATTGTTTCTTCTATTAGTTTATCAATGCTTAATTTCTTTGAAGAATCAACATGAATTAAATCACCATTAAAATTTAGAATTGCATATCCAACAGTTGTGCCTGGATCAATGCCTATTATTATAGGATACTTACTAACTAATATAGATCTAAAACCAAATCACCATATAATTATAAAGAGCTTTTAGTTTATATTCTTTACGATTTTAGTGATTTTTTGATAAAATTTATAACACTTTTCAGTATTAAATTTTAGATGGCAAAACAAGTAAATGAAACAGTGAGGGATAGGATCAATAGAGAATTATTTATACCATTAGCTCAGTTTTTTGTTAATGATGATACAGAACTGGGGGAATTAGAAAGAGCTATATTAATTTCAGACAAGCCTAATATTAGAAATTCAGACTTTGTACCCAATAGTAAACAAGTTAGTTCTTTTGTTGGTTTTGTTTTAGAATATTATGTTAAGAATGTTCTTAGACTGTTTGGTAGCACTAAAGAAGACTTTCATGAGGTATTTCCGGATGGCACCATTAGAGGTGGAACTGATTATTTCACAGACAAGTATGGAAATATTCATTTTCGTAGAGGAACAAACGAAATAACGGAAATAGATTCTTTATGGATGTTTAATGACTTAGAACTAAATATACCCATTATATTCGAAATAAAGTATATGCGAAGAATTATTGGGAAAAGCTCTGTAAAATTAAGATTTATCAATGAAATATATGGAGTTTATCCTATCTATTGCCATGTTAGGCCTGTTGCAGATAGCGAGGAAATACCCGGATTCTATGGAATTTACAGCAATCACTACAAAAAGATATTAATACCTAAACAAGGTTTTCATAAGATTGCTAAACATATATTAGTGGGGCATACATAAATTTTTTAGGTTAAAATCAAATTAGAAAAGTATTAAAATAGGATTAAATTAGCATATAGAGATGCAAAAATGAGAAATATAAAATTATATTTAATAATGTTATTTATTCCATTGTTATTAATTAGTGGATGTTATAATCAGACTATAGATCAACAACCTAATGATAATAATCAAAATAATGATAATAACAATGACCAAGAACTAGTTACTACTGGTGAAGGCAGAGTTATATTTGGAGTTACTGACTTAGGTGTAGATACAAGTTCTATTACTAGTATTAGAATAACTATTGACAAAATTGAAGTTCATAATAGTGATAAAGGATGGATTAAAGTTATGAATACTTCACAAACAGTAGATTTAGTAACTTTAGATAAAGAAGATATAATACAATTATTATCAGATATAAAATTAGAAGCTGGAACATATCAACAAATTAGACTAGTTCTCTCAAATATTCTAGTTACAGATTCTGGTGGATTAAAGAACGCTATGTTACCATCTAGTGAAGTTAAAATTATAGGAAATTTGAATGTTAATCCAGATAGTATTTCAACAGTAACATTAGATTTTAATGCAGCAGATTCTATACATATTGCTGGAAATGGAAAATATATATTTGCTCCTGTAATAAAGCTTGAGACTAGAAAAGATGCTGATGTAAATATAGTTGATGATGTAAATAGAAAACTAGTTCAGATTAATAATGGAAAAGTTGATACTAGTTTAGAAGTAGGCATGGATATTGACGGAAATACTAGAGTAGGACTAAAAATACCTAAAGACAAAAAATTGACTATTAAAGCAAATAATAAAATAAGCATAGGTATTTAATTTTTTAATTTTTTAATTGAAATATATCTTTCTAATTTTTCAACAAACTCTCCATAAATTAATTCTGCTAAAGGGCCTATATCACTATATGAGTTTATTAAAGCAGAATAATTTTCACTTGGTTTATTTATTAATTCAGATAATTCAATTACTGCGGAATAACCACTAATAGATCTTTCATTGCAAGAATTTAATTTATCAAAAACTATTGTTGTTGCTGAAGTTTTTAGATCATTTTCTAGAATATAAATAATATCTTTTTTATTTAAAGAATCTTTAACATAGCTTATCGTATATACAAAATTTTCATTTATAAAATTTAATGTGTAAGTTAAAGGATCATTATTTTTTGGTTCACAAGCTAAATCTTGGATTATATCAATTACTCTTTGTCTATTGATAGATTCAAGATATGGAGATGTATCATAATCATATAACGAGTAAGGTTTATTTGTTAAAGTAATTTCTTCTAAAGAATAATCTGCTTTTGCTGAAGTAGAGCTTAATAAGAATGTTAGTCCTAATTTAAGTATATTTGATATTTTAGCCATTTTATTGGTTTATCCAGATTTATATGATAAATATAAAAATTTAGCTAATTTTATAATAACTCAGAAAATAATTCGTTAGAAAGTTTTATAAAGGTTTTTGATGAATTAAAATTACCCGATAAGACTACAGAATGTAGGAGGGTTATTATGAACAAGAAACTTATTTTAGAAGCATTAAAGAAGTTAAGGGAAATTAATACTAAAAGGAAATTTTCACAGTCAGTAGACTTAGTTATTAATTTAAAAAGTATTGATATTAAAAAACCAGGTCAAAAAGTTGATTTGTTTATCAAACTGCCTTACTCTAAAGGAAAGAAAAATAAGCTATGTGCATTTGTAGATCATGAGTTACATGATCAAGCCAAAAAACATTTTGATAAAGCTATTTTAAAAGAAGAATTTATTAAATATGATAATAAAAAAATACAAAAGAAATTGGCTAGAGAATATGATTTTTTCCTAGCTCAAGCAAATATTATGGCAAATATTGCTACTTCATTTGGTAAAACTCTGGGGCCATTAGGAAAGATGCCTAATCCTAAAGCAGAGCTAATTGTACCGCCTACAGCAAATTTAGAAGTTTTAAGTGCAAAATTAAGGGATATGATTCATGTACAAACAAAAAATGATTCTAGTTTAAGAGCTCCAATCGGGAGTGAAGAAATGAATGATGAAGAGATTGCAGAGAATATCTTAAATGTTTATAATTCTGCTGTTCATGCATTGCCTCAAGAAGAAGCTAATGTAAAAAATGTTATTGTAAAATTTTCTATGAGCAATGCTATTAAGATTACCGATAAGATTGATGTAATAAATAAAGTTAAAGAAGAAAAGAAATCTAAGTATAAAGAAAGAAAAGCAAAGGTAAAAAATAAATGAAAAAAGAAGCTCATGTCTCGGAGTTTAAGAAAAAGCAATTAGCTGAGCTAGAATCTTTAATCCAGAATAATAAAGTTATTGGATTGGCTGATATTACTAGTTTGCCTTCTGCTCAATTACAAAAAATTAAGTTTAAATTAAGAGGCAAGATGCTTATTAAGGTTTATAATAAAAATGTTGTAAAAATTGCATTAATTTCCCACAAAGATAGAGTAAAGGGCATTGATAATTTAATTCCTTTACTAGACAAAGGAATTCCTGCAGTTTTATTGACAAATGATGCTCCTTTTAAAGTAGCAAAGTTTGTGAATAAAAGTAAATCTAAGGCTCCTGCAAAAACAGGACAATTAGCACCTATAGATATTGTAATTCCTGCAGGACCTACCCAGTTTCAAGCTGGTCCTATGATAGGAGAATTCGGGCAGATGGGAATAAAAACAATGGTTGAAGCGGGCAAAATTTCAATAAGAGATGATACATTATTAGTGCATAAAGGAAATTCAATAGGGCAAAAACAAGCTGATTTAATGAGCAAGTTTGGAATTATGCCTATGGAGATTGGTTTAAAGATAATTGCTTTACTAGAAGACGGATTGGTTTATGATGGAGAAGTTTTAAGTGTAGATGAAAAAGTTTATTTAGATGAATTAAAGAAAGCTTTTATAGAATCTCTTGGATTAGCTATTCATATAGGATATCCAAGCAAAGAATCTATTAAGGGACTTATTAAGAAAGCATTTAGAGAAGAAAAAGCATTACAAGAAAAATTAAATATTCAGGTTGATATAAATTTAGATTCAAGGCCTTCAGAAAAGCCTAAAGAAATTAAAGAGACTACAGAAACTAGGAATAAAAGTGGAATTGTACAATATAGTGATGAGATGGCAAAAAAGGCTCAAGAAATATTAGAAAAGTTGAAGGACGAGGATTTAAAACATAAAACATGATCAAGGAGGATTCAAAATGGAATTAATTTATGCAAGCATGCTGCTGCATAAGGTAGGACAACAAGTGAACGAGGAAAACTTAAAGAAAGTTATAAATGCGACAGGAGCAAGAGTGGAAGAATCTAAGGTTAAAGCTGTTGTAGCTGCCTTAGAAGGTGTTAACATTGATGAAGTATTAAAAGAAGCCGCTATTCAACCAATTGCTGCGCCTGCAAAGACTGAAGAGAAACCGAAAGAAGCAAAGAAGGATGAAAAGAAAGATGAAGCCCAAGCAGCTGCAGGATTAGGAGCATTATTTGGATAAAACCCTTTTTTATTTATTCAATTATTAAAAAATTAGTTATAAATAATAACTAGAATTTTAAAAACAAAAAGGATATAAGGCAGAGTTTGTAATAATTATAAATAGAAAATGGATAAAGAAGATTTATTCAAAAAATTAGAAACAATAAGAAAAGACATTGATATATTTAGAAGTAATTTGAATAATAATAGAGAAGAGAAAGAAAAATTATATCAGAAAAGAATTTCTTTAAGTGACAGGATTAAAGACAAAATTAAAAAAATTAAGGATTTAAAGAGTAAAAAGGATAAAGATAATATAGGATTGCAAGAAGAGTTTAAAGAAAAAGAAAATTTAAATAAAGAAATTAGTGACTTAATAATCAAAATTAAAAAAATTAATGAAAAAATAAAAAAATTTAGAGAAACTAAGAAAATAGATAAAAATCCTAGACTAATTAAGGTCGCTCTAGAAAAATTAGAATTGAAAATAGAAACGGAAGCTATTTCATATGAAGAAGAGAAGAAGCTTATGAAGAGAGTAAATCAACTAAAAAAAGAATATAAATCTGTAAAAGAAATTGTTGATTTAGATGATGAGTATAATAAAATTTCTAAATATATTGATAATAAAAGAGTTAGATTAAATAATATTAAAGAGAAAATTAATGAAAAAATGAAGACTAGATCTGATTATGATGATTTCATGAAAATTTCTAAAGAAATATTTGAGTTAAAGAAAGATATGAAAATTACTAATGATGGTTATATAAAATTAAAGGCGGACTCTTTAAAGACTAATTTATTATTGAAAGAAAAATTCAGGGAGTTTGATAATATAAAAAATCAAATTGGTATTGAAAATAAAAAAATTAGTGAAGAGAAAGAAATTCAAAAAAGAGATTTGATACATCAAAAAGTAAATATAGTAGAGGAAAAAATTAAGAAAGGACAGAAATTAAGTACTGATGATTTAATAACATTCCAGGCCAATAAATAAAATATAAATTAATTCTTATTTATGTTTGTTACCCAAAAGTGTATTTCTTGATTAGTATCAATCAATTTTACACTAATTAATGCCTTTTCAAAATTCTCCTTAATAGTTAGATTTTCTATTATATTTTTTATTTCATTTTTATTAAGATTGAAGTTATCCCTTTTAATTATTGATTCATTATCACCTATTTTTAGCATTAATTCATATTCATAATTATAATTTTTATTTTGTTTATTAGATACTGAAAAAGAAAATATAATTGGTTGATTTATTTTAGCTATTTTTGGTATATTTTCAATATCATTAAAATAAATTTCTGTAAAACTTGATTTTGGAATTTGTTGAAATTTTGATATTATTAATAGCAAAGTTACTATTATTAAAGCAGATAATACAATTATTAATAAAGTACCTATTTTCATAAATTGTTATTTCTTAAAAGAATTTATAAAATTTGTTATATTATTAAAGGCCATGATTTTAAGAGATTTATTAAACACATTTAAGGGAAGTATGTATAAAAACGCATTATTCTTAATATTAAATTCCCTAATTATGTCGGGTTTAGGATTTATATTCTGGGCTATAAATGCTAGGATATTCAATAGTGATGATGTTGGATTAGCTTTAACTTTGATATCTTCTATGACATTGATAACAACTTTATCCATATTTGGTCTAGATGACTCTATTATTAAGTTTTTAAGTAAAGCAAATAATAAAAAAGATATTATTAATTCTATTTATTCCATATGCACAATTAATACAGTTATATTCTCATTAATATTTGTAATTTTTATAAAATTATTTGCCCCAAAATTATCAAATATGTTTAATAATGTTTTTTTTAATTTGTTATTTATTTTATTTGTTGTGTTATGGACTTTATTTGTTATTACGGATGGAGTATTTATTTCCTTAAAAAATTCAAAATATGTCCTTATTAAGAACTTTATATTTAGCACTTTAAAGCTTGTATTTCCATTCATACTAGTATCATTAGGTTATATTGGAATTTTTTCTTCATGGATTATTGCATTAATAATAACATTAATTATTGTTACAATAATAATTTTAAAGAAATTTAAGTATACGCCAAAATTTATTATAAATTTTAAGCCAATTAAAAATATGTTAATTTTTACTTTTTCAAATTATGTTATGAGAATTTTACTTTCTTCACCAGGATTATTACTTCCTTTAATAATAACTAATTTTCTTAGCCCAAAGGATACTGCTTATTTCTATATGGCATGGATTATTTCTGAGAGTATATCTGTAATACCAAATTCTATTGCCACCTCTTTATTTGCTGAGACATCTACTAATGATCTTGATATAAAAGAGAAAATAAAGAAAGCATTAAAATTAATTTATTTATTATTAATACCCACCATAATATTTATTATAATGTTGTCAAAGTTTATTTTAGGTTTTTTTGGAGAAGATTATATCGCTAATTCGTTAAACTTATTAATAATTTTAATAATTACTTCTGTACCTTTTTCGCTGAATAGTATTTTTATAACCTTAAATAAAGTAAAGAATAATTCTAAAAAACTAATATTTATAGGACTATATTTCTTTATTGTTTTCTTAACTATAAGTTGGTTATTAATAAATAAATATGGTATAACTGGGATAGGTATAGGTTGGTTTGTTACTAATTTAATATTTTCATTTTATGCAATAATAAAAATAAAAAATTACAATGAAAGATAATTTGCAAAAAACTTTACTATTTGTATTAATTCAAATATTTATTACACTATTAATTGTTTTATATTTTATTTTAAAAAGAACTTATGCCCCAAATTATATTTTCTGGATTTTAATTAGTCTAAATATTATCTATGTGAGTAGTATTATAATTTTTTATAGAAAACACTATATTGTTTTTTTAATAATTTTTGTGTTGTCTATAGGACTTATCCCAATAACTTACTTAAATGAAGTTCGTTACTTGGAAAAAGATGCTATATTTGAATCACAATTTGCAGATTCATTAATAAAAAATGATAGATATGATCCTAGGTTAGGAAAAGGATTTGCTGAAAATTATTATGGTTATAATCCATTGTTGCATGTAATATTAGCAAAATTATCTATAATTAGTGGACTTAATACATATATTATTTCAAAAACTTTGTTGCCATTGATTTTCAGAGTTTTAATATTAATCCTTACTTATATAATTGCATTTGAATTAACTAGAGATAAATTTATAGCAGCTATTTCAAGTTTAATAGCATTTGTTTCTCCAGCATTTATTCCTATATCTGTTTCTAGAAGAACCCTTGGAGAGGTATTTTTGCTTTTGAGCTTGTTATATCTAATTAAATATACAAAAAAGAATAAATTATCATATTATGTTTTGTATTTAATTTCGTCAGTTCTTATAATAGTTAGTGATCATTCTACTTCATATATTTTATTATTATTTTTAGTCTCTGCATATGTTTATACCCTAATTTCTAATATGTTTGTTAAGGATCATAAGTTTGTTATATTTAATAACTTATCCGTACATATTATAATATTTTTTGTTCTGTTTCTTACTTGGGAAACAATATTTGCTAGAGTTTTGTTCAATACAGAATTAGGATATATAGGAGACATAATTTTATTTATTAAAACAAGCTTTGGAATAGATTCTGTATTAGGCTCAAATGTATATGGCCCTTCTGCAGTTCATATAAACTTAATATATGAAACCATTTTAGCATATGCTTCACAACTTATATTTATTGCTATAGCATCTTTAGGCATTATTTATTTTTTAATTAATTTTAAGAGACTTGTCAAAGACCCTAACCAAAAAATTTTAACATTTCTTGTAATTTTTGGATTTATTGGTTACATTATAAGTGGTTTATTAATTAGAACTAGATTAAATGTTGTATCTTCTACAGTATTATGGATCTTTACAATACCTCTTGCAATATTAATTTCCCTTACTATTTTTAAAGTTGTTAAATTTGGTGAAAATCTAACAAAGTTTAGTGCGGTTATAGTCATCTCTCTAATATTTATTAGTGGTTTGATTATTGGATTTACGCCTTCTATAACTAATAGAGATTTTAATAAAGACATAGTTCTTGGAGAACCAAGATCTAGAAGCCTAGAGTTATTTGATTCTGGAAAATGGTTAAAATCGCAAGTTAATGATGCAAAAGTTTTAGGAGATCCTACTGTTTTTGATATTTACACTGGATTTTACAGTTTTGATACTGCCACAGACTTCGAAACTTTTAGATTATATAAGAGTAGCCCAATAGAATTAGAATCCATACTTGGCAATGGTATTTTATTTGGAAATTATAAACATACCCAATTTAGGAGTCGTGTTGATTATCTTATAATTAATGAAGCAGTATTTAAGTATCCAAGTTTTATCTTTAATGAGCCCCTTGATGAAGATATTATAATTAAATTTGATAAATCAGAATCTCTTGATAGAATTTATGATAATCAAGAAATCTTCATTTACAAAAATAATTTTAATAATTAATATTATTTACATAAATTTTGTAAAATTCGTGTAAGGTTTTACTTTCTATTTTATTTTTATTAATGAATTTAAAATATTCCCCTAATCTATTGTAATAATTTTCTAATTTTAGTTTAGTATTATTAAATGGACTTGTTTTAATACTTAGTTCATTAGAATGAAACATCATATTTAGTACAGTATGATTATTTTCAATTAATTTATTTGATAATTTTATCATATCTCTTGAAGATGAAATTGATGGCCTTAACCATACTCTTTTAATTCCTAATAAGGATATAAATCCTTTAATTTTTTCTGGAGATTTACCATATAATTTTTTTATTTTTATTGGTATATCAATATCTATAGTAACAGGAACTTCTAATACTTTACTTTTTCCAGGATTAGATAAATTGTTATGATGCAAAAAATATGGTTCTATAGGAGCATTTGTAAAATTAGCACCCCAATTTGTTAATGGAGTTATACTAGTGTCTATTTTGTAATTTAAATCTTCTATAATTTTTAATCCAATTGAATCAAAACCAAATCTTCCCGCCCTATAGGATACAGGATTTATATTAAATGATTTTTTTATTGCATTTGTTAAATTAGTTAATTTAAGCTTATGTAGATTTATGTCTAATTTATGTGGGAATGTTGCTTCTTCAATTTCTTCATTTTTTATAGGAGGAGTTGTCCATGGATGGAAATGTGTTCCTATCTCACAATTATTCACTTTATGTAATGTTTTTAAGATATCTACGCTAATTGCTTCTGTAGCTACAGGATATGTTATTAAATATGTTGGTTTTATTTCATATTTATTTAATAATTCTTGTAACTTCGGCAGTTCTTTAATATTCTCTAGTGTTGGGAGTTTTTTTGGTTTCCAGTTAGGCATATCACATTCTGTATCAATAGTTACGCAAAAATAAGTCATTTTCTTAGATATTTATCCCCTAACTTTTTCCTAATTTGTTTTGGAATTATTGATCTTGAAAATATTATGACTAAATTGAAAATATCATTTAGAAAGAAGTATAAACTGGATTTAAAGGATTTTCTTCCAATAGTGAAACTTACTAAAGTTCTCTCTTCCTTTGAAAAAGAGTACTTGTAATCAGAAGTTCCTCTTAGTAAATCATATTCTATAACACCGCTATTTATTGCATTCTCTATGCACTTTAATTGTAATATCCTACCTACACCTAATTTAGTTAATGATGGATCTGGATCATGACTTGTTGAATATCCATATATTTTATTTTCGAATTTAAAATTATGACAATAAGCAATAACTCTATCACCTATAGTCATATAATCAAGTTGCAACCACCCATTCTTGAGAAATCTTTTGCTCACATTTATGTTAAAATTCCTTATATCTTCATTATAGAAACTTCCTTTAATGCCTTCTTTTCTCCATCTTTTAGAATTTAGTTTAAAAATCATATTCATGGATTTTAGCAACTCATTTTCATTATCTACAGAAATAATAGATGATTTCAAGTCTTCTTTTAACTTTCTCTGACTTCTTCTAAATTTGTATCTACTATCGTGACCAAATCTAGCAAGAAATTGCCTAAAATCTCTTGGAAGGGTTATATAGGGGCATTTAGTAATCACTTTTGATTTTAATACAAAATTATTATTTTTTGCATGTTTCTCTATAAGGTTTAAGTTTTGGGAATCAAGGTTCATATCACCTAAGATAATAATGTCCCATTCTTTATTGTTATTTTTTAGAAAGTTAAATATTTCTATAATAACATCATCCTCATAACCCCGTTTAATTATTAAATCCAAATAATCAGAACAAACTGATGTTGATCCTAGATAATTTATGATTTGCATTTTAGAAAGATTATTTTTATTAATTATAAATGGCGCAATTCCTATTAAACAATCATTTTCTTTAATAGTAATTATGTAAAGTTTAAATCTACTACCAAAAATATCAAACCACTCATATACCCATTCCCATGTTAAAAAAATATTAGGGTTCTGAGACTCATTGAGTAATTTATTCCAATCATCGTTCATGGAATAGAATTTTTCTTTACTCTTTATGGTTTCAATATCATATTTCATATTATTTCTTTATATAAACTGTAGTACTTATTGATCATTATCTGTTTATCAAATTTCACTGCAGTTTTTCTTGCATTTTTCTTAATATTCTTTCTGAGTTGATAGTCTTCCATTAATAAAGAAATTTTATTCAGTAATTCTCCCTTATCATAATTAATTAGTAACCCATTTTCCATATCATTAATGTATTCTGAAAAGCCTAACTTAGTAGTTATCACTGGACATCCAGATGACATTGCTTCAAGACCAACTAATGGAAAATTCTCTCTTTGGGATGGAAATAGGCATATGGTTGCTTTGTTGTATAATTCAACAAGATCTTCTTTATTTTTGAATCCTAAAATTTTTGTATTAGGTAAATTTATTTTCTTTGATAAAGGACCATTTCCCACAAACCAAAATTCGTAGTCTTTTAGTATAGAAGCTACTTTCAATATTAAATTGATTCCTTTTAGTTCTATAAATCTTCCTACAAATAAAACTACTTTTTCATTAGATTCTATTTTTAAAGGTCTAAATAATCTGGTATTAATTCCATTGGGGATAATCCTAGAGGAATAATTATATTCTTCATTTATGTATTTTGATAACCATATACTTGGAGACACTATTACATCAGTTTTTTTAAATGTATCATTAATAAGTTTATTAATAAAAAAATTCTTTTCGGGGTAAACATCACTACCATGACATGTAATTAATTTTTTAACTTTTATATTTCTAAAAACATAACCCCAAGGTAAAGTCATATGTGTATGAATTAATTCAATATTTTCATTTTTTATTAATTTTTTAATATACGGATATGCAAGTGTTGAATAGAATAATGTAAGTCCTTTAGTGTATTTTACTTTAATAATTTTATTATTATAATATTCTGTATTTTTGGAAGTTGTTATTAATTTAACATTTTCTTTTTCATTTATGCCTTTAGCTAAATCAAATGCTATTCTTTCAGCGCCTCCTGCAAAAGGTGGCAGATATGTAGAAGCAATTAATATGTTCATTATTATTTACTTTTTATTTTTAATATACCATATAATATCCCTGTAGATCTAGACAATATTAAAATTTGATGTATAAATGGGAAAAGCAATGTTTCTGGTTTTTTATATATTATAAAATATTTTAATGTATCAATAGAATAATAAATGAACCATGGTAATATAAACAATATTATTGTTAAAAAAATAAATTTTATATCTACTATTAATAATATTATAGATAGTAATACCATTAAAAACCATATAATTGTATTCATTATTTCGCTGATAACTTTATTTTTTTGATTTGCCTCTACCCACATTATACCATATTTGAACCATCTGCTTGTTAAACTCTTTAAGTTGGTAGGATTTCTATGGTATACAATTGCTTTACTATTCATAACACATTTATAGCCTTTTTTTCTAATTCTTAAGCATAGGTCATAGTCTTCTGCACCCATTAAATTTTCATCAAATGCCCCAACTTCATCAATAATCTTTTTTAATGTACTAAATGTCATTGTTGGGATAGTTTTAACTTCAAAAATGCCTTGTTTTGAAGGGTTATAACCCATTAATCTAACTTCATGACTTAAAGATATTATGCTTTTTTGGTCATAAGAATGAGCAATCCCTCCAACAGCTAAAATCTTTTTGTCTTCATCAAATGTTTTTACAATTTCTATTATGTAATCTTTATCTATTATTAAATCGTCATCTAAGAATAATAAGATAGATCCTGTGGATTCTTTTATCCCCCTATTACGAGCTGCCGAAGGTCCTTTTTTAGTTTCATGTATTAATTTTACTTCCTTAAATTTTGAGACTATTTCTGGTCCTTTATCTTTACTATTATTATCTACCACTATAATTTCTTTGTCTAATGGTTCCGCTTCTATTATTGATTTTATGCATTCTTCTATGTATTTTTCTGCATTATACAATGGAATAATAACACTTATTTTAACCATTTTTAACTTGCATTAACATTTCATTTGTTATTTTCTTAAATACTTCATCAAAGCTACAGTTGTTTATTACATATTCTCTTGCATTTTTAGAAATTCTAGTCTTTAATTTATCATCTTTGAATATCTTAATTATTTTTACTCCTAATTTTCTTGAATCTCTGTCTGTGATTAAACCATTATTTTCATTAATTATTATATCAGAATTTCCTATAACATTTGTTGCTATTATTGGCATGGCACAAGACATTGCTTCTAAAACTGCCTTAGGATTTCCTTCATATCTAGAGGTAGATATAAACAATTCATGAGAATTCAAATATTTTGGAATTTGTTGATTAGCTACTTTATTTATTATCTTAAGATTTATATTATATTTCTTTGCAAGTGATAATAAATCTTTTTTTTCTGGACCATCACCGATTAAAGTTACTGAGTATCCATTATTAATATGTTTTATTGTTTTTAGTAATAAAGTAAAATCCTTTTGTGCTACTAATCTCCCTATTGATATTATTGAGTTCTTTTTTCTTTTTGTTTTAGTTGGTTTAAATAAGTCTGTGTCAATCCAATTTGGTATTACTACAATTTTCTTTTTGAAATTATATCTTTTTATTACTACTTCTTTTAAATAAGGAGTAGTTGCTATAACAACATCTGCGTTTTTTATTGATACTCTTTCAAGAAAACTGACAAATGCATAAGTAAAAAAATTATATTCTCTTTTAACAAAATATGACCAGTCCCAATTAAATCTCACAATAACTTTTTTATTAAATAAGAATTTTGCTAGTATTAATGGGAAAGCAGAAGATACATGGTCTGCATAATAAACATCTGACTCAATAAAATATTTTGGTTTGATAAAAGGAAAAAATAAAAATAATATATTTCTAAAACCTAATGGTAAATTTGGAAGAGATTCATGTTTTGCCTTATTTAACAAATTAAATTTTTTCTTATCTTTTGATATTATAAAAACGTCGAAATTATTTTGTAAATACTCAAATTCCTTTAGATATCTATTTAAGGGTCCATTCTCTTTTAACCATTCTATTGACCCTACAAGAGGTATTGCATATAAAAGTTTTGGTTTCATTATTTTTGAGTGTTATGATTATCTGTTTCAGTTTTATGCACCCCTTCTTGTTTTATAGTTACTAATGTTTCATTTCTAACTTTTTCTAAATGCTTTTTTCTTTTGGAGTTTTCTATTTTATTTGATATTAATATGTAAATTACAACTAATATAATTAGGCATATAAATATAAAAGCTATCCATCCAAGAATTGTTATAAATTTGTTAAATACACTCATTTTTCCTCCGATTTTCAGTATTTTAATTAAAGTTATTCACTATATTTTTGTAGACGTCTAATGTTTTCTTAGCCATTATATCAGATCTAAAATTTTTTAATACTTTCTCTCTAGCATTTTTGCTTATTTTTCTTATTATTTCTGGGTTTTCTGTTAAAAATATAATGTTTTCTGCTAGTTTTTTATAATCTCCTGGATTTATTAATATTCCATTTTTATTATTATCTATTACTTCATCTACTGCCCCAACATTAGTTGAGATGCAACATGATTTCATTGACATAGCCTCTAATAAACTTATTGGGAGATTTTCATAGTATGATGGAAGTGTAAAAATATCAGACATTCTATAAAGATAAACTAAATTTCTATTATCTATGTAGCCTACATAATTAATATTGTTTTTGTCAATTTTATTTTCTTTAAGATTATTATATAATAAGTTTGTATTTCCTTTACCTGCAATTATGTAATGAAAATTATATCCTTTATCTTGTAATAACTTAATTGATTTAATAAAAATGTCAATGCCTTTTTGAGATATTAATCTACCTGCATATAATATTATTGGTTTATTAATATTTTTTAAGAATGGGAATTTTGAAATACAATCTTCTTCTTTAATTTTATTAAAGTTATAATGGTTTATATCTATGCTATTGTAAATTGTAGTTATTTTTCCTTTATACTTATATTCTTTTTTTAGTAATTTTCCAAATTTTTTTGATACTGTAATTAAATTATCTGTTTTTTTTAAATAATAATATTCAAGAAAACTAATATATGGATATGCTAATAAACTAAGTTTTTCACTAGATGCCATTTTAAAGGGATTTATGTTTCCTTTAAGAAATCCTTTTACTTGGCCTTTTATTGTTGTATGAGCTGTAACTAAACTTGGGATTTCTATCTTATTGAATTTTAATAATATATCAGGCATATTTACTAAGTTTGCAGAATGTAAAATGTCAAATTTATATTTATTATTTAGTTTATTAAATTCTTTAAATACAGCTGCTTGAAATTTTAGATTATAAATAAATGTATCATTTGCATTAGAGATAGTATGTATGTTTACATTTTCGTTAAATATAGATTTTAATTTATTTTTCTTATTAGTTTGTTTTATATTTGGTGTAATAACATGAATTTCTAGATTGTCTAATTTAGAAAGACCTTTAATAAGTTCTATTGAATATATTCCTACACCACCCCAAGAATTATAAAATTCTGGGGCCAAAAATGCTAACTTCATTTTTTATATCCATTTGGCTGCCATGCTAAATTTCTGGCCCATGTAGTCAATATCTTAGCTCCGTCTTTAACTGGATGAAGAGATGAAGATTTTTCACTTCTATTATAAGTAATTGGAACAGAATAAATTGAATAACCCATTTTTATCATTTTAGTAATCATTTCCATTTCAATTGCAAATCCATTTGATGTAAGTGTCTTAGATAAAGAATCTATGACTTCTCTTTTCCATGCAAAATAACCTGTACAAACATCAGTTATATTTCCATGATAAGCCACTCTTACTAAAAAAGTGAATGCCCAATTGCCAATTCTATTAAATGTACTCATTGAACCACTATTAATTTTACCACTTAATCTTGTACCAATAACAGCATCACAAAAATTATTGTCTATAGGTTCAATTAATCTTATCATTTCAGAACTTTGATAAGTATTATCTCCATCTAACATTACCACAACATCCGTATCTCCATTAAGACTAGAAAAACCTTTAATTAGTGCCTTACCTTTCCCTTTAATAGGTTCTTTTATTATTAAAGCTCCTTTTGATTTTGCTATTTCTACTGTTTTATCTGTACAGTTATTATCAATAATAATAACATTAGTATTATAACCAAGAGCGTTTAATTTTTCTTTGGGGATGCCATCAATTACTTTTCCTATGCCTTTTTCTTCATTATAGCATGGAATAAGCACTGTTAAATTCTTCATTTTATATTATATTTGATATTTGTGCTTTTATAATTTATTATTATATAATAGTTATATAGTAAACTACATTTAAGTGGTAAATTTTTATATATCCTATTCTGTTTTTGCTAATATTGAGTGTACACTAAAAAAGAATTGTATTTTATAAAATACTAATTATAAGGTATGTTTTTATTTATTTTTTATAATTGATGACATAAAAATTATAAATAATGTAATTAGTAATGGAACATGTAACGGTCTTCCAGCTAAGAAATTTAAATTAAATAAGTTTATAGGAAGATCTTTTAATATTAAAACTATAAAATGATCTAGGTCTACAATTATGCTAATTAAGCCAGAATATAAAAAAACATAAACATATTTCATTTTAAAACCAACCTGGACCATAATCAATAATTACATGAAGTAATATTGAATTAAATAACGAAAATAAAAAGGCACATTCTTCTTTATTTCTTAGTTTATTAAATAATTTAATAAATATTAAATATAAAATTAATCCAAAGACTCCTGAGGTTATAAAATGAAGTATAGGCTTTAAAATAATTGGTATCATTTTTTCTTAGATTTTCTTATCATTTTATATAAATAAGTTACATCACTAATTATAGGAATTGTTTTAACTTTAAATATTTTAATTATAGTAATCCATATAAAAAATACTATAAATGAAGCTGCGCCCCTCCATAATAGGATGTGGAACTTTTCAAATAAATCGTAGCCATAATTAACAAAAATTAAGCTTAAAAATATAATTCTTATGACATTTACAGCTAGAACTAATAAACTTCCTGCTATAAACATATTTAGCATTTTTTTAAAGCTCAAATCTTTTGTTAAAAGAATTAAAATTGCAAGCAATTGATAAGCAGAAGTTGCAACACATGCTGTTATAAAATTTAATTTTAAGTCATTAATAATTAATAGTTGAGAAGTTAAATCTACAATTATATTATAACCTATTAATTTTAATATTAAATAACTTAGATAAATTGTTGGAATGAAAAATATTATGTATAAAAGGCTAGGCCATATTAAAAAAAGAAGAATGATTCTTATTATTAGTTTATGCTCATATTTCATAAACTTTTAAGCTATAGATTATTTATAATCTTTTTGAATTAGTATTATTTAAATATTATAATAACAAATTTAGATTTCTTATCACAATAGTGTTTATATATTTAAATGAATTATTGTTAGTAACTTTGAGTAGTTTTATGATAAGACTACTTTATGGTTAAAAAGAGGTGAACATGCCCCAACGTTTTGAGTTTAAAGGTTTAGTTTTTATTTTTTTATTATTTTTTTTAATTAATAGTGTTTATGCAGCTAATAATAATGAAAAAGACTTAGATGAATGTATTAATGGGGAAACTGGTAATTTAGAATTAGAAATTAAAGATCCTGATAATTCTGATAATTTTGAGCCTGGAGATACTATAAATATAGAAGTTAAAGTTAGAAATAGAAGTGATAGAACTAGAGATATTAAGGTTGAAGCTTCTTTATATAATGTTGATGAAGATAATACAATTGAAGCAGAAGACTCTGATGATGAAAGATTAAGTCCAGGAGACGATGAAAGATATGAATTTGATTTAACTGTGCCTAAAAAAAGTAGAGGATTAGATGATAATGATCAATTTATATTATTTATTAAGGCTTTTGATGAAAATAGTGAAAGTGGTGCTTGTGAAGAAGGATCTGTTGATTTAGATCTTGAATTAGAAAATAAAGCAGTAGATATAGAAAAAGTTAATTTATTACCTTCTAAAGTTGATTGTGGAACTACAAGTACATTAGTTGTTGAGGTAAATAATATTGGAGAGAGAAAACTTAAAGATGTAAGAGTTAAAGCTTCAAATAATATACTTAATATTAATAAATTAAGTAATGAGTTTGATTTAGATAAATTTGGAGAAGAAGATGATAATTATATTGCAAAATTATATTTAGACATTCCAAATAATGTAGAGACTGGAAATTATTTAATGGATGTAGAAGTTATATTTGATGGTGAAAGAGAATCAGAAAATGTTGGATTATTTGTTGAATGTAAAGAAAAAGTTACTGATAAAGTTAAAAAAGATAAAGTCTTGTTTGTATCACAATCTAACATGCCTACAAAGCCTATTGAAGATGTAGTGTTGGAAAATAAAAGCAACTTTTTTACTTTAATATTAGCAAATATTGTTTTATTGCTATTATTAATATTTCTAATTATTGTGATTATTAGAGATTAATATATTGCTACTCTATAATAATTGCAATTTGTCATTTTTAATCTAGATAATATAATATACACACTTGATGATGATAATATTTAAATAACAGATTACAGTATAGGGATGACAATTACCAATTAAGAAGGAATAATATGACAAAGAAGATTACTCACAAAACTTGTTTATGGTCTTTTAGTAGACAACCAACTAAAAGTTGGAACGATTATATAAAAATTATGGAGGGTAAAAGAATATGAAACAGATTTTAGTAAGTTTAGTTGTACTAGTTCTAGTGGCTTCAGTAATGCCTAGTGCTCTAGCTGTAAGTCAAGGAGTACCTATCACACCTAACATTAACACAGAAGATTTTCCACCACAAGTGTGGATGTGTGACGGTAGAGTAGTTTTTGACGATGCTGTAGAGTACGGAAGAATTAGCAGAGATGGTCAAGAGTTAGTTGAAAGAATAAACAACTATGCTTTCGAAGGAGAGCAAATCCAATGGGATATATTAGTTATGGATAAAAATGGAATTGAAAAAGTAGCTGATGTCTATGGAACTGTTGGAGACTCTCAAGGGGAAGGTAACCCTATAGAAGTAAACTGTCAAAGACAATATGTAAGGGATGGTAGTGATTTACCAAGATCTTGTAATGCAAGAATTCTTGAAGAAAGATTACATGAATTTGATGCTGACACAATGGATGCATACACATGTACTTTGACTGTTGAAACTCCAGAAAGCATGTATGGAGAATTCTGGATAACAGTAGAAGCAATTGATAATGACGGATTAACTGGAACAATGGATGAGAATGAATTTTGGTTCTTAAATCCTATTGTCGCTCTATCTATTGATGGAGAAATGACATTTGATGATGTAAGACCAGGAACAGACGCTTATTCAGAAACATTGTTAGTTGGAAATGATGCAGATGCTGGATCAGGAGTCTTACTTGATATGTTTATAACAGGTACTGATTTCTATGATAGTTCAAGCAGTGGAGCAATGTGCCCAATAACAAACCAGTTAAGCTTAGGAGCATTTAGATACTTTGTAACTAATGGAGCTTATTCAACTGCTGATGACTTAGAAATTAACACAGCTGGAAGTGTTACCAGGGATTCAGATGCTGAAGGTTATGTAAATATAGAATATGGACATGGATTCAATGACCCATCACCATTCTATGACAATGCAGAAATCCTTCAATTCCCACACGTAGGACCATATTACCCAGGTAATATCTTGGCTCCAGGTGCAGAGATGGCAATAACCTTTAAATTAAGTCTACCAGAACCATGTAATGGTGACTTTGACACAGGAGCAATATTCTTCTGGGGAGAGGCCATATAAATGCAAAAACGGGCGAAAGCCCTATTTTTTATTTTTTAATTTAAATTTTATAATAAAAAGGAGTATGTTATAATGAAAATTAAATTTATGATTATTAGTTTATTTGCAATCCTTTTAGTTTTACCAATAGCTTTTGCTGAATATCAACTTTTATGTTTAAATAGAGGTGAAACTGTAAGATTTTCAATGTGTAATCCTAGTATACCAGATAGAACTTGTGATAGTAATTCTGGATGCCAATATTGTACAAATAATTTAGGGGGAGGTGTTTATTGTCCTGCTAATATTAACCAATGCAATAGTCTAGGATTAAGCTGTTCATATTTGGCTAATGCAAGTATTGATAGAGAAGCTCCAATAATAGATTTAAATTCTCCAGAAAATAATGAAGTTTATAATGAAAGAGTTATAAATATAGATATAAGAATTAATGAAATTGGAGATTTATATTATCAAGATAATATAAATGGGAGAGATAGATGGACAAGACTATGTACAGATTGTTCTAGTTATCTAGGAAGAAGAAGTTTTAAAGAAGGTTTAAATAACATTACCTTTAAAGCAAATGATCCCGAAGGGAATACTAATTATCTAAATATAAGTTTTTATGTTGATAGTATTAAACCAAAGATAATAAAAACTGAACCCAAAAGAGGACTAACTTCAGGAAATTTTATGATTCAATTTAGAGAAGAAAATCCAGAAAGTTTAATGATACATTATGGAAATCCTATAAATGGATATTTGATGCATGAAGTTAATTTAAATGATTGCCAAGAAAATAGAGGAAAGCATACTTGTAATACAAACATAAACTTAAATTTATTTAATGGACAAATTATAGAATACTGGGCACATTTAATTGATATTTCTGATTCTTCTCATGAAACTAGGAGAGTGAGTATTAGTGTAGACACGCAAATGCCAGTAATTGAAGCTTTAAATTATGAGATTGATGGAAGAAATGTTGACTTTGATATTTTAATAAATGAAGCTAATTTTGATAGTCTTGATTATTATGATCATAATGAATCAAGACCTAGATGGAGAACATTATGCAGTAGACTAAGAGACAATCATTGTATTGCTAGAAAGTCTTTTATTGAAGGTATACATAATATAGATTTACAAGTAATAGATAAGGCAGGAAATACTGTAGCACAAAGCACTTCTTTTACAATTTAATTTTAATTTATTAAATTTTATTTTTATTTAAGATTAAATTAGTTCTGTAATATATATAATGTATCACAATTATTATAACACAATAATGTATTTATATATACTGTATATTATTTATCACATTATAGTGATTATTAAATATTAAATTGTATAGTGATAATAAAATGATAGCAAACAAATATAGTGTTTTTTTGGTTGGATTGATTTTATTTAGCTTATTTTCTAGCCATGTCTATGCTATTACAGCTTCTTTAGGTAATGCAAAGGCAATAATTAATGTAGAGATGAAAGAATCTCCTACAATAATAGACAGAGCTATTAAAGTAAGTAATGTTAATAATGAAGATGTGGATATTAATCTTGAGGCATCTGGTGAATATAAAGATTTAGTGACTATTAAAGATAAGGAATTTAGTCTTAAAACTAATGAAAGTAAAGATGCAAGGTATAGTGTTGCTTTAAAAGAGTCAGGAAATTATGAAATAAGAATTGTTGTAACTTTTACACCTAAAAAAGGACAAGCTGTTGGTTTAAGCTCTGTTTTGATAATAAAAGCTATTGCAGAAGGAGATCTTCCAAAGAATAATAATGTTAATGACAATGGAAATAGTAATTCTAATAATGTAAATAATACAAATGATAGTGGATTCAATTTTAATCCTAAAAATATTTTAGATAAAAAAGGTAAAGAAGAAACTACAAATAATAATGAAATTACTGGAAATGAAACTTCTAAAATTAATTTTGAAGTTAATGGTTTTACTATTTCGTTTATAATTCTTATAGTAATAGTTGCAATATTAGGGGGTTTTTATTATTTAAAAAGAAGTTAAAATGAAAAAGACAAATATCTTTCTAATTTATGTATTAATTTTTTCTTTAATTAGTATTGGTGTTTTTGCAAAAGATGTTGCTTATATTGTTAGAGATGATGCTAGACTTAATCAAGAATTTATTCAAACTTTAAATAGATTAGGGCTAACTTATGATGTTGTTGAAGATTCAAGTTTAGACACAATAAATCTCTCAGTATATAATATGTTATTAATTGGAGATGATACTTTTACTAAGTTAAACGCAACTATTGTAAATTCACATAATTCATTAGTAGTTAACCCAGAATATGTAGATGATTTTGGTTTTTCAAGTAGGAATGCTGTTCAATTAGGTGGTAGTCAGCCAATCAAAATTAAGAATATTAATCCTAATCATGTAATTAATATAAATATGCCAACACAAATTCAGGTATATACTACATGTTGTGAAAATTCAATTGCGATTCCAATCTTTTATTTAAGAAAAATATATACATCTATTAGAATGATAAAGATTGATTCTACAATGCAAAGTGATTTTGATAGTGTTATAGCAGCAGCTCCAAAAGGAGTTATTTTATTAAATGGAAAAACAACTCAAGGAAGAAATACATTCTTTGGTATTACAAAAAGTAAATATTGGACTGAAAATGCTAAAAAACTTTTTGAGAATTCTATATTATGGACTTTAAATGGAGAAGACTTTGATAATGATGGATTCTTTAGTGACTTAGATTGTGATGATAGAAATGCAAATATAAATCCTGATGCAGAAGAAATTCCTTATGATAATATAGATCAAGATTGTAATGGAAGCGATTTAAATGATTTAGATGAAGATGGTTTTAGTTCCACAATTGTTGGTGGTCTAGATTGTGATGATAGTAATGAAAATATAAATCCTAATGCAAGAGAAATTATAAACAATATAGACGAAAATTGTAGAAATGATGCCCCTATATTAAGAAATAATTTCCCAACTCCTTTTAATATAAATGAAGATGGACAATTAATTAATATTATAGACTTAGATTCTTTTGCAGATTATGAGAATGATCCTTTAACATTTAGTGCTAGTGGGAATACAAATATAGATGTTATAATTAATGATGAACATAAAGTTACATTTAAACCATATTTAAATTTCTTTGGAAATAATAGTATTATTTTTACAGCAACAGATATTAAAGGAGCTTCTACTAATAGCAATGCTGTTGTTTTTAATGTAAGACCAATTAATGACAGGCCAGAATTAGATGATATTGATACTTTAAGAGTAGTTGCTACTAACACCTTAATATTAAATCCTAGGGCTACAGATGTTGAGAATGATACTTTAACATTTAGTTATACAGATCCATTTAACCAGAATGGAGTCTGGATCCCAAGATTAGAAGATATAGGAACATATACTTCTAGTGTAAGAGTAAGTGATGGATCTTTAAGCGATAGTGATACATTTATAGTTATTGTTGAGCCAAAAATAGTTATTAATGAAGTTGAATTAAATCCAAGTGGGCTAGATGAAGGAAATGAGTGGATTGAACTTTATAATCCTAACAATATAAGTGTAGAAGTTAATTCATGGTATTTAAAAGATAAAGAGAATAATAGAATAGATATTACTAGATTTACATTAGAAGCAAATAGTTATAAAGTTTTAACTTTAAATAGTTCCTTATTAAATGACGATGAAGAAACTTTAAAATTATATAATAATAGAGATGAGCTAGTAGATGAAACAATAGTAATGAGAGATGAACAAGATAATGAATTTACCTGGAGCAGAAAACCTAATGGTTATGATAGTAATATTAATACAGACTGGAATTTACAGAAAGCAACAAAAGAATTTTCAAATGATGCTGATTTAATTCCACCAGTAGTTACTTTATTAAATCCAGTAGATAATTATTTTAGCGAAACTAATGAATTATCATTTTCTTATTTGGCTACTGATAATTTAGCTAGTAGTTTTACATGTTATTTTTATAGTAATTTGAATAATTCAAATTCAACTCAACTTGAGAGACTTGCAGAATTAAGTACAAGAAATAATGTAGAGAGAAGATTTTCTGTATCAGATATCCCTGATGGAATTTACAGATGGAATATCTTATGTAAGGACCAATATGTAGAGGCTTTTGCACCTGTTGATTTTGTATTTAGAGTAGATATGAATTATCCTCCAGTAATTGAGACTATTAATGATATTGTTGTTAATGAGAATGAAGTTGTTTTAATTGATGTAAATGCACATGATCCTGATGGGAGTGATATAATATTAAGTATTGATGATAATAGATTTGTAAAGAATGGAGATAAATTTAGTTACCAAACTAATTATAATGATGCTGGGATATTTTTTGTTAATATACAAGCTAGTGATGGAATTTTAACTGCAACAAAACAAGTAAAAATTACAGTAAATAATGTTAATAGAATTCCTGTATTTACTGGAACTGTTAATGAACAAGAATTTAATGAAGATTCTAGTATAAACTTAGAATTATCTAACTTTTTTAGTGATCCTGATAATGAAGCATTAAGTTATTCTGTAATAGGAAATGATAATATATTAATTGATGCTACAAATAATATAGGAAGATTATATGCAAAAGAAGATTTTAATGGACAATTAAATATTAAGATTGTTGCAAAAGATGCTTCTAATGCTATTGTAGAATCTAATGAATTTACAGTAAAAGTTAATGCTGTAAACGATGCACCTAGAATTAGGAATTTTATTCCTTCCAGATTAAATCAAGTAATTTCTGAAGTTGAAAATATTAATTTTAATATTGATGCTTATGATATAGAAAATGACAATTTAAATGTAAAATGGTTTGTTGACGATGTTGAAAAATTGAATGGAAATAATTTTGTGTTTATAGCTGATGGAGAGGTAAAAACTCATAAGGTTAAAGTACAAATATCAGATAATGAATTTACAATATCAAATACTTGGGATTTAATTGTAAGTGATCATCCTATCACAAATAATTTTGATGGAGATACAACAAACTTTGATTTAGATGGAAATCAATTAGTTTCAATGCAAAATGTTGTAATAGAAAAGAAAGGCATTGGTAAAATTAGTTTACAAGGGCCTATTGATTTAAGTAATGTTGTTGATTTAGATAGTAATATACTATTATTGCCTTATCTTATTGGAATTAATACATTAAAGTATAATGAATTTAGTAATCAAAAGGCTACTATAACACTTTATGGATTAATATTCAGTGGGATTCCTACTATTTATTATGTTAATGAATTTACTTCTGATTTTAATAGAATAAATCAAGAATGCCCAAATAATATATGTAGTAATGTTAAATATAATTCTGATTCTAGGATGTTAAGTTTTGATGTAAATGGATTTTCAACATATAAAATTGGGAGTGGAAGTTTAAGATCATGTAGTCAATTAAGTGGAGATTTATGTACAGTAAATGAAGTTTGTAATGGTAATAATTTACAGAGCAGTGATTCTGGAATTTGTTGTTCAATACAATGTAGTAGAAATGTTAATAATAACAATGTAGATAATATAAATAAATGTAGTAATGGAGTACTTGGAAATTTAAAAATAAATATTAAAGACCCAAATAAAAATGATGAATTTTCATTTGGAGAAAAAGTAAATGTATTAATTGATGTGAAAAACAATAATGATGTAGATAAAGAAGTCAATGTTGAAGCAATTTTATATAGTGATAATGAAGAATTAGAAGATGATAATGATAATAATAGAATTAAGAAGAAAACTAGTGAAGAATTTGAAATTGAATTAGAAATCCCAAAAGATCCTAAAGATGTGAAGGATGAAAAATTAAAGTTGTATGTTAAAGCTTATGAGGATGGAAAAGAAAATGTAGAGTGTCAAGAAGAGACTATTGATTTGAAATTAAATATTGAAGATGATGATTTAAGAATTAATGATGCAGAAATATTTCCACTTGAATTAAGCTGCAGTAGAAATGCTGATTTAACTGTTAAAATTGTAAATTACGGAAAAGATGATCAAAACGCTATATTAAAGGTAACAAATAGTGAATTGAATATTAATGAAGCTAGTGAAGAATTTGAAATTGAAGCTTTTGATTCTGATGATAATAGTGTAAGTAAAGATATTAACTTAAATCTTAATGATGCTAAAGAAGGCACTTACAAGTTTACTGTTAATTTAGAGTATAATAATAAAGTTGATAGTAAAGAAGTTGAACTTAGAATTGAAGAATGTGGAGTAAGTTCAATAAAAAGTGATGGAAATAGTAATAATGTAAAAGTTGATAGTAAATCTAATAAGAAAACAAATACCATTAATGTAAAAAGCGGAAATAGTCAAATAGTTAAAAAACAAGTAAATAAAGAAGAAATTAATAAGATTATATTTTATGAACCTATTCCAGGACAAAGCAAACCAGTAATATTTTTAGCTGCAATTAATATACTAATGTTAATTGGAATTGCTTATATGCTGAAATTACATTTATTTAGAAAAAGGTAAATTTCTCACTTTTAAAAATAGATAACTTTATATATAATAAAATATAACATTATATATAACATGAAATCTGTTACAAGGACAAGGAAAATAGGAGGATCTATTGTAGTTACTGTACCTAAAGAAATTGTCAAGGAAGAAGGTATTATAGAAGGAGAATTAATAGAATTTGAAGCAAGAAAGTTAAAGAAAAGTGGATTTGGATTACTTAAAGGCATGAGGCCATTTACTAAAGAAGATAAATTTAAATCGGACTATGACTAAGTGTGTAATAGATACTTTTGCGTGGATTGAGTACTTAATAGCAAGTAACAAGGGTACTATAGTTAAGGAAATAATAGAATCTGAGCACAATGAAATATTCACATCTTTAATTAGCATATCAGAAGTAATGAGTGTTGCCAAACGAGAAGGAATGGACTATAATCAAACTTTCTTAACTATAATAAGTCTGTCAAAAATATATGAAATAGACTTAGAATTTGCCAAAGAAGCTGGGCTTTTACATGCAGAAATTAGAACCAAAATTAAGGATTTTGGTTTAGCAGATACTTTTATTTTACTAACTGCACGAAAACTTCAAGCTAAGGTATTAACTGGAGATTCACATTTTAAATCTTTTAATAAAGAAGTTATATTCTTGAAATAATTAATTTTTACTTAATTTTTTAAAGTACTTAATGGTTTTATTTACTTCTAAACTTGAAACTTCTTTTGAAAAGACTTTTTCTATTTTAAAATAAATTTTCTTTCTTAAATTGTATGTATTTGCTTGTTTCATGTAGGCAAATGATCCTTGTAATATCTCATAAATTTTATCATAAGTTAATTCTTTTTCTAAAAATAAGTCATGAAGCTTTTTTAATTTTCTTTGAATATTTTTTCTATTAAATTTTTTTAATAATTTAAAGTAATTAAATATTCTAAAACCTACAAATGGGATTGGTTTAGACAATGGTATGATTCTTGACTTATCTGGATGAAGTTCTAATTTTAATTCATTCTTAAGAAAAATATCTATTTCTTCTTTCCATGTTATTAATTGCTCTTTTGAATTATGCAGAATTACAAAATCATCTACATATCTTAGGTAATATTTGGCTTTTATTTTATGCTTAACAAATTTATCTAACTCATTTAGATAAATATTAGCGAAAAACTGTGATGTTAAATTACCTAGGGGCATTCCTTTTTCATGAATTCCCCCCCTAGCATAGTTAGTCAAAATTTTCTTTATTAGACCTATAGTTTTATTACATTTTATTTTCTTTTTGACTGCATTTAACAAAATATTGTGATTTACTTCTTCAAAATAATGTTTAATATCAGCTTTTAAACAATAACCTTTTATTTGGTTATTATTAAACCAACCATTGATTTTTCCATTTCTGCTTACTTTTCTTTTAAATTGATCAAGTCTTTGTAATGCTTTTAAAGCGCCCTTACCTTTTCTATTTGCGTAAGAATCATATATAAATGACTTATCAAAAATTGGTTCTATAATATTACAAATAGCATGATGCACAATTCTATCTCTAAAATGAGATTTGGAAATTCTTCTTGTTTTTGGATCTCTTATAATATAAGTTTTTAGTGGTTTTGGCCTATAGGAATAATCTAACAATTCCGCCCTCAGTTGCTGAAGGTTATTTAATAAGTCTTTTTCAAAATCTATTACATATTTCCTTGTTGTTTTTCCTTTTCTAGCTTGTTTTTCCTTTTCTAGCTTTGTTATATGCTAAAAATAAATTTTGGAATGAAGCAATTTCAGAATAAAGATTATTGTAAGTTTTCATATTTGATGTCTTAGCAACTAAGGCTATTCCGAACGAATAACCATTCCTGTTGTTGCCATGATTGTTGCCATTGACATTAAGCCTGTCATCTAAGTTCCAATTGGAATTCAAAGCGGAACAGTTATGTAGCTCATTAATTAAAAGTAAATCACCATCATTTTATTTTTCAGCAAAAACTTACTAGATATTATGATTGAATTTTATGGCTTACAAGCGCAATCAATGAGCATGTAGCCTTAGTTAGTTGCAACTTACTAAGACATATTTGAAAAGAATAAGTTATTAATAAAGCTTATTTTTCGACGCGACTGGCTTCGCCAGTACGACTTACCCCGAACGAAAAACCATTCCTGTCGTCGCCACGATCGTTGCCATTGACATTAAGCCTGTCATCTAAGTTCCAATTGGAATTCAAAGCGGAAACTCTTGTTAATGGTTCATCTACAGATTCAAAACTGTATAAATATGGTTTATATCTATGTTTATCTGATATTTCTGCTAGTTTTTCTGCTCCTTCTTCTCCAACTAAAGCTTTAACATAATCATTATTTGCTAGTTGTATTGGAGTCATTTCTTCTGTTTTAAAGCCAAAAGGAACAAATCTTACATTAGGATCATTTGCTTCTAATTTCCTAACTAAATCTGATTCATCCATAAACGGCATTCCGTTTCTTATTTGAGGATCTTCTTGAATATAAGCTCCTTTATTTGGAACATATAGAGTTCCTGTAAATCCCCAAAGCCAATTATCTTTCATTATTTTTTGTATTTCTTTACTATATTTATCATTAGAATTACATGACGTATGAGCTAAAGAAGTAATTTGTGACATTGTTGGCCTTATTAAACCAGCTTGCTCTATTTGAGATCCAACATTAGCATAAGTATCAGGACCATAAGAAGGATGTACAAAAGTTAAATCTTGACCTTGATGAGTCGTAGTTAACTCAGTTCTTCCTTCTTTTATTCTTAAATTTTGGTTTTTAGTTATGCTGGCCATTTTATAACAAAATTAAGGCTATCTTTAAATATATAAATCTTTCTATTTTTAACTATTTATAAATAGTAACATAATACCAAAACCTTTAAATATTAGTCATAACTGTCCAATAACAACAGTTTATAAACCTTTTAAGGGGGGTTAAAATGAAAAATATACTTTTTACAATATTAATGACTTTAATAGTATTGTCTAGTTCTTTAAATGTAGCTTCTGTTTATGCAAATAATCCAACTGGAAACATAGACATTATAAATGCTACAAGTCCAAATGGGAGAGTAGGTCAAACATTAACTGTTGGTTTTACATTACAAAATAAAGGACCAGCAACTAGTGTTAATTTCTCAAGCACTGCTTTAACTGGACCTCAAGGAGCAACTATTCCTATAAGTAATATAGTATTTACAAATCCTACAAATATTGAGGTAGGTACTCCTACAGTACCAACAACTAAGGCAATTACATTTACTGTAAATGTGCCAAGTAATGCTGTTTTTGGTAATTATAATGGAATTATAACTGTAACTGATGTTAATACACCTAGTACTACAGCAACATTACCTTATACAGTTAGTGTAACTCAAGGGGTAGGAATTCAAATAGTAGATTTAAGTAATAGAGATTTAACAGTATTAGGACTTAGGACTTTACAAAGAGGAGAATTAAATGACAGACATTCATTTAAGATTAAAAATGGAGAAACCACTCCTTTAACAGTAAGTTTTAATGTTCCAACTGCACAATACACAGATAATGATGGAGATATAGTAGATATTAGATTTACTCCTTCAAACCCAACAATACAGGCAAATAGTGAAGTTACTGTTCAAGTTACTTTTGATGTTCCTGAAGATCAAGAATTAAAAAGATATACTGGAACAATGACTGCATCAACTCAAAATAACCAATTTTCAGATACATTAGAAATGACTTTTGATGTTGTAGAAGACATTTGCAGTGATGGAGTTGTTGGAAATGCTTTAAGTATTGATGTACAAGACCCTGATAATAATGATAAATTTAAACCAGGAGAAACAGTAGATATAACTGTTAATGTTGACAATAATGGAGACCAAGATTATGATGTAACTGTTGAAGCTTTCTTGTTAGATGAAAGCGGAGATGAATTAGAAAGTGAAGACGGTGGAACTGAAAATTTAGATGAAAATGATGATTTCGACTTTGAATTTAGCTTAAATATCCCAAGTGATCCTAATGACGTTGATGATGGGGATATTTTGACTTTATTCATAAAAGCCTTTGATGACGATAATGAAAATGAACAATGTATTGTTGATTCAGTAGATTTAAAGATCGAATTAGAAGACGATGATGTTGAATTAGAAAGTGCAACTTTAACTCCTGCAGCTGCAATTTGTGGAGAAACTGTTGGAACTGTTGTTAAGGTTAAGAATATTGGTGGAGATGACCAAGATGATGTTTTTATAACAGTAAAGAATGCTGTATTAAACATCAGAGAAGTTACAGAAAGATTTACATTAAAGGAATTCAAGGATGATGAAGATGCTAAGGCTACAAAAAGACTTGAATTTGTTGTACCTCCAACTACTAAAGAAGGAAGCTATCCAATTGATGTTGAGGTAACTTATGGCAGTGGAGAAACTGTAAGTGATACTGTATTTCTAGCTGTGGGGCAGTGCAGTAAAGAGACCCCTAGTGAAGAAGTTCCAACTGAAGAACCTACAAATGATGGAAATGAAGAAGAAACTACTCCAACTGAAACTCCTAGTGAAGAAGATAATAATGAAGTAAGTGGAAGTACTACATTCTTGCCAACTTCAAGATTATTTGGAAATGGAGCTTCTACAGCTTTTTGGGTTATAGCTGATATTGTTTTAATTGTATTAGCACTATACTTTATTATATTAATATTCAAAAAGCGAAGAGACTAAAATCTCTTTTTTCTTTTTTTGTATTATTTTTGAAAAAGATTTATAATAATATTTGGTTCTTAATAATTCAACTGATTTCATTAAGTAGTCTTTAAAATATTTCTTTTCTAAATATACTTATTTATATTTAGTAAACTTTAAAATAGTTAGCTAATAAATATAGATTATGGGAATATATCAAGATAATGGATTAATAAGTGAAGCTCAGTGGAAAGATTTTATTGAATCATTAAGGAAAGAAAACAATATTAAAAGATATATATAATTTTGGAATCTTATATTCTGGTGCCTTGGATAGCACAATATTAGCTAAAACTTGTAAAGATTTGGGAAAGGATTTTACATGTTATACAATAGGTTTTAAAGGTTCAAAAGATGTTGTTTATTCAGAGAAAGCTGCAAAACTATTAAAACTTAAATTGAAGATAAAAATTCTTAATGAAAAAGATTTAGAAGATGCCTTAAAAAATGTTGTTAAAATTCTTAATAATACAAATCCAGTTTATATTTCTATAGCATGTGTAACTTATCTAGCATTAAAATTTGCAAAAGAAAATAATGAAAATATTGTATTAAATGGATTGGGTGCAGAAGAAATATTTTGTGGCTACCAGAGACATTTGAAAGAGAATAATGAAGAAATCCATAAAGAATCATGGAGAGGTTTAAAAGAAATGTGGAAAGTTGATTTAGAGAGAGATTATTTAATTGCAAAGAATTTAGATATGGATGTAAGAACTCCTTTTATGGATAAAGATTTAATTATTAATACTATGAAAATAGATCCTGGATTAAAGATAAATAATAATGTTAAAAAGATAATTCTAAGAGAATATGCTATGTCTATTGGCGTTCCTGAAGAAATTGCTTTAAGACCTAAAACAGCAGGTCAATATGGAAGTAATATAAATAATGAGATTAAAAAGCTAGCAAAAAAGAATAATTTCAATTATGTTAAAGAATACTTAGAGTATTTAATAAAAAATTAAAAAAATATTTAGTTTGTTGCTGGCTTAGGTTCAAAAAATGATCTACACCATCCAGGGTTCGTGTAATGCTGTTGGAATACAACTAAGTCACTTAAGCTAATAATACCATCTTTATTCAAATCTCCAATTGTTGAAGAAGTATCGCTAATACTTGTACCTTGGCTGTGCATGCCTCTAATTATTTCACTTAAAATCCATTGGCATTGAACTAATTCCCGAAGTGTAATCGGTTCTATTGGAAGATTTTGATTATTATTGTTTTTGTTATCATTTCCTTGTCCAGAATTTGTTGGTTGGGGTAATTCATTCGTATTCCATTATTATCAACTGCTTCTACTCTTACTTTGTAGAAACCAATATACAAATCAGTTGGAGTTTTCCAATTTAACTTTAAATTATGGCTACTATATTGATCACAATCAGCTAAATCAGTAATCATTTGCGATGTACAATCTCTTGAAGCTAGTGTTAGTGTATCCATACTAATCTTAAATTGGTTTGTGACATCTACTCCTACTTTATTTGTGTTATATCTCATACAATTATAAGATCCATCAAGTGTGAAAGAACAAACAAACCTGTCTTCTGGTACTTGAGCAGCAAATCTGCTTGTTGTTGATCTTTGGCCTATATATGTAAATATTAAATTAATTTGTTGTAGTGTATTGCCATAATCATTTATTCTTATATTTCCTTCAACTATTCCATTTCCATTTGTTTTTGATA
>JAGVZF010000011.1 GCA_018302785.1 Candidatus Woesearchaeota archaeon | reverse complement strand
TAAGAAGATAACAAAAAAAGATTTCAAAATTGTAATAAAAATATGGGATGATAAAGATAATATCGACAAATTTCTGAAAGCAACTTTCCGTTAAAGCCCCCCAATTGCAACTAACTCTTTATATACTCAAGTGCTTAAATTTCAACACTGGAAGCTTCAGAAACTCAGAATTTCAAAATTCATAATTAGGTTTTTAAAACCATTCTAAAGTAGTTAAAAATAGCAACATTTAAATATAAATTAACTTACTCAAAAGTAGTAAAATGAAGCAGTTTTTACTAATTCCAATTATTTTATCAACTTTTATACTTGGTTTTCTAGTTAATTCTGCATTTTCTTACTCAAATTCAATAAAAGAACTTCCATTTAACTCATTATTCTCAAAAAACTATGAAAAAGAAAGTCCTTCTGATTTTATTAAAGAAGAAGATATTCAAGTTTTTCCTGATAAAATAATAATCTTAGTTAATAATGCCAAAATTTCAAGTTTTGAAGATACTAATTCTATGGACCCATTATTAGATATTAATCATAATGGAATTGAAGTAAATGCAGATTGCAATAAACTAGAAAAAGGAGACATAATTGCATATAAAGCAAATTGGATAGATGCTATAGTAATTCATAGAATAATAGAAATTAATAAGGATAATGAAGGAATTTACTTTACAACTAAAGGAGATAACTCAAATATTAATGATCCTCAAAAAATAAGGTGTTCTAATATAAAAAGCAAGTTAGTAGGAGTAATTTACTAAAATGAAAGAAGCAATATGTAAAAAATGTGGTGTAGTTTACATAGTTCAAGATAAACTACCATCACATATAGAATGCCTTTGTAAGGAAAATAAATTTAAAATCATTGAAAAAGTTATTTAAAACCAGCAAATATTTTAAGAATTTTTGCTTAATTATTTAATTATAAGTAGATTAAAAACTATAAAAAAATCATCAAATATCTTTGCCAAATTGTTAATAATTACTAAATTTTATAATAAAAACATTTAAAAACTCAAAATTAAGCAATATTATTGATGAAACACACTTATCCAGTAACTTTAGCTTTAGTTTTACTTTTCTTTGCCGCCCAAATAATAGGATTATTAATTTCAAATGAATATCTAAAAGGAACTATTCTTCCATTGAATATAGAAAGACCAGAAGTAGAAGAAAGCCAAAGTTATCTCCCAATAGTCTTTGCAATAATAATTTCAACAGTTATAGCTTTAATATTAATTAAGTTTAGATCTGTAAAAATTTGGAAATTATGGTTTTTCCTAAGCATATTTATTTGTTTAACAATTGCATTTTCTGCATTTCTTCCACAAATTATTTCAATTATATTAGCAATAACTCTAGGTCTATTAAAATTATTTAGTAAAAATGTTTTCTCCACTAACATAACAGAATTATTTGTATATGGGGGAATAGCAGGTTTATTTGTTCCAATTCTAGGAATATTTTCAGTCTCAATTTTATTAATCCTAATATCAATATATGACATGATAGCAGTGTGGAAAACAAAACATATGGTTAAATTAGCAAAGTTCCAAAGTGAATCTAATATATTTGCAGGACTTTATATTCCTTATAAAAAAAATAGAGAAGCAATTTTAGGTGGCGGAGATATAGGATTTCCATTATTATTTGCTGGAGTTATTTTAAAAGAATTTAGTTTTACAAGTGCTGTAATAGTTTCATTTATAACAACATTATCTCTATTAGCATTATTTATGTATGCAAAGAAAAATAAATTTTATCCTGCAATGCCTTTTTTAAGTGCAGGATGTTTTATAGGCTTTTTAATAATAAAATTAATTTAGCTTTTTTTCCGTAAATTAACTAAACCTAATCTAGCGAATCTTGTTCTTATTTCTTCTCTTGCTTCTGCATAATCTGTAGCAGAATATTTATAACTTTTTTTAGACCGAGTTCTATTTGCATCATGAATTTCATCATTAGTTAAATAATGCACATCTGCCCACTCTCTAACATGAGGCCATAATTCATAAATTACTTGTGCATGATAATTATCACCTTTAGTCAATGCTGCTTGATAATCTTCTAAAACTTGTTCTTCTACTGTGAATTTTCTTCTGTCTCCAAAATCAACTAATCCAAACTTTGCAAATCTATCTTTAATTTCACTTACTGCAACAGCTATTTCATATTTATCAACAGATTTTTTAGCTTCTTCACTGTCTTTACTTTCTAATTCCATTATATAACTATCAGGATCTTCAAATCTTTCATAAGAGATATCTCTCAATTCATGTAATGCTACATCAGCAATTACGCTGTCTAGAGATAAAATTTCTGGATGCAATGATGCTAATTTATTTGCTTCTGTATATTGTTGCCTATTTATTGAATTTCTATATTGACCTAATAAATTCTGTGTTAAAGTATCTGCTCTTTTTCTGCCAACAATTAAAGTTGAACTTGTCATATTTGTTTACCCCCTAAATTTTAGAAGAACATGTTCGACAAACCCTTAATTTATAAACTTTTTCTTTTTTTAATATATTCATATGGCAACTTTAGAAAAGAACATTTGGCAAGAAGCATCATCTTTATTAAAAGGTGAATTAGAAAATGCTATTAGAAATCTAGCGAATGATTTAGAAACAACCAAAGATCCTGAAAAAAGAGAAAAAATTGCTAGAGTGATTTTACTTGCTGATTACTTAAGAAAAAGAGAAACTGGAGAAATTCTTGATAGAGAAAATTACAATGAAATTATGAATATGCTTAATATTAAAAATGGGAACACAATGAGGAATTATTTACAAGAACTAAGAGATAAAGCAAAATCATATCAAACATAATATTTAAATAGCCTATATAATGAATAACTTTAAATGAATAAAGACTTTACTGTTACTCCTTGGGAAATCTCTGGAAAAGTTGATTATGATAAACTGATTAAGCAATTTGGAACTCAGAAAATTGACACTTCTTTATTAAACAGAATAAAAAAACATACAAAAGAACTTCATCCTTATTTAACAAGAAATATTTTCTTTTGTCATAGAGATTTAAATTGGCTTCTAGATGAATATGAAAAAAACAATAAATTTTTTCTATACACAGGCAGGGCACCATCTGGAAAGATTCACATAGGTCACTTAGTGCCATGGATATTTACAAGATGGCTCCAAGAAAAATTTAAAGTGGATTTATGGTTTCAATTTCCAGACGAAGAAAAATTTCTTTTTAAAGATGATTTAACTCTAGAAGATACTAATAAATATCTCTATGAAAATGCCTTAGATGTCATAGCTCTTGGTTTTAATCCTAAAAATACTAAATTTTTAATTGATACAGTTCATGCAAACTTAATGTATAAAGAAGCAGTAAAAGTAGCAAAAAAAATAACATTTTCAACAACAAAAGCTTCATTTGGCTTCACAAATGAAACTAATATCGGAGCTATTTTCTACACATCAATGCAAGCTGTTCCTGCTTTCCTTCCAAGCGTCTTAAAAGGCAAAAATATCCCTTGTTTAATACCCTTAGGAGTAGACCAAGACCCTCATTTTAGAATAAGTAGAGATGTAATTCCAAAATTAGGCTATTACAAGCCCGCAATAATCCATTGTAAGTTTCTACCTCCTTTAACAGGTCCCGAAGGAAAAATGTCTAGTTCTATAGAAGAATCGGCTATTTTTACTATAGATTCTCCTGAAATAGTAGAAAAAAAGATCAAAAAATATGCTTTTTCAGGTGGCCAGCCAACAATAGAAGAGCATAGGAAAAAAGGTGGAAACCCAGATATAGATGTTTCTTACCAGTGGCTTAGATACTTTGAATATGACGATAAAAAGCTCAAAAATATCTATAATGACTATACCTCAGGAAAATTATTAACCTCAGAATTAAAACAAATTTTAATAGAAAAACTAAATAAATTCTTAAAAAACCATCAAAAATCTAGAGAAAAAGCTAAAAAATCTGTTGATAAGTTTATTTATACGCCTTAGAACCTTAATTCACTACTTAAGAATAGTTAAAAGCGAAAGCTTTATATATAAGTATTTCTTACTACTTAGTGATGTAAAATGATAATGAATGATGAATTTTTAAAAAAATTAAGATCTGCATTTGATTTAAATATTTATGAAGTTAAAATATGGACTGCTCTTTTAAGTAAAGGAGTAGCTACTGCAGGAGAGCTTTCTGATATAGGTGTAGTTCCAAGATCTAGAAGTTATGATATCTTAGAAAGCCTAGAAAAGAAAGGATTTGTTATTATGAAATTAGGAAAACCTATAAAATACTTAGCTGTAGATCCTAATGAAATCATGAAAAGAGTCAAAAAATCTTTATTAGATAAAGCAAATAGTCATGTAAAAAGTCTAGAATCTGTTGAAAAAGAAACTTTCTTTAATGAACTCAATTTATTATTTAAAAATGGGATTAGTCATATAGACCCTACAACTATTTCTGGTTCAATAAGGGGCAGAAATAACATATATAATCATCTTGAATCTTTAATAGATAATGCTCAACATAATGTAACAATAATTACAAGTGAAAAAGGATTAAAAAGAAAACTTGATAGATTCTCAGATAATTTTAAAAAATTAAGTTCTAAAGGTGTAAAAGTAAGAATAGCAGCTCCTTTAAATAAAGATTCACTAAAATTAATTGAAAAAGTTAAAAATAACTTAGAATTAAGAAATATTGGAAAAATGAATGCTAGATTTGTATTAATAGATGGAAAAGAACTAGTTTTTATGATTAGTGATGATCAAGATGTTCATGAAAGTTATGAAGTTGCTATATGGATTAAATCTCCATTTTTTGTTAACGCAGTTGATTTCTTAGTAGGAATGAGTTGGGCTAAACTACCAAGAATTATTTAAAATGACAGGATCTATTAAAGTTGATAATTCACGTGGAAGACATGGCGTTAGAACCTATTCTACTGATGAACAAGGTGATATAAGAAGATCTGCATCTAGAAAAGGCCAATTACAATATGCTCATAATATTACTTCAAGAGAATCAAAAAACTTTAGAATTTTAACTTTAACTCAAAACATTTATGTTCCAGGATCTAAAGAAGTTATCAAAGGAAGTTTAAATATTGAAGGACAACCTATTGATGAACCTTTAAGATATATTGTAACTTATGTAGATAGCGGTCATTATGTCTTAGGAGTAGAAATAGAACCAGATAACTTTATGAGAGTCATGGCTTACATTAAAGACCAGGCTGACTTATCTAGACTAGATGGTTTTGTTTATAGTCCTTACAGATTCCCAGATTTTAAGCCTTTTAAAACTCTACAAGATGAAAAAAATAAAAGTACCTTAGAATTTATCTTAAAGTCAAATCCATTAAAACCAATATTTAGAACAAGCCCAACACAAAAGCTTTCAACTTCATCTCCAAAGTTAATAGATGATGAAATTCAACTTATTCAAAACCTTTAAATATTCTATAAATTGATTTTAATTTATGGATATTGATTCTATTATTAATTCCTTAACACCTTTAGAAAGAAAAATTCTTCCATATTTAAAAAATAATATTTCTATTCAAGAACTTCAAGATTTAACTAGCTTAAAAGAAGTAGAAGTTATTAGAGCATTACAATGGTTAGAAACTAAAAAAGCAATAAAAGTAGATGTTAATCACAAAAATCAAATCAAATTAAACAAAAATGGTCTTCTATATCTAGAAAAAGAGATGCCTGAAAGAAGGCTATTAAAATTATCTAAATCTAAGACATTAACAATAGATGATTTAAGAAAAGCAAGTGAATTTGAGCCTGAAGAATTAAATATCGCAATAGGTTTTTTAAAATCAAAAAATGCAATTACATTTGAAAATAAAAATATAAAAATTACAAATAAAGGTCTAGATTTATTAAACTCAAAATCTGATGAAGAAATTATATTAAATAAATTAAATAATGAAAAAAGTTTTTTAGAAGATCTTTCAAAAGAAGAAAAAATCACATTAGAAGCACTAAAGAAAAGAAAAGATTTTGTAAAAATTGACATTGTAAAAATAAGAAATATAACATTGACAGAACTAGGAAATTTATTAATTAAAAACATTTCAAAAAATAAAGAACAATACATAGAACAATTAACAACCCAAGTTATTCTTTCAAAATCATATCAAGGAAAAAAATTCAGACATTATGATATTAAAGGAAACGTTCCAAGAATTTATACAGGAAGAAGACATTTTGTAAATGAAGCAATTGACTATATAAAAAGGATATGGCTTGATCTAGGCTTTAAAGAAATGCAAGGAAATTACATTCAATCTTCCTTCTGGAACTTTGACACTTTATTTGTTCCACAAGATCATCCAGCAAGAGACATGCAAGATACTTTATTTGTTTCAGGGAAATGTAATCTAGAATTAAATGAACTAACAAAAAGAATTAAGGAAACTCATGAAAATGGTTGGACAACAAAAAGTAAAGGCTGGAAATATAAATGGAACATTGAAGATGCAAAAAAATTAGTATTAAGAACTCATACAACATGCTTAAGCTCAAAAACAATCTCTAATTTAAAAAAAGAAGAACTGCCAATAAAATTTTTCTCTGTTGGAAAAGTTTTTAGAAATGAAACTTTAGATAAAACTCATTTATTCGAGTTTTACCAAACAGAAGGTATTGTCATAGACGAAAATGCAAATTTAAAACAATTAATAGGATACTTAAAAACTTTTTTTGAAAAAATGGGTTTTGAAAAAATTAGAATAAGACCAGCATATTTTCCTTACACTGAACCAAGTATAGAAGTTGATGTGTATCATCCAATCCATAAAAAATGGATAGAACTAGGAGGAGCAGGAATTTTTAGACCTGAAGTAGTAAAGCCATTATTAGGAATTGAAGTTCCTGTACTTGCTTGGGGTCTTGGAGTAGAAAGAATTATTACAGATTATTATGAAATTCATGATTTAAGAGAGCTTTACTCAAATGACTTAAAAAAACTAAGAGGAATGAAAATATGGTTGAAATAAATAATGTAAAAATCTGTCCAAAATGTGCTTCATTAAAAGTCAAATCAGACTTAGGCAATTTCCTAAGCTCAATAAATGCAATAAACACAACTTATACATGCTTAGATTGTAAATTTAAATCCACTTTATTCCCAAGTGTTGATTTAAAAAAAATAAAAGAAGTTCAAAGAAAAATAAAAAATGCCTACAGTAAACCTAAACAAACAAGTAGTAGAAAACTTACTAGGAAAAAAAGTTCCAGTAGAAAAACTAAAAGATAGAATTTCTATGTTAGGGACTGACTTAGAAAGTATTACAGATAAAGAGATTACTGTAGAAATATTTCCAAATCGCCCAGATTTACTAAGCGAACAAGGATTTGCTAGGGCTCTAAGTTCTTTTATGAATATTAAAACTGGAATTAAAAAATATTATATAAAAAAATCAGGATTTTCATGTAAAGTAGAAAAAGCTCTTGATTCATGGCCTTATACAGTTAATGCAATAGTCAAAAATCTAAAATTCAATAATGAAAGAATTAGAGAAATAATGCAGTTACAAGAAAAATTAGGGACTACTTTAACTAGAAATAGAAGAAAAGGGGGAATTGGAATTTATCCATTAGATAAAATAAAATTCCCTATAAGATTCACAACAATGAAATTAAAAGACATTAAATTCAAACCTCTTGAATCAGATAAAGAAATGAATGGCCTAGAGATTATAAATGATCATCCAACAGGAAAAAAATATGGATATATTTTAGCAAAAGAAAAAGAACATCCTGTTTTTATTGATTTTAATAATAATATAATGTCTATTCCCCCAATAATAAATAGTCATGACACAGGAAGGATAAATGAATCTACAAAAGAGATTTTTATAGAATGTAGTGGTCCTGACTTAGATACATTAAATGTAGCATTAAATATAATTGTAACTTCTCTAGCTGATATGGATGGAGAAATATATTCATTAGATATAATTTATAAAAATAAAAAATTAGTAACTCCTAACTTAGAACCTTCTTTAATGAACTTAGATATAAATTATATAAATAAAATTTTAGATTTAAATTTAAAAGAAAGTGAAGTTAAAAAATACTTACAAATGATGGGCTTAGATTTAATAAACAAAAAAGCAATAATTCCTGCCTATAGGATTGATATATTACATCAAATAGATCTAGTTGAAGAAATTGCAATAGCATATGGCTATGAAAATTTTGATTATAAATTAAGCAATTTTGGAAGTGTGGCAGAAGAAAATAAACTAGAAATATTTAAGAAAAAAATCTCAACTATTTTAACATCTCTAGGATTTATTGAAATAAACACTTTTCATTTAACTAATGAAGAAAAAAATAATAAAAAAATGAATATAAAAGAAGAATTTATAAAATTAGAAAATTCAATAAATGAAGACTTTGATATTTTAAGATCTTGGCTTCTTCCTTCATCTTTAGAAGTTCTTACTAATAATAAACATTATGATTTACCTCAAAAAATATTTGAAATAGCTAGAATCTTTAAAGAAAATAAAGAAATAGATAAATTATCTATATTAATTTGCAATTCTAAAACTAACTTTACAGAAATAAAGCAAGTCCTAGATGCTTTATTTTTAAGCCTAGGTCTTAATTATGATATAAAAGAAACAAAACATAATTCATTTATTGAAGGAAGAACAGGATCAATTTTATTAAAAAATAAAGAAATTGGAATTCTTGGAGAAATTCATCCAACGAAAAGCTTAATTCTTCAACTTAGAAATAATAGAGTATTTTTTAAGTTTTATTAACAATATAATTATATGAATAAAATAGTACAAACTCCATTGGAACTAGCATTAGAGTTATCATTAGAATCAATAGGATTTCCTCTTAGCCAAAGAAAATATTTTTTCGAGCTTGCTATGGAAGAATTCCTTTTTGATAGAGAGTTCGAAAATTCTACGGTAAAAGACAAAGGCCGTAAGTTCTATGAAGATCTTAAACAAGAATTTGAATTATTAGATTCAAGATTATGTGACTTATTACATAGAGAAACAATATTTTGTAAAGAGTTCTCACCTGCATTATTTGAAAGATATTCCACACCAACAAATAATGGTACTAAAATAGAATATAGTATTTTTTTAGATGACGAAGATAAAAAAAAATTTAGTAATCTCAAATATGATGAATACTTAGAATGGGCAAATATGATGGTAGGAGAAAGAAAATACCATTCCGAATTTGTTGCTATTCAAAAAATAAGACTAGACCTTCTATCTTCACCAATTTATGATATTGATATTAGTTTAACTATAGAAAAAGATATAGTTTACTTTGACAGAACTAGTGGCAAATCTACACTAGATCAGTATTTCACGCAACTTCACAAGAAAAGACTAGATGTAGGAAAATTGGTTAAAGGAATTTGTCAAGTAATGAAGGAAAATTAAAAATATTATAATTATCTATCATCTATCAATTTCTCTTACTATTGCCTTTAAAAACATTGGGCTTCCAGTTCCTCTTGGCTCGCTAATTACATTAACAACTACATCATCATTATCATCATAAATATAAGCTCCACAGTAAGTTCCTAAATTAGTGTAGTCTCCTGCAATAGCTCTAATAACATGGTTTCCTTCTTTATTGTCTAAATTAAATGTAGCAGATAAATTATAATAAGCTTGTTGTGTTCCATAACAATAAGTTCTGGCTTTTTGTTCCCAAATTGCATTTCCAGTATCTCCCATATAAGCAATTACTAATTGATCACTTAATTGTCCACACCATATTGTCATAGTAACTCTAACTAAGTCTCCTTTAAAGAATACAGGTTGTCCATATAAATTTGAATTATCTAAATTTTCAACTTGAATATTTTCAACACTTTGCTGTTCTAAATAACTTCCAGAGTTTCCATCAGTACATTCATCTACTGTATTTGGAAAGTTAAACTCAGGAACATCAATATCTCCTCTACTCTTTATTAAATCCGGAGATGCAATGCAAGGATGTCCATCACAAGTTATTGCAGCTTCATTTAAATTTAACCTAAATAAGTTAACTAAAATTCTATAACTTTGTACAGCATTATTACTAGTTCTTGAAGTTACAATTATTTGATATTCTCCTTCAGGTAAATTATTAACATCCAAATGAGCTAAATTTCCATTTATAATTTGACTATTTCCTTGGGAAATTAAAACTTCCGGATCATTATAAAATTTATACTCAACTTTATAATAATTTAAAGGACTAGATAAACTTCCAGCAACAGTTCCAACTATGTCAAGTCCATCTTCATCAATCAAGATTCTATCATTATGCAAAGGATTTGCAATAAACGCAATAGGTCCATTAGTATGACCTCTGCAATAATCACTATAGATTGTGTGTTGATCATAAAACCCACTACAAATTGCATTTATATTAGGAGTTCCGTCATTCAAATTTCCATTATTATCATCTGCTACTAACATATCTAATAAGAATTGCTGAAATGAATTAGGTTCCATTCTAAGAACTTCAGCAACTAAATTATCATTTAAGTTCCTTCCTAAAGTTCTTCTTGTATCCCACAATGCCCCACTAAAAATAGCACCATCTTGATATACTCCATTTCCCAAATCAATAGGATAATAATAATTATTATCTAGATTTGTTCCTTGTGGAGCACCATAATAAACTTCTTCAGCAAAATAAGCATTATTATTTGTAGAAACTGCAAAATAATCTGACAAAGCTTCATTTAAAGCCGGACCTTCAGGTCCAGTAATCCAAGTAATTCCATAAATTCCATAAATCAAATTATGAGTATATTCATGATATATAATATCACTTGATAAAGCTAAACTGTTACAGTTTTGTGTTGATCTAGAAAATGTTATGGCTAATCCATTTGAAAAAGCTCCGCAGTAATTAGGACCATAAGCTACATTAGCGTCAGTAACAAAATTCAATTCATTAAAGTTTAAAGCATTTCCACTATTAAAGTAATCATGAAGCAAATTAACATGATAATACATATTACTTTCTTCTTTTTGATAACTTAAATCATAACTGCTCCAATTAACATTATAAGTATTAGGAACTGAAATAGTTCTAGTATGGCTTGCTTCATTCACATTCAAATTATCAACATCAACATATCTTCCTTTCAATTTGAACAGCAAATTTACATTCCCACTTAATCCATCTTGATAATAAAATCCATTTGTATTTGTATAAGCATTAATTACATTATTTATTTTAACTTCTTGATTTTTCGCATTAGCATTAACTAATGGCTGGCTTGGATACTCTGCTCTATAAGGAACTGTTACAGTACCTTGAATAGCAGCTTCTTTAATTGCATTCTCAATATTTATAATTTCTTTATCATTAGCATCAATGAAATAAATATACTTTATTGGTTTTTCATCAAAGATTTCAGAAAATTCAACTCTATAAACTAGTTTAAAAAAATTATTTCCTTTTTCTGTAACTGGGTAAATCATTAATTCTGTATTTTCAACTTTAGCTTTCTTTCCCAAATATTGTACAGCTATTTTTCTAACTTCCTTTTCAGAAATGCTTGGCTTAGTATCTATATTAATATTATTATAAAAGCTTGACTTTAATTTTACAATTTTATTATCCTTAACATTAACAATTACTTTACTATTGTAGACTTTAATTCCATTATATTCTTGTTCAAATTTTACATTCCACTCATCATTAGAATTAACTACTCTTATAGTTTTTAAATCGTTCTCATTAATTTTAAGCAAATTTCCATTTTCATCTATGAAATTTCTTATGCTAGTCTCTATACTGCCATAATTTGCTTCCTTACTTAATCCTTCTAAAGGAATACTTTTACCTTGCAAATTAATACTATTAAAATCATTGGTTAACTGCCAATCTCCATATTTATTATTAAATTCATTTAAATCTTCAACATTAAAAGAATAAGAATCTATTGTACTACCAATAGCATTTAAGCTAATAAAAACAATACTTAAAAAAGCCATTAATAAATATCTTATTTTTATCATTTTTAGCTCCTTTTTATAGCCTTTCTAATGTACTCTCTACTATATAAACCTTTCGTTTTGTTATTTCTCATAAGTAGTGACAATATAGAAACCTTTAAATACTAAGCCAAATTCCATATTTTCATGAAAGAAGTTATCCCATTAAGGACAGTTTTTAAACTAAACCATAGAACAGAAGCAGAATTTGAGGCTTTTAAAGAGGCTTGTATTGCCACGCTAGTATTAGAAGACGAAGAAGCTGTTCGAGATGGTATTGATATAATGTTATCTAAGCTTAAAGTACTTCCAAATTATAGATTCTTGTCAGGTTATACTGACGGCCAGAATGTATATGCAGTCCTGGCCTATAGAGAAAAAAGAAAAGTTATGGAAACTCATGTTTGTAATCTGCCAATCCCTAGTAAAGACTTAAAACGGTATGGTTTCACTCTTGGTTAAATCAAAATTTAATTTCTACCAATTTCTATAGCAGTACTATAATCAACTCTATCTGCAATATTTCTAACACCAACTCTAAGTCCAAACCCTTTTACTTTTCCAAAGGGCTCAAAATAAAACCCACTTTCCCCATATAAAGTAAGTGTAGCTTTTGCACCATCACTAAAATCCTTCAATATGTAAGGACCAAGGCCAAAATCCCAACTAAATCTTTCTAATAAATCAAGACTAAGTCTAAAACCTAAAAACTGACCAGTATCTCTGCCATCAAAAACATTAAATCCACCTTCTATTGCAGTATCTATTAAATTAGTTTGACCTAATGACTTTGATAGAGTTAAACCACCAGCATTATCTCCATTTTTTAAATAATAATTAAACCTAGTACTTACGCCTCCAGGCAACTTTATCACTTGAGGTTTACTAGCTTCTTCTCCTCTTCTATAATTAATAAACGCAGAATCTGCTGCAGCTAATCTCAAACTTAAGTCTGCAATTACTCTCTGATCAGACACAATAGTGTTATATAACGCTGAATTATCTTGTCTAACTTGAGTTAAAGCGCTATCTCCTTTACTAACTATATTAGATAAAGAATCTACCTTATCCATGTAAAACATTAAATCTCCTCTTAAAGATTCACTAGTAGCAATTGCTTTCCCATAATTAACTTTTAAATTTCTATTAACTGTATTTAAACTGTCAATTGTAGCAGTTACTCCAGTAATATCAGTAGTTAAACTATCCACTACTTTAACTAAACTATCTCTTTCTGCTGATTTTTCCTCAACAATTTGAGTAAGTCTTGAATTTTCTTCCCTAGCTTCATTAAATCTAGGTTTTACAGATAAAAAATGATAAGCACCTAAAGCAATAGCCGCACCTGTAATAATAGAAACAGTATACCCTAAAACTCCTCTAAAAACAGATCTCCTTTCAACAGTATTATCAGAATCTTTGTCTTTACTTCCCTTTTCCCACGGTATTCTATCTACCATTTCTGTAAATCACTACAAAATTAATCATATAAAAAAATATATAAAGCTATTCAATTAAGAAACAATATGGAAATAAGTGCTCAAGAATTCCATAAGAAAATTCAAAATAAAGAAGATTTGTTTCTACTAGACGTAAGAACTAAAGAAGAATATGAAGAAGATAACATTAGTAATACAATTCTGATCCCAATTAAAGTTTTAGATACAAAATTAAATGAAATTCCTAAAAATAAATTAATAATTACAATTTGTGCTCATGGAAATAGGTCTTTAAGAGCAGCTCAGTTTTTGAATGCCCATGGTTATAAAGCACTTTCATTAGAAGGTGGAATGGAGGCCTGGAATAACTTAATAATAAATGAAGCAGCAAGCTAAAACTTAAATAACACTTTTTCAAAATCAACAATTTTATTATTCTTAATTTTAATACCTTCTTTTTCTAATAATTTAATTTTAGCTTTAACTCCACCTCTACCCCTTACAATTACATTTATCTAATGTAGAGGGTAAGATTTATAAACTCTGACTTCTACTGTTTTTTAATGGTTTACATATATAAGAAGACCGTTGGAGGGAAGGATTACTATTATCTTAGAGCTTCTGAGAGACAAGGTAAAAAAGTAATAGTAAAAGATATAGCTTACTTAGGAAGCTCAATCTCAGAAGTTAGAAAAAAATTAGATGGACTTAGCCATTATAAAGATAAAATTAGGAAAGCTTACA
>JAGVZF010000014.1 GCA_018302785.1 Candidatus Woesearchaeota archaeon | reverse complement strand
CCTTAATTTTCTGTTTTGTCGAGTTATCTCTGATCTTGTTGATTACTTTCAAGAAGTTCTGACTGTGTTCAATATTTAGCATTTCTCTAATTCTTTAAGAAACTCATCTGCAGATTTGGAAACGAATTCGCCTCTCTCATAACTTTTCCAAGCTTTCTCAGTTCTCCTTGCAAACTCCAAATCTTCTTTTAAATTTTTGTCTAGTTTAGAAGCCTTTTTAAGAATAATTTGATCTTTAGTCTTAATAATTAACAATTTATCTCCTTCCCTAAGATCTTCCCTCATTTTAGCAGGGATTACAACTTGTCCTTTAGAACTTATTTTTGTTATAGCTACATCCATTTTGATCACTAGTAAGACCTATCTTACTAGCTATATAAATCTTTCTATAAAAGTTCGCATAAACAATAACTTTATATCTTTAGCATTAAATTATAAATAAATGCTTCAAAAACTAGATAATGAACTAAAATTAAGAGGTTTTTCAAAGCAAACAATAAAGAGTTACACTTTACAAATAAAATTATTCTCAAATTTTATCAAAAAAGATATTAATACAGCAACAAAAGATGATATTAAATCATATTTAGGTAATTTAATCTCGGAAAAAAATCTAAGTCCAAACTCAATTACATTAAAAAAAGCTGCATTAAAATTTTACTATCATGAAATCTTAAATAAATTCATAGTTGACTTTAAAACTCCTAAAGCTCAAAAAAAACTTCCTAATTTCCTAACAAAGGAAGAAATTAAATTATTAATAGAGAATGCAGGTTCAATAAAAACAAAATTAATCATAGAACTTTTATATTCCTCTGGCTTAAGAGTGTCTGAATTATGTAATTTAAAAATAAATGACTTAGAATTAAACTCTAAAACAGGCTGGGTAAGAAAAGGAAAAGGATCTAAAGACAGAATGTTTATTTTATCAGAAAAATTAGTTGAACATTTAAAAGATTACTTAATAGAAAACAAACAAAAATACTTATTTGAAGGTCCAAAAGGATCTTTATCTCCTAGAAATATTCAAAAAATAATTCAAAGAACTGCCAAAAAAGCAAATATTAACAAAAGAGTATCGCCACATTCGATCCGCCACACTTTCGCCACGCATTTATTAGATAATGGCACCGATATAAGATTAATTCAAGAATTACTTGGTCATGCAAATTTAAACACAACTCAGATTTATACTCATGTTTCTCGAGAGCAATTAAAAAAAATCAAAAGCCCTCTAGATCTGATTTAATAAGATTTATAAGCATTTAATTTAGTAATTTCTGTGCTCAAATGTCAAAATTAACATATTTGTACGGATGGTTAGGAAGAAAAGATAACCCTACTCTATTTTTAGTCGCAGCAAGGTACAATCCAAATACTGGTGCTTACAATATAGCTGTCGACGGTTTTTCTCGTTGGCTATTGAGAATCTCTTTGGAAGAGCTAAAGACTTTACATGAGGGGTATCTAGAATCCTCAAGTAATGGTGCCACAGAGGTCAGAACTACAACACTGGAGGATTTGTTTATTTTTGCTCATTTAAGATCCTCATATGAATTCGAAACAGTTAAACCAAGATCACAGGAATACAGTAGAGTAACCAGAGCGTTAAGAGGAAGACTTGCTCAAAGAGCATCACCCATTATATCATTTTCAGAAGGAACAATTGATGGGGTTCTAGCCCAATCAAATTTTCCACATTATTATCCTGTAAGACTAACTAATTACCCTGTTGTACTAAAGATTCCTAAATCTACTTTAGAAGACCTCTCTCAGTAATTATCTTATATCAATAACTAAATTATTAATTTCATAATGTTTATCTAAATAATTTTCTGCACTTCTAACCTTCTTAAAACCCTTTACTTTATCTTTTAATTTATCCATAACAGAAATTAATTTTTCTTCTGTATCTCCGTCTTCAGATTCATCAAATAATACATTAACTATATTATTAAAAGACTCATCATTATCTAAATTATACTTAACTTTAGCAGATTTTTTTAGTTCTTGCATTAAATTTTTAACAAATAACATACTATTTTCATTTAAACTAAACGGCTTTTTAATAGTATATTGTTTATCCCCCTCGAGATATAAGAACGTTAATTCCAATGAATTATTTCTAAAATCAAACTTTTTCACTTCAACTCTTTTTACCTTTATTTTTAAAGACATGTCGAGTATAAATATTAATCTATATTTAAATTTAACTCAAATAGAAAATAACAAATTTTCTAAAGCTAAAATATTCTTATTAAATACAAAAACTTTTAAGCAATAATAAAACTAAATATTATAATAATAAACTAAAATATTTAAGTAATAAATTGCTAGTAAGTTTTAATCATTAATCATAAAATTTAGACACAAATTTTCAACAAAAAACAAAAATTAACCCAAATAATCTAACTCATAATTAGATTCTTTTTCTTTCTTAGAATCTAATGCTTTCTTGCTTCCTTCTAATAAAGTCTTTAATTTCCCTTCAAATTCATCAGCTTTTTTAAGTAAAGGCTTATAATCAACATTTAATCCTAAATATTTATCTAAAATCTCAATAACTTTTGCAGACGCTCTTGAATCAGGGACTGGTAATTTACTTTGAGCTTCTGCAAAAACACATGATAACGGTAATCCTTTCTTCAATAATAAAGCACCAGTAACGCCCATTACCACACCTTCATCTAATGGATTACTTCCGGTTTTTTTCCATTTTTCTTTACTTTGAGAATAATAATAAGTATTAACAATAACTTCTTTTCCAGTAACTTCTTCTTTTACACTACCAACTCCTTCTATACTTATAATCTCTTTAACTTTTAGTTGCTTACTTAAGTCATTAATAATTTCTGCTAGTTCCCATTCCATACCTGTAACACTAATTAATGCATGTAAAATAACAATCTTATTTTTCTTAGCATAAAATATACCAATAGGATCTATAACTTTTCCATCATGGACCATAACAACAGGATTTATTTTATCACTTTGAATTCTTCCAATTTGCTTAGCATTTAAATGAGAAATCAAAAATTCAGTTGTAATAGTTCCAATTAAACCATAACCTGGAAAACCTTCAATTAAAATTACACCTTGTGGTTTTTCTGTTAACTCAATCCTCATTTTATCTATTGTTTGGTGTAAGTTGTTTAAATACTTTTGTATTTTACATATAATAAAAGGAGCATGAATTGGAAAACTATATAAAACACTAACTATTTTATAAAAATTAATGATTGATCCCAGATTAATTGATTTTTTAAAAAAAGAGTTGAAAAATAGGCACTCTGAAGAATTTCTAAGACAAGGATTAATTACAAAAGGTTGGCCAATTCCTACTATAGATGATTCTATAAAAGAAGCAAAAAGACAAATTAACATTGAAAGTTTAACTCCTTTAATAACTCAAGCTCAAACTCCAACAGTAGAACAAATAAAAAACATTTCAGAAAAATCAGCTATTGAAAGACCAAGTTTTGACAGTCATACATTAATCATAAGTTTAATAATGTTTTTAGTTATTGCATCTATTCTAACTTTTACAGCTCTAGTTTTCTTTTACATGCAAGGAGTCATGGATTATAGTGTATATGATCCAACATCAGGCACTAATTTGAAAAAAACTTGTATATATGAAAACTGCTCAGATTTAAGAGATCATGCACTAGACTTTGCAAAACAAAAATTACTTTTATCAATAATAATAGGATTAATAACATCCTTAATAATAGTATTAATCTATAATTTCGTTAGTTTTAAGAAAGTATTTTTATGGATAATACAAGCTTTATTTATTATATTCTTATTAGTAATGGGGTATTTATGGTTTAATTTTACTAGGGGAATTGGTTAATAACAATATTTTTAAATTGAGCTACAAGACCTTATTTTAAGGGCCCGTAGCTCAGCTTGGTTAGACATTTAGGACCAAAGCACTTGGCTCTTAGCTAACATAAGGAGATACCAAGGGGTCGAGGGTTCAAATCCCTCCGGGCCCATGTCTATTAAAATTAGAAATTATTAAATATGTAATTATCATTAAATTAACAAATTGGTTCTAATTAACAATATTAACTCATGGATAGAAAATTTAAGAGGCTCTAATAAGATAATAATTGTTGAAGGAAAAAAAGACAAACATGCCTTAGAATTATTAGGTATTAAAAATATCATAACTTTAAATAAGCCATTATTTGAAATTGTTGAAAATATTTCTAGTAATTATAAAGAATGTGTTTTATTAACTGATTTAGATAAAAAAGGAAAAATTCTTTATTCAAAATTAAAAAAAGATCTGCAAAGAAATGGAGTTAAAACTAATGATAATTTTAGGAATTTTCTTTACAAAAGAACTAATTTAACAAATATTGAGGGATTATTAACTTACTATAACAATACTAACCAGAAATCCCTCTTATTCCCTTAGGTTTCTTTTTAGTATACCCCCAGTAATATTCAATATCTGTTAATCTCTTTTCATAATAAGTTTTGTCCATACTTGAAATTTTATGTAGAATTTCGTAAAAACTCCTAGTTAGTTCCACAACTTCAATTTCAGGATCATACAAAGGAATCTCAACAATTATAGAATCTGCAATAAAGCAAAGCTCTATTTGTTTTAATAAATTTTCTAATGCCTCATTCTTAGCTATATCTACCATAAAGATATTAACATAGAAATATTTAATAGAGCTTTTATTTGTTGCTTTTAAAGTAGACTTTTTATCCTTTCAATACTCTCAGCTATTTTATCGCCACTTTCTGTTAATCTAATAATTTTAATTCTACCTTGCTTTTCAAAATTCACAAGCCTTGCTTGTTCCATTTGTTGAAGAATTTTAACAGCATGTGAATAAGTACAGTCTACTTCTTTTGCTAAAATACTCCCATATCTATTCTTACTACTCTTTCTTAAAGCCACCAAAATCATTGCTGGTTTTTTTCTAAAAAACACTTCAAATATTTCTTTTTTCTTAGCCATTTAATCTCTACCTCTGTGTAACAAATAAATCTCAAATATATTTAAAGATTTATATATTGCAATAGATATGTTTTTTTATTGCTTTATTTTTTAAGCTACTATAATATTATAAAGCTTTAGCTAAAAATTCTCTAAAAAATTAGATTTTTCAATTATCTTTTGTTAATAATTAATACTTCCTGTCAATCAAAAGATTTAAATTGAGTTTAATCATCTTAAACTTTATGCTAGATTTAAGATCAATTAGGGAAGATCAATCAAGAATTAAAAAAGACCTAGAAAAAAGGGACCAAAAAGACAAAATCAAATGGATTGACGAAATTATAAAATTAGACAAAGAATCTAAAAACTTAAAAAAACAAGCAGAAGATTTAAGGCATAAACGAAACAATCTTTCTTTAGAAATAAATAATGCCAAAAAAGAAAAAAGAGATCTTAAACCTATTTTAGAAGAAGCAAAATCAATCCCTAATAAAATTAAACAAATTGAAGAAAAACAAGAATCAATTTCTAAAAAATTAGATTACTATCTGATAAGAATCCCTAATTATTTGGACAAAACAGTGCCTACTGGAAAAGATGCTTCTGAAAATAAAGTCATCAGAAAATTTGGAAAAGTACCTAAAATTAGTTTTGAACTGAAAAATCATGTTGAATTAATTGAACATTTGGGTTTGGCAGATTTTGATGCTGGAAGAAAAGTATCTGGTCAAGGATTTAACTATTTATTAGATGATATGGCTCTTCTAGATCATGCCTTACAAAGATATGGTGTAGATTTTGTTTTAAAAAATGGGTTTACTTTAGTAGTGCCCCCATTAATGCTGAATAAAGATACTTTAAGTGGTGCAGTAGACTTATCTGCTTTTGAGGAAGTAATCTATAAAGTTGAAAATGAAGATTTATATTTAGTAGGAACTGCTGAACACTCTTTAGTTTCAATGTTTAAAGATAAAATATTAAAAAAAGAAGATCTACCAATTAAAGTTACTGCTCTAACTCCTTGCTTTAGAAAAGAAATTGGTGGCCATGGAGTAGATACAAAAGGACTTTTTAGAATGCATCAATTTAATAAAGTAGAACAAGTAGTTTATTGCCATCCAAATGATTCTTCAAAAGTTCTTGAGTTAATGCAATCTATTACAGAAAAATTCTTCAAAAGTTTAAAAATTCCGTTTAGGGTAATAGAAATTTGTTCAGGAGATCTAGGTGGGAAATTCTCAAAACAATATGATATAGAAGCTTGGTTCCCAAGACAAAATGAATACAAAGAAGTGACTTCCTGTGGAAATTGTACAGATTATCAAGCAAGAAGATTAAATATAAAGTTTGAATATAAAGGCGAAAAAGAGCATGTTCATATTTTAAACAATACTATGGTAGCCACTTCAAGAGCAATGGTTGCAATTCTAGAAAATTACCAACAAAAAGATGGAAGCATAAAAATCCCAACCGTCCTTCAAAAATATATGTATGGGAAAAAGAAAATAATTTCAAAAAAATATTCACAATGAGCTATTTATAAAGTCATTTGCTTTAATTAGTAATTCTTTCATGTTTTTAAATTTAATAAGTTCAATAGCTTCTTCAAAAGTAAGCCATTTAAAAGAATCATGTTCATATGATATTCTTACATCCTCAGTCTTAGTCTCAACTAAATACAAAACTATCTCTCTTAGTATTAAATCCCCTTTAAGTTTATAAGTAAAATTATAAATTTCCCTAAATCCATCAATAAACTTAATATCGGTAATTCCTGTTTCTTCTTCAATTTCTCTTTTTACAGTATCTTTTTCTTCTTCACCTTTCTCAATACGGCCTGTAACAAATTTGAAATATTTCCCATTTAATAGAAGAAGAAATTTCCTTTCACTATTTTCCCTAAAGATTATTGCTCCACAACTAACACTTTTCAAGCTTAACACCTTATCTATTTACAGTTTTTAAACAAGCCAGGCAAACATTATAAGCTTTATGAAAACAATTTTCACATACACCTTTCCCACATTTTTTACATGAATTTACTGCTATTTTCAAGCCACAAATTTGACACTTTTCAAGCCTTTCCATCAGATTTATAAATACTCAAATATATATAAAACTAACTAGAATTTTACTAAAGTTACTAAAATGAAAATCTTAGCAGTTGGTTGTATCCATGGGGACATTTTAAAAGTCAGAAAACTAGCAGAAAAAGCAGAAAAGGAAGAAGTAGACCTAGTAGTCTTATGTGGAGATCTTACTTATGCAGATACATCTTCAGAAAACTTAATAGGTCCATTTTTAAAGAAAAATAAGAAAGTAGTATTTGTTCCTGGAAATCATGATTCTATAGCAACTATGTATCTTCTACAAGATTTATATAAAATAACTAATTTACATGGTAATTCTGTAAATATAAAAGGTATAGGTTTTTTTGGTTGTGGTGGCGCTCCATATGTAGGCCCTAATTTAACAATAACAGAAGAAGAAATCTTTGATAAATTAAAAAAAGGCCATGACAAAATAAAATTCTTAAGTAAAAAAGTTATGGTTACTCATGCACATCCTAAAGGTTCAATAGGAGAAAATTTAGCACATCCAATAATAAAAGCTAGTAAAAGTATTAGAAAGGCAATAGATCAATTTAAACCTAATTTGCTTTTATATAGCCATGTACATGAAGCTCAAGGAATTGAAGAGATAATTGGCAGTACAAAATTGATTAATGTTTGTAAAGAAGGAGTTATTGTAAATATTTAGTGTAATGTAAACTCTAAGGGGTATAACGGACAAAAAATTTAGTATACTAAGAAAAGAGAAAACAGTTAATATCTATGGGGGCAAACTCGGTTGTTTAAACGTCATTCTATTTAAAACGTTCAAAGCGAGGGGATGCTATCTGTTTCGTTTCTAGCACAATATTTTACTACTTTAATTATAGCTCCATAATGCGCTAACATTTCTCCTTTTGTCTCTTTAGGAATTTCCTTTTCTTGATAAAATGATACAACCGCACTTTCTAGTTCTGAAGGCAAACCCCCAGAAGAGCCATACCAGGCAGACTCATCATTCCACGCCCAATATGGTGCTTGACGTAAGAAACTACACTCATTCACTGCATTGGCACTTCTGACTAAATCAGGATTTCTTGATGCAATTACAAAGAAAGGTTTATATGCCCATCCCCAATTGCAATCCAAACTATATGTAAGAACAAGGTCAGGTATTTTAGCGTCATCTAAATTTATATCTTCATGTATTTTATTCGCTCTTTCTGCTTCTCTCTTCCACTTTCTTATTATCTGCTTTACGCGTTCTTCTGTTTCCATTTTAACCACCATAGAATTACTATATAATATATAATATTTAAATGTTTGCTGTAAATAATTTACGACAAATAGAAGGACTTAAATAGTTTGAAGTCTTAAAATATATATGGAACTTATACAGTCTCTAAAAAAATTCGGACTATCAGAAAAGGAAGGAAAAGTATACTTAAGTTGTTTAGAGTTAGGAGAAACTACAGCAAGTGATATAGCAATAAAAAGCAATCTACCAAGAACATTGGTTTACGATATACTGGAGAGATTAATAGATTTAGGATTGATATCGTATTCTATTAAAACACATAAGAAAGTATTTAGAGCATCTGATCCAGAAGAATTTCTTACGATAGTACACGAGAAAGAAGAAGCAATAAACGAAGCATTGCCAGAATTGAAAAGATTACAGAAAATAAAAGGAGTGAAAAGACCTAAAGTAGAGGTATATGAAGGGAAAGAAGGAATGAAAACGATAATGAATGACATTCTGCGTTCTGGAGCAAAAGAGTTTCTTGCATATGGTAGTTCAAGGTCATCATTTGAAGTTATTCCTGCATTTATGGATGAATGGCATAAACAAAGGATCAAACAGAAAGTAACAATGAAAATTTTATATAATAACACAAAAGGAGCAAGAGAAAAAGCAAGGAAAAGGTCAGAATCATTAAAATACGCAATCTATAGATTTATGCCCATAGAATTAGAGTCACCTACAGCTACAATTATATATCAAAATAAAGTTGTTCTTCAATCCTGGACAAAAGACCCATTTGCTGTTTTAATAGAAGATGAACAAATGGCAGAAAATCAAAAAAGATACTTCGAGGAAGTTTGGAAGAGAAGCAAGAAATTATAGAAATTAATAAATTTAGTTAATTTTATAAAACAATTTGTTTGAATTCTAATAATGGCAGAATTAGTTATAACTGAAAAACCTTTAGCAGCCCAAAAAATAGCTACTGCTTTATCAGAAGGTAAATTAGAAAAAAAATCAGAAAAAGGAGTTCCATATTACGAAATAAATCATAAGGGAAAAGAAATACTAGTTGCTAGTGCAGTAGGCCATATATTCATTTTATCGGAAAAAATAAAATCCAATACATATCCAGTATCTGAAGTAGAATGGAAACCAAGTTACTTAGCTTCCAAGAATTCAAGCTTTACAAAAAAATACTATGATGTTCTTAAAAAATTAAGCAAACAAGCTAATGAATTTACTGTTGCAACAGATTATGATATAGAAGGTTCTGTTATAGGTGCAAATATAGTAAAATACATTTGTAATAAAAAAGATGCTAAAAGAATGAAATTTTCAACATTAACAAAAGATGAATTAATAAAGTCTTATGAGACTGCATCAAAACACCTAGATTTTCCTCAAATAGAAGCAGGAGAAACAAGACATGAACTTGATTTTTTATGGGGTATTAGTACATCTCGTGCATTAACTAATTCCATAAAAAATGCAACAGGCAGATATAAAATAATGTCTACAGGAAGGGTCCAAGGACCCACTTTAAAAATTATAGTAGATAAAGAATTAGAAATTAAAAAATTTATCCCAGTTCCATATTGGCAACTTCAATTACTTGGAAATATAAAATCAAAAACTCTAGAATTTTTCCATGAAAAAAATAGATTTGATAATGAAAAAGAAGCTAAAGATATTTATGAGAAAATAAAAGGTAACGATGGAAAAGTTCATGAAATTAAAAAAGATAAAACTTCCATAAAACCGCCCTCTCCATTTGATTTAACTTCTTTACAAATAGAAGCTTATAGAACTTTAAGAATTCAACCAAAAAATACTTTAGAAATTGCTCAAAATTTATATTTAACAGGTCTTATTAGTTATCCTAGAACTAACTCTCAACAACTTCCAGAATCATTAAACTACAAGGAAATAATTTCAAAATTATCTAAACAAACCGAATATAAAGATATTTGCAAAAACTTACTTTCCTTAAAGGAACTTAAACCAAATAATGGGAAAAAAACAGATAAAGCACATCCCGCAATTCATCCTACTGGAGAAATCCCAGAAAAACTTACACAAGAAGCCCAAAATTTATATGATTTAATTGTAAGAAGAACTCTTGCAAGTTTTTCATCACAAGCAATTAGAGAAATAATAAATTTAAAAATAGATGTTAAAAAAGAAATATTTGTAACAAATGGCTCTAGAACAGAAACATTTGGCTGGCTGGCAGTTTATGGAAAATTTAATCCGTATAAGGACGAAGAAATTCCGGAAACTAAAAAAGATGATTTAGTAAAAGTAATAGAATTAAACTTATTATCAAAAGAAACACAACCTCCTAAAAGATATACTCCTGCTTCAATAATAAAAAAGTTAGAGCAACTTGGACTTGGAACAAAGTCTACTAGATCTTCAATTGTAGAAACTTTATTTGATAGAAATTATGTTAACAATGAATCTATAGAAGCAACTTCTTTAGGGATAAAAACAATAGAAACCTTAGAAAAATATTGCGTAGAAATAGTAGATGAAAAATTAACAAGACATTTTGAAGAGGAAATGGAACAAATTCAAGATGAAAAAAAGAAAAGAGAAGACGTTATAGAAGAAGCTAAGAAAGTTTTGATTAAAATGTTTAAACACTTTAAAGAAAATGAAGATAAAATTGGAAAAAGCCTTTATGAAGCAAACCAAGAAACCCTCAGTACCCAAACTATTGTAGGAAAATGTTATGATTGTGAAGGAAGTTTAAAAATAAATTACTCTAAGAAAAATAAATCATATTTTATTTCTTGTAATAAGTACCCAGATTGTAAAGCAATATTTTCAATACCAAAATATGCTTTACCAAAACCATCAGGGAAATTTTGTGGGGAATGTAAATATCCAGTTATTAAAATGATAAGAAAAGGAAAAAGGCCTTATGAATTTTGCATTAATAAAAACTGCAAGAAGAAATTAGAATATCAAGAAAGTCTTAACAACTAACTATCCCCTCTTCTTTAATATCAAAAATAAATTCACTTAGACCAGGTTTTCTTAAATAAGCAATTCTTTTACTATTTTTTGTAAACTCAATAACTTTTTTAGAATAAGGAAATATAACACTATATCCAACCATCTCAATTTTATTTAAATTTGTATTGGAAAATACTTGATTTGTTGTAATAACATCAATTCCTTTTTTTGTTAGATCACCTAATTTTTTTACTTGTAAATTTAACATATTTATAGCTAATTCCTTATCATGTTTCATAAATATTCTATAATGGTTGCTTAAAGTATCAATAATTACTAAAGAAACATTTTTTGTTAATTTATCAATCTCTGTTATTCTTTTATGTTGTTCATGAAAACTATCCGCCTTTAATAATATTAAGTTATCAGTTACTTTTTGATAATCTTCTTTTGCAATTTGTTGTATTCTATCTATTGAAAATCCATTTTCAGTATCAATAAATAAAACCTTTTTTTTATTTTTTGCATTTTCAACAGCTGCCATCAAACAAAAACATGTTTTTCCAGTTCCAGCTTTTCCATAGATTGTTGTAATTCCACTAATACCTACATTCAAAAACGCATTAAAGTCTTTATTTCCACAACTAAGCATAATATATATTCCTGGATTTAATATAAAAAGCTATCTTATTACATATGAATTTACACAGAAAATTTTAAATATGTGACTATTTCTAGATATTTATGTTTAATAAAATAGACTATTTAATGCTCCATACAAATAATATAGAAAGATCAATTAATTTCTATAACCATACATTAGGATTTAAAATTAAATTTAAGTCAGATGCATGGTCTGAACTAGAAACAGGTACAACAACCTTAGCATTACATTTCACTAAAGAAACAGTAAATCCATCAAAGTTTATATCATTTGGTTTTGGTGTAGAAGATATTCATGATATATTTAACAAATTAATGGCAAGTGGGGCTAGATTAAACACAAACATAAAAGAAGAAGGAGATTTATTAATTGCATCTTTTAAAGATCCTGATGGTCATATATTTTGGGTAGCTCAACAATTAATTAAATTGGAAAAGAAAGACTAATTTAAAATTAAAAAGAAATTTAATAAATATTTTAAGTAAAAAATTGGAGGGATATTAATGGCAGACGCAAAAAATTACGGACCTACTTTCTTAAGACTAGGTCTTGGTATTTTATTTATATTTATGGGAATAGGAAAATTTCAAAATCCTTCTGGAGTAACTGGAATGCTTCAAAATATAGGGTTTCCAGTTGCTATTTTCTGGACATGGATTTTACTTTTATCAGAAATAATATTTGGTGCAGCAATTTTAATTGGATTTAAAGTTAAATTCACAACAATTCCACTAATAATTATAATACTTATTGCCTTAGTAACAGTTCAATTAAAAGGATTGCCTGGAACACAACAAGGATTATTAAAAGACTGGTCAATATTTATGAGCTTAATAGCTTTAATGTTGCTAGGCCCAGGAAAATTAGCAGTGTCAAAAAATTAATTTTTTTAATTATTAACTTCTTTTATAGACTTATATAGTAATCTTGGATAATTTCTTAAAACGTTTTTAAATTCAACAGGATAAATAAACGGAATTGAAGCATAATAAGACATTTTATGGAAAAATCCATATTTTCTATTAACTAAGAATTTAAAAATAGGTTTAAATGATTTAGGCATTGCTGCAAATATGGGCATTAGAGAATTAAACTTATAAGCTTCATCTTTATAATCTGATTTTAACATACTTGTCATATGATAAGAACCTTCTCCAGATTTAACTTTTTCTAAGTCTTCCTTTTCGTATAAATTATTTTTTTCACAATAATCGGCTAGTTTAGTTCCTGGAAAAGGATACAAAATAAATGATGCAGTACTATTAGGATTTAAATCATAATTTAAATCAACACTTTCCCACATTTCTTTAGGAGTTTCTTCAGGATTTCCGAATATAAATTCAGTTTGTAATTTAATATTATTGTTCTTAATTATACTTGCTGCCTTTTTTATTTGTTCATTAGTTCCGTATCTTTCAAAGATATCAATTCTTATATGCTCATTTCCAGATTGAACGCCCATTGATAAATTCATACAGCCTGCTTCAGCTAGTAATTTAATATTCTCTTCGTTAACAGTTAATGGATGCACATTTCCATAAAATGGAACATCAACTCTTTTCTTATACTCTGGAACAAACTCTTGTAGCCATTTAACATTATATGGAAATAAATCATCCTCAAACATTATTATCTTAGGATTATATTTTTCTTTATAATACTCAAGTTCTTCTAAAGCTCTTTTTGGACTTTTGTATCTTAAAGGAGGAATTCCTTTCATAGAATTAATGCAGAAAGTACATTTGAAAGCGCAACCTCTACTCATCATTGTTAATAATCTATGTTTAAAAACACCATACTTATAGAATAAATCCTTATCTAAAAATGGAAGTTTATCTAAATTATCTATAAAAGGCCTTATAGGATTTTCAATATATTTTCCATTTTTTTTAATAACTAAATTTTGTATTTTTGAATGATCTTTTCCTTTTTCTAAGTGATCTACTAATTCTAAAATTGCTTCTTCACCTTCTCCTTTACAAGCCATATCAAAATATTCTTTATCTAAAATTCCTGAAGGATCTGCAGAAGCTTGAACTCCACCAACAATTGTAGGTACATCTAAGTCTTTTTTTAGTCTTGATGCTATGCTATTAACATAAGGATACATATTAGAAACTCCACCATAAGCAATTAAATCAGGTTGAAATCTTTTAGCCTTTTTAACTAATTTATCTTCAATCTTTAATTTCTTAAATAATGGAAACTTAAAATAAAAAGTATCATCTAATCCAGGATCAAAAATTAAGTCAGTCTTATGACCAGCCTCTTTTAATACAGCTGAGATACTTTCAATAGCAATATTTTCAGTACCTCTATAATAAAATAGTACTTTCATTATAATTTATAGGTTAAAATGTATTTATAATAATTTTGGTATAAAATGATTATACTAGTGATTATTAATACAAAATTAACTAATTGGGCCATAAGTTATCTCTCTATAAATTGCTGTTGGCTTTCCTAGACAAATCCATTGTTCATATGTTAAAATAGGTGCATTGACTCTGCTGCCCCCAAATTCAAATGAATATAATCTAAATTCAACATTACTATGCATAAGTCTATTTCCATTAGTCTCAAAAGCTTCAATAATCTCTTCAAAAGATTTGTCTTCTAAACCTAAGTTAACACTTCTCATAATTAAATTCTCAGTGTCGCATGAAATTTGTAATTCCCTAATAAGATTTTGTTTTTCTATTCCTCTTTCATAAAGTGAAACATGACAAAAACCATGTCCAAAAACAGGCTTAGCAGCTAAACACACACTACTAAGAGAAAATTCTTCTTTTTCAACCATCCTTACTTTTTCAAGCACATTTTCCATTTTAGGTGTACAAATTATTTTTAAATTTAATCAGAATCACAAAAATCTTATAAAATTATCTATAAAATATTATTTCACATAAAAAAGATATATTTTTAAATCTATATGGTGTATAATACACTATGGAAATTCAAAAACTTTCATTAGACGAACTAGTATCTCTTGCAAGCAATGTGACTGATTGGAGAGAACCTACTTCTGAAGAAAAACATGATGTCTCACATGATGTTGTTGGAGCATACTACATCGGTTCTTTAAGTGATATAAGATTTGATTTTTGTTATGCTGAGGTTGATGTAGAATGCGCAGATGACAGAATATCTGATTTTAGTACAAAATCTACTTGGTATCTAAAGGCAACTTATGATAAAATAGTACTAGGGGAAGAATTTGCTTCTAAAAAGAAAATTGGTCCACTTATTGAAAAAGTTCAAGAATTAACTAGTGAAAATTACAAGTTAAAGTCATCTAAGGCTTTTGCCTATGCAAGAACCATATTAGAAGGTCTAAAAGTACATCAATAGTTCTAATCCATAACAATTAAAACATTTACAAAACTGTTACTATTTGTGCAAAGCCCAAAATTTCGAAATATTTATATATTAGTTAGTATATACCTTTAAGTATACACTAAAATGGACATATTTGATAACATCATAGTTTGTAAGAATTGCAATAAAGAAACAGAAAGAACTATAGTAAATAAAGATGGTTTTAAATTAAGATCATTTACATGTACAAATTGCAATAAAGTTTGGTTTCATCCCAAAGATGAAGAAGCTTATATTGAATATATAAAATTAAGATCAAAACCATTTAAAGTTAAATTAAGATATGTTGGAAATTCATATATTGTTTCAATTCCAAGAGAAATAATAGAATTTGAAGATATAGAACGGAGGTTAAATAAGATAATTGAAATGTCTCTTGAAGAACCAGGTAAGTTAACTTTAGTTTTTTCAAGGCTAAGAAAGATTTATTAAATTACTTATCTTAAATAAAAAAATGATTAAAGACATTAATGAAGTAAAATTAAAAGTAATGGAAGCATTACAAGAAGAAGCATATAAAGGGATTGTAAGAGTAGACTCTGAAACAATGCATGTTATTGGAGTAAGACCAGGAGACATTATAGAAATAGAAGGCCAAAGAAAAACAGTAGGTATTGTAGATAGAGCTTATCCAACAGATGTAGGTCAACAAGTCATTAGAATGGATGGTATTATTAGAAGAAATGCAAAAACAAGCATTGGAGAAATTATAATTATAAGAAAAGCAAATGTTCTAGAAGCAAAATCAATTACAATAGCTCCTTCTCAACAAGGTATTGTTATTCAAGCATCTCCAGAATTGTTTAGAAGAGGTCTATTAGGAAGAGCAGTAGTTAAAGGCGACATAATTTCATTAGGTGGAGCAAGACGAAGACGAAGAACAATGGAAGATTCCCCATTTGAAGAAATCTTTAATGTATTTGAAGAAGGATTTATGGGATCATTTGGACTTCCATCATTAAAATTTGTAGTAGTTGATAGTAATCCAAAACAAGCTGTAATAGTTTCTGAAATTACAATAATAAATGTAACTCAAAAAGCAGTTGAAGTATCTGACGAAAAAATTCCTGAAGTTAATTATGAAGATCTTGGAGGTCTAGATGAAGAAATTAAAAAAATAAGGGAGATGGTTGAGTTACCATTAAAACATCCTGAAATATTTACAAGATTGGGGATAGAACCTCCCTCTGGAGTCTTATTACATGGCCCTCCTGGTTCTGGAAAAACTTTACTTGCTAAAGCTGTAGCAAATGAATCAGAAGCAAATTTCATGTTAATAAATGGGCCCGAAATTATGAATAAATTTTATGGGGAAAGTGAAAAAAGAATTAGAGATATTTTTGAAGAAGCTGAGAAAAATGCTCCATCAATTATTTTCATTGATGAAATTGATGCTATTGCTCCTAAAAGAGAAGAAACAAGAGGAGAAGTTGAGAGAAGAGTTGTTGCACAATTATTATGTTTACATCCCTCTACACCAGTCTATCTAAAAGATGGAATCAAAACAATAAAAAATTTATTTAATGAAACTGAGGGAGAAACATTTACTGAAAATGGAGTAACTTTTAAAACACCTAATAATGAAATATATGCACAAGGTTTGTCAGTCTTAGGAAAGGTAAATAACAACCGAATAATTACACTAACCAAAACTAATGCACCCAAAGCATTTAAAATAAATCTAAATAATGGAAATGAAATAATATCCTCAGAAATTACTAAATTCCTAGCAATAGATGATAATGGAATAAACTGGAAAAATGCATCAGAATTAAATGCGTTTGATTATATATTAATACCAAGAAAATTAGAAAATAGCGACGAAATCCAAAAAATAAGTATATTTGACCTTAAAGAAAAAAATAAATGGGTATTAAAATTAAAAGAAGATAGTAGTTTGTATAGACTACTAAACAAAAAATATATCCTTCTTTCAGATCTAATAAATTTAAGAGATAGCAATAAACTTAATGAATCCACTACTAGAAATAAAATATTAAATCTACTTCTTAATAAAAAAGAATTATCAAAAACTGAAATTGAAAAGGAACTAAAAATTACTAGAAAATCACTAAATAACTACATTAAGCCTTTAATAAAATCAAAAGTAATTGAAATTAGTAAGGATAAATTGCAATTAATTTTGCATTTGGATAATTTAGACCATGAAATCATTTCAATAGCAAGAAAAGAAAACAAAGAAGTTTACCCTATTAAAGAAAACTATTTTGTTACTATACCAAAGATATTAGACGAAGATTTAGCTAAGTTTTTGGGTCTTTTAATTAGTGATGGAAATTTAACTAATAATAGAGTGAATATATACGGAGAAACAACCCCTATAGCGTATGACATAGCTAAAATGTTATTCAATAAAAATATTTCAATTAGTAAAAATAATCAACGTATGGATATTTATTCTAAACCTTTAAGTTACTTTATAAATGAATATTTTGGTGTACCTATAGGAAAAAAATCATTTACTGTTAAAGTCCCAGATAAGATCTACAAATCTCCAGTTTCTGTAAAAAGTGCATTTCTAGCTGGGCTACTAGAAGGAGATGGAACTATAAAAGAAAGTATAATATTTAGTACTAAAAGTAAAGAACTTGCATTGGGGATATCAAGATTATTGCTTCAGCTAGGTATAACATCGAAGATATCCAACTATAATTGTTATCAGGTAAAAATTAATGGTGGATTTGAAAGTTTCCAAAGATTTTCAAATAATATTCTACCATATATGAAGCTTAATAGAAAAAAAGAAAATTTAATGAAATTCACAAATAGAATAAAGAAAGTATCTACAATAATATATCCTGTAAAATCCTTTTTAAAAGAAATTAGAGATAAAAACAAAATTAGAATTGACGACAGCATGTATAGATATCTATCGCCAAACCTTCCTTACCAAATTAACTCCAATGTACTTGGATATTTTGTGCAAGAATTTGGAAATATAGAAAGTCAATTCATTCAAGAACTGAAACAAGTATATACTTCGGATGTAATTCCTTGTCAAATAACGCAAGTAGAACAAATTGTTGGTGGGGAGATGTATGATTTAACTACAGAAAATTCTAATTTCTTTGCAGGAAATACACCAATAGTAGTCCATAACACCATGATGGATGGATTAAAATCAAGAAAAAATGTTATTGTTATAGCAGCTACAAATAGACCTAATGCAGTAGATCCTGCATTAAGAAGACCTGGTAGATTTGACAGAGAAATCTCAATTAATGTTCCAGATAAAAATGGAAGATTAGAAATTTTAAAAATTCATTCAAGAAATATGCCTATTGAACATTGGGACAATCTTAGTGCTGCAAAGATAACAAAGAAGAGAATAATGAACTTCCCACAAGAAGCCGAAAAGAAAATTGCTGAAAAGAATTCAAAAATCTCAGAAATGAATATTGAAATAAAACAACTTAATACCGAAATAACTAAGAAAATTGCTGAAAAGAATTCAAAAATCTCAGAAATGAATATTGAAATAAAACAACTTAATGATGATATTGATAAAATAAAATTAGAAGTTAAAAGATTAGAACAACAAAAAACAATTGTTGCTGAATCGCAATTTAGAAAAATTGTCCAATTATTGTCGTTCAAAAAAGATGAATTAATGGGGCAAGAAGATTTGTTAAAAACAAAAGTTAGAGAATCAAAAAACCTTCAAGAAAAAATAATTGCTTTTGAAGAAGAAACCAAAGATAAGATTAACAAATCAAAACAAAAAATATCTGATTATTCTAAAGAAATTGAAAATCTAGAGATAGACAAGGGAGAAATAAAGAACATTGTTATTCCAAAAGTCAATAGAAGTAAAGAGATTTTGGATAAGATTTTAAAACGCTTAGAAAATGTAAAACACGCAAAAGATTTAGTGGAACCAAATGACTCACGTAATAAATTTGCTACACGTGAATTAAAAGAAAAAGAAATTATGCAAATAATAGAACCATTATTGACATCTGGTATTGTTTCAGATAATCTTTTAGACGAAATAAGGAAAGATTCTAAACTTGAATTGTTACACTATTTTGCAGAAAAAACACACGGTTTTGTAGGAGCTGATTTAAGCGCATTAACAAAAGAATCAGCAATGAATGTATTAAGGAAAATACTTCCTGATTTAAATTTAAATGAAAAAGAACCAATTTCTGAAGATGTTCTTCAAAAACTAAGGGTCACAAGTGAAGATTTTAATGATGCACTTAAAATGGTAAGACCTTCTGCACTAAGAGAAGTCTCAATTGAAAAACCAAATGTTAACTGGAAAGATATTGGTGGTCTAGAAGAATTAAAACAAGAATTAAAAGAAGCTGTGGAATGGCCCCTCAAACACAAAGATGCATTTAAAAGATTAGGAATAAGACCTCCAAGAGGAATATTGATGTATGGCCCCCCTGGAACAGGTAAAACTTTACTAGCAAAAGCAGTAGCAAATGAATCAGAAGCAAATTTCATCAATATTAAAGGTCCATCATTATTAAACATGTGGGTTGGTGAATCTGAAAAAGGTATAAGACAAATATTTGAGAAAGCAAGACAAGTAGCTCCAACAATAATTTTCTTTGACGAAATAGACTCAATTGCAGTTAGAAGAGGACTTTCTGCAGGAACAAAGGTTACTGAAAGAATGTTAAACACATTATTAGCAGAAATGGATGGTTTGCAAGAATTAAATGATGTTGTTGTTATTGGAGCAACAAATAGACCTGATATTATAGATCCTGCTTTACTTAGACCAGGTAGATTTGACAGAATTATAAGTACACAAATGCCAGGTAAGGGATCAAGATTAGAAATATTCAATATACATACTCAACTTATGAAAGATGTCTTGTCTGTAGATGTCAATTTAAATAAGTTAGTTGACTTAACTGAAAACTACAGTGGTGCAGACATTGAAGCAGTATGCAGAGAAGCAGCTATGCTTTCATTAAGAGAATCAATAAAAGCAAAAGAAATTAGAATGGACCACTTTTTACAAGCATTGCAAAAAACAGGGCCTTCATTAAGTATTGATGATAGAAAAAGATATCAAGAAATTGAAGAAGAACTTAAAATGGCAAGAAATACACAAGCAAAACAAGAAATACCAAGTTATCTCGGATAATTTTCTATTTTTCGATTGTTATTTTTCTTTTTTTCTTATCCAGTCAATAAAGTCTTCGGGAAAAGGTAATATTATTGTTGAGTTCTTTTCTTCAGAGATATCATTCAAGGTCTGATAGAATCTTAATTTTAAGGCAGCAGGAGATTTTTCTATTATCCTACCTGCTTCAAGTAATTTTTGCGATGCTTGTTTTTCTGCTTCTGCATTTATTACTCTAGCTCTCCTGTCCCTTTCTGCTTCTGCTTGATGAGCCATTGCTCTTTTCATATTTTCAGGCAATTCAATATCTTTAATCTTAACATCAGTAACTTTAATACCCCATGGATCTGTTTCAGAGTCTACTATTTTTTGAACTTGGTTCCCTATCTCTTCCCTTTTTGCCAATACTGAATCTAACTCTGCCTTTCCTGTCATATCTCTAAGTGCAGACTGCGCTAATTGAGAAATAGCAAATTTATAATCTTCTACTTCTAGAACTGCTTTGTCAGAATTTATAACTTTAAAAAACACAACTCCATTTACTTTCATAGGCACATTATCTTTAGTTATAACTTCTTGTGCAGGTATGTCTGCAGTAATCACTCTTATGTCAACTTTAATAATTCTTTCAATTATAGGTATTATCCATCTTAAACCTGGCTGTAGTGTACCTCCATATTTTCCGAGTCTGAATTTAACTGCTCTTTGATATTGATTAATTACTCTTAATCCAGAAAAAATAAATAAAATGACAATAACTAATAATACTTGCCAAACAGCCATAAACCTAGTTATATGAATGATTATTTAAATCTTCTTTTTACAACCATTTCTGTTTTAAAGCATTTGTATTAAGAGCTGCATTTTCAGTAACATTTAATAATAATTTAAGATTTACTAGTACCATTCTACAAGTAATATATAAAAATCACCCTAATAACTTTACAAAACCTTCTTTAATTTCAAAAATTTCTCCTTCTGTAAGTAATTCATTAATAATGCTATAAACGTTTTCTTTTTCAATATTAGAATTACTAATTACCAAATTAATATTTGCTCCATTTCCGTCATCTAATCTTTCAATTAACTTAATAATTAACTGCCTACTATTTTCGCTAGATTCATTAACAACAATTTCTTCCACATAATCATCAACTTTATTTTCCTTAATTTCTTTAGCTTCCATTTTTATTCCATTTAATTTAAGCTTACCATATAACTTAAGCAATTCTAATTTTCTAACAATCTCAAAATTAGGATCTTCAATTTTTTTTATAACCTCTGGGATAATATAACTTTCTTCATTATAAGTTCTTGGCTTTCCAATTATATTAATAATATCTCCAACATTAAAATTTTCAATTTTCATAGTATCTTCTTTCCATGTCTTCACTCTTATAGCTCCACTTCCATCATCTAAAGTAATAGAAGCAAAATTTTTATCTTCACTGAGAAATTTTTCAACCACATTTGCAATAATATTTACTTTAGAAATTTTTTTATCATCAACTTGAATATAAGAAATTGGAAATTCACTATCGTCTTTATACACCTCACTATTTAAAATATCATTAATCCACACTTTATAGGCAATTAATCTTTTTCTTTCTTCCATGTCTATATTTTTTGAATAAATCCTCTCTTAGGTTCAAAAATTAAGCCTTCTTTCTTCATCCTATCTACAACTTCTTCAACACTACTTGTATCAATACCTCTTTTAGTTGCTTCTCCAACAATTTCATCAATAGAAATAGTTTTATTTCCTTTTCCCTCAATATCAGTTATTATTTCTCTAATAACAGCAATTTTACTTCTTGTTGATGCTGTAATTCCCGTATATATTCTATCAATATCAATTCTTCCTGTTTCATAATCAAAACCAACTTGCATTAAACAATGTTTTAATAATCTAATTGCTCTTTGAGAATCTTCTTTTGTAACAATATCACTTAATCTCGCTCTTGCACTAGCTTCTGCTAATCTAACTAAAGCTTCTAATTGTCTTGCTGAAATAGGAATTGCTTTAATACCTTCATCTGCTTGTCCGCTATTTCTTAATCCAACATAAAAACTTTTAATCTCCTCTATTGCAGGATTACTTAATTTAGGGAAAACTCTTTGCTTGCTATAAGACAAATATTTTTTAAGTAGTTTGGGCTCAATTGGCGATCCAATAGAAGTAGGACTTTTATGCATTGCCAAAACATGAGTTGCAATCTTATCATCTATATCTCTATTTGGCATATCCCTAATTGGAAAAATCAAATCAAATCTATTAATTAAAGTTGGGGGTAAATCAATTTGAGCAGCAATTGGTTGATAAGGATCAAACCTTCCAAGTCTAGGATTTGCTGCAGCTAGTACAGTAGTCTCCGCTCTTAATGTTGCCTGAATATTTGCTTTATTAATTGTAATTTGTTGTTGCTCCATTGCTTCATGTAATGCACTTCTATCTTCACTTCCCATTTTGTCAAGTTCATCAATTATTGCTATTCCTTTATTTGCTAATACCATTGCTCCTGCTTCTAAAGCCCAACCTCTAAGAAATTCATCTTTAACTATTGATGCTGTAATCCCAGCACTAGTTGCTCCCTTGCCACTAATGAATCTGGCCTTTGGTGCAATTTTAGTAATAAATTGTAGGATCTGACTTTTGCCCGTTCCAGGATCACCAACAAGAAGCATATGTAAATCTCCTCTTGTTTTAGTTCCATCATCTTTTATTTTCCTTACTCCACCAAATAATTGTAAAATCATTGCCTCTTTAATATCTAAATGCCCATAAATGGACGGAGCAACACTATTAATCAATTTATCATAAAGTAGTGGATCTCTTGACAATTCTATAATTTTAGTTTGATCTTCTTCATTAATATCTATTTCATCAAAAGATTCTTCAATAGGTTCTATGTAATTACAATCAATCATTAAATCATATCTAGTGCTCTGCCCCCCAGTTTTAGAAATTAAAGGAACTTCTTTTATAACTCCATAAACTCTAATCTTTGTCCCAGGAGTTGTTTTTTTCTCCATTTTTGGTTCCACTAAATCTTCTTTAACAAAAACAGCCATTCTTTTTGGTTGTTCTCCACCTTCTAAAGATTCAGGACTTTCTTCAATAATTAATCTTTGAACATCAACTAAGTCTTTGCTTAATAATCTAAATTTACCTCTTCTTCCACAGCTACATCTACTTGGCTCTTTAAACTTAGTATCTAACTGTGGAATTGAAATAGAATTACCACAACTTGGGCATTCAAACTTAGCTAAAGTAACTTGTGGTCTTACATCACTACTTTGTCTTACAATACCTTCAACAATAAAAAAATTATTTATATGACTACTTCTTATATTTTTGATAAATACTTTTTGTGATTCAGGCAAATTCCTAAACCTAATTCTTTTTAAGACATCATTTGGAAGCTCTAAAAAACTAATTGCAATTTCAGCAGCTTTAATAGTTTCTTCAGGCTCTTCTAGTAATTCATCTGCTAGTTCATGATCATATTGTAGTAAGTCAGAGAAATCAATAAGTAAATGGCTCTCTCCTTTTTTAGTAAGTTCATAAAGCTTCTTTTTGTAGCTCACTTCTACAAAATCCTTGAATTTTTCAATTTGTTTAGCACTGTCTATAGCCACTTTTTTTGCCTCTTCTATATAAAGATAGATAAGAATATAAGCTTTAGGTTTTAATTATATGCTATAGTTAATATTTTTGCTATTAATGTTCGTATAAAATTATATAGCTGCAAGATCTTGAAGTCTTGGTATTAATATTCTGCTCCAAGTTTCATATTTTTCATCAATTGACGGATCTTTTAAAAGATCTTCTATACAAACTAATCTTCCAGAATGCATTGATGATTCTTTTTGTTTTACACTATCACAATGTAAAGAATAAACAAGACCAAAATGAACACCATCAACAGGAACATCATAAGCCATTAATGTTCCAAGCAGTTTAGGATCTGATCTTCTCCAAGTTATATCAACTTCTTCTCTTAATTCTCTTTCTAATCCATTTCTTACATAATCAGAGCCATCTATTTGTATAATATAGCCACCAACACCAATAGAATGCTTGCCAAAAAGCCTTCTATCTCCATAATCTTCAATATTATTTGCCCTTACATAAGAAAAAATTCTTTTATCTTTGTCAAATATTAATACATAAGGTATTACTTGTAAAACATCTTCATCAAATTCACAATCATATCTAAAGTGAAAGAAGCCTTCTTGTACATCATGAATAGTTGGTATTACATTATCTCTTTCTATGAATTCAAATCCAGATTTATTTTTTCTTCGGTTAAGAAGCACCTTTGTATCTTGTGTAAGAACTAATCTTGAAAGTTTACCATAATCTCTAGCCGCGAATTTATAATCAAATTTTTTAAAGTACTTGGCTGGTTTAGATCCTAACTGCCCATGATAATGTGATCCAATATTTATACCATATAATTTATCTGGTTTTTTATTTCTAAATAAATGGATATTACTTATTGGAATATTATCTTCTGTTAAGGCAACGTTTCCTATTTCATGACTTCTAATTTCTAAAACAAGATCTCCTGCAAAGCCAGGATCAATAAACCCTGCAAAATGAATATCACCTATTAATCCTATATGTGAAGTTCTTTTTAATTCTGCATTTAAATGCCCAGGAATTTTTAAGACTTCTTTTGAAGCAAAAAGATAATATTCCCCCCTTTTAATTTCTACAACTCCATTCTTTCTTATTATTGGTTCAAAGAAATCCTCTGCTTCGTAACTTTCAATCCTACCTAAATCAATAGGATTTGGATTATGCCTGACTCTTAAACCAACAATTCCATCAGTGTGGCTTCCAGTTAAATCAAGATGTACCTGTATCCCATCAGTTAAAAACAAATCACTTGGTGTAAATGATTCATCTTCATTTCTCAAATAAAGTAGATTATCTTTGCTTAATTCATCTTTTGTTTCTTTAGTATTCAATTGTGCATCCAATCCATGAAAGAATCTAAGCTGATTTAATGATATCCCTGAATGTAAAATGGCATTTAATGCTAAAGGTTGAACTAATAACCAAGACCTAAGAAACTCATTTGTTTTATATGCAGGATTTATCTCATCAAAACAAACATTATAATCTGTAAGTAATCTCGTATTTATAAAAACTCTACCAATACTACTTTTTGGGGAAGATCTTACATTTTCTTCTTCTGTTATTTTTATCCTATCTTCTAAAGGTATAAGATAAGTAAATCCTTTTTTAATCTCAAATTCTTCCATAGAATGTCTTTGTCTATATCTTTTAGGAAGTTGAAGTAATGTTCTATAAACTGTCTCATTTTTTCCAGGTCTAAAAAGTCCAGCTACTTCCGATTCTAAAATAAATATTTCATCTCCAATAACAGGATCAAATGAAGCAGGTTGTATTCTATCTTCAATACTAATATTTGGTGTAATTATAAATCCCTTAGCAATTTTTTCTCTAATTTCTTGCGAATTAAGAGAAAATCCTTGTATATTATCCATAAACATAAAAAAAAGTAAATGAATTTAAAGATAGTTATGGTGTAATATAAAGTAATTGAAATATATTATAAATTAGTATTTTTACCTATTTAACCAGGACCGCTACAATCGTCACCCATTTGGTACATCCTTATTTTAAATTCTTTAAATTCACTATTAATTTATCTAAAGCTTCTCTAAGCTTAGCTTCACTTCTAGTACCAGTACAAACAATTTTTCCATTACTAAATAATAAGAAAGTGGCTCTTGTTCCATCTAATTTATAAACTAATCCTGGAAATTGTTCTGGTTCATATTCTGTATTTTCTAATTTCATAGCTAGGTCATTTAAATTTAAGTCCATCCCAACAGCTCCAGAAGCAACCATATTTTGAACTTTAATTATTGGCTTAACTTTAATCTTTATTCCAATTTTCTCAATATTTTTTATTATATTTACTATGCTTTCTTTAACTTTAGTCATTGACTTTGCACCAGTACAAACAATTTTTCCAGAACTAAAAATTAAAGCACTTGTTTTAGGATCTCTTATTCTCATTACTAATCCAGGAAACTGCTCAGGATTATATTCTGTATTTGGTAGTGCTTCTGCTAATTTTATTAATGGTATATCATGCTCTAAATTTGCAGTAGCCACAATATTTACAAGTTTAATTTCTCTTTTGACCATAACAACCCCCACCTCTTCTTTATAAACAAAATAGATAAGTTTATAAAGCTGCTTATAAGGTTTTCGAAAAAATTTTGAATATTAATCAACTTTTGAACATAAATTAAATAAAAGGCCTATTTAGACCGTTCTTAAAAAATCATTAAATTTTTTAGCTAAATTTTTATATAACAATTTTATAATATAAATCTTTAAATAATTTTCATATACTTTAGTCTACATGAAAGTAACTACATTAGTAGGGTTAGCATTAATTGTAGCTTCTTGTTCTTCAAGAGAAATTCCTAAATTCAATCCTTCAAGTCCCACACATGAAGAACAACAACTAACAAGCTGCTTTGCAGATTCTTCAGATACACTAAAATTGTTATTAGCAAAGAAATTACTTACACAAATAGCACAATATGAAATAAAATATGATTATGAAATAAGACTTAAAGATCTCTCAGAATGTGAAGAAGAATTATTGGCCATATTGATAAGATATAAGGCTGGAGAATCACAATTTAATTATTTTTCATATTATGATCGAGAAGAGGAAGCATGGAATTACCTAAAAAAAGAGGCAAGAAATACCATAATTTACAATGCTACTTCAACAGATTAAAACTTACATTAAATTCTTGATTTTTAATTTTTTCTTTACTTGAATGCTGTCCTTTATGTTCTTTAAATTCTAAAGATTCAGCACCAACTTTATCTTTAATCTCATCTGCAAATCTACTTAAGTCATAATTTGAATCAATATATAATTCAATCCTATCTTTTTTCTCAAGTTTTTCTTTTTTCCTTAAATCTTGTATTGCTCTCATAATTTCTCTAGCATAACCTTCTTGTTCTAATTCTTTAGTTAATTTTGTATCTAGTTTTACACTAAATTCTCCTTTTTTAATATCTAATTTCTTAATATTAGTTTTTCTTTTTATAACTTCATCAAGTTCTTTTATCCCTTTAGTATTCTCTGTTTTAATTTCTGCACTTAATAATGGCCATCTTATTCCTAACTGTACTTTTTCTCTTTGTGCTAAAATTTCTTGAATTATTTTTTTTGCATCTTCCATAGATTCTTCTATATCTGAATCAATTTTATCTTCATCTACCTTAGGAAGATTAAATAAATGAACTGATTTTTCTTCAATTTTAAATTTTTCTTTTAATTTCTGATAAATAAACTCAGAAATATGAGGACTTATTGGTGCTAATAAAACAACATATTTACTTAAAATCTCAAAAAGAACATTAAATACTCTTTCATCATTTTTATCAACTCTTTCCCTTATAAATTGAATATATTCTCTACTAACATTATTGACAATGAAATCACTTAAATTTCTTCCGACATAATGATATTCAAAATTTCCAATATCTTCATTATAAGCTTTAATCAATGAATTTAACTTAGAGATTATCCATTTATCTTCGATTTCTAAATCTTTTAATTTTGTAACTTTATTTGTTTGAGTTAGTAAATAAGTATTAACATTAATTAAGATATTAAAAACTTTCCAGACTTCTTTTTTAATTACTTCTACATTAAACATCTGTAATTCATAAGGCGCAATATCCAACATATAATAAAATCTTAAATTATCAGCCCCAACATTTTCAATAGCATCTTTAGCATAGACTACATTCCCTACACTTTTGCTCATTTTTTCTCCTTTATTATCTACAACCCAGCCAGGCATTGAAACTTCTAAATAAGGAGCTTTGTCAAAAGTTGCAGTTCCACAAAACATTAAATGATAAAACCATCCTCTAATTTGGTCTTGGCTTTCATTAATTCTACTTACAGGAAAATGTTCTTCAAATAATTTCTTGTTTTCAAAAGGATAATGTAAAGGCGCCCATGGAGCAACTCCAGAATCAAACCACACATCAAATATATCAATAATTCTTTTCATTTCTTTTTTACATTTGCATCTTAAAGTTATTTCTGAAGCAGTATGTAAATCAAAGTTCTTTGGTATTTTATTAATTGCATTTTTCTCAAGTTCTTCTAGACTTCCTATTACTTTTATTTCTCCACAACTACATTTCCAAATAGGCATTGGAGTTCCCCAATATCTTTGCCTAGAAATGTTCCAATCATCAGCATTTAATATCCAGTTATCAAATCTTTCTCTTGCAAAATCGGGATACCATTTAACTTTTTTATTATCCTCTATCATTTTATCTTTTATAGTGTTAATTTTAATAAACCACTGATTACTCATTCTAAATATTAATGGGGTTTTGCATCTCCAACACAATGGATACTTATGTTCAATTTTATCCTTAAAGAATAGTTTTCCAGTTTTTTCAAGCAAATCTAAAATATCATTATCAGCATCTTTAACAAACATTCCTTTAAATTGACCTGCTTCATCTGTATATTTACAAGCATCATCTAAAGGACTAGGTTCTGGTAAATTATAATATTTCCCGATTTCATTATCTGTTTTACCATGCCCTGGTGCAGTATGAACTAACCCAGTTCCTTCTGTAACTGTGGCAAAATCTTCAAAAACATCTTCTCCAGTTGCCCCTTTCTTAGTTCTTAATTTTGCAGGAACTCTCTCTTTAAGTATTGGAATACTCATAATAACTTTAAGTGCCTTTGGATTTTTCTTTAATTCTTGTTGAACAGGAACATCAATTAAACTTTCATACTCTAAGTTTTCTAATTTTTTACCTTCAAATTCTTGAATTATTTTATATTTCACTTCTGCTTCTTCTAGAACTTCTAGTCTTTTTTTAGCTAAAATTAAGTTTCCTTGAGAAGTTTCAACTTTAACATAATCTTCTTTAGGATTTGCTGCAACTGCAACATTACTTATTAATGTCCAAGGAGTAGTTGTAAAAACCAATAAATAATCATTCTTTGCATTTTTAACTTTAAATTTAACAATTACATAAGGATCTTTTAAATTAGCATAACTATCTGTAACTTCATATCCGGATAATGCTGTTTGACAATGACTACACCATAATATTGATTTTTTTCCCTCATAAACTAAGCCTTTGTTCCATATTTCTTTAAAAGTCCACCAAGCACTTTCTAAATAATTATTATCATAAGTTAAATAAGGTTCTTTCCAAGAATACCAGCTTCCTAATTTGTCGTAAACTTCTAACCATAAATCTTTATTGTCTGCAGCGCTAGCTTTACATAAATCAGTAAATTTCTTAATCCCCATTTCAGAAATCTCTTTTTTATCCTTAATGTTTAATTTCTTTTCAACTTTATTTTCTACAGGTAATCCATGAGTATCAAAACCAGGCTGAAATAATACATTATATCCTTTTTGAAAAGCTAATCTTATACTAAGATCTTTATAAACAGTATTTCTTATATGCCCGACATGAGGCACATCATTAGCATAAGGGGGCCCATCTAAAAGGAAATAGTTTTTTCCTTTTTTATTTTTTTCTTCTAAAAGCTTAAGTAAATTTATTTTCTTCCAAAATTCTCTTGATTCTTCTTCAATCTTCTTAAAATCATACATAAATTAAACTTATTAGAAGCAATTTAAATAGCTTTTGTTATATTTATTGCATAAATAACAAAGTTTAAATATAACTAAATATAACTAAATTATATGGAAGTAAAGGTTACAACTAGGAAATGGGGAAGTTCAATTGGTGTAATTTTGCCAAAAAAAATAGTAGAGCAAAATAAAATTAAGGAAAACGAAGAAATAACGATAGAATTAAAAAAAAGGCCTTTATCTGGGGAAATGTTTGGTAGATTTCCAAGATTTAAAGGTAAAAAGACAGCTCAGGAATTAAAGGATGAAATGAGAAAAGGATGGGATTGAATTATTTTTTTGATAGTTACGCTATAGTGGAAATTGTATCGGGAAACTCGAACTATGCTAAATATATAAATGAACCTGCTACTATAACCATCTTTAACCTAGCAGAAATTTACTGGGCAGCAATAAAGAATTTAGAGGACGATGAAGCAGACCAAATATTTGAAAAATACTCATTATGTGTTGTTGAAATATCTGATGATGTTCTGAAAGAAGCTATAAAATTTAGAAAAAAGTACAAATCCAAGAATCTTTCTTATGCAGACTGTATTGGTTATACTTATGCTCTAAAGAATAATTTAATATTTCTTACTGGAGATAAAGAATTTAAAGATCTAAAAAATGTTGAATTTGTAAAATAAATTAATGATTTCAAATATTAAGACAATACTATAGCATCTTTAAGTCCTCTAAAATCATTATCTAAAGTTAAGAGTTTAGCTTGGTTCAAAATTGCAGAAGTATAAATAAGTGAGTCTACAATAGACAAATTATTTTTCATTGAAAATTCCACAGCTTTTTCTGCAATTTCAAGGTTTACCTCAATAATTAAACTTCTTTTCTTAATTAATTCAAGACTTCTTTCTATTTTAAAATCATCAACTTTGCTTTTTTTCAATTTATTTTTAATCTCAAATATAGACAAAGACGATAATAAAAGAAGTTCTCCAGAATCTATAAATTCAGAATGTTTGCCATTAAAAAAGTAATCTATCCATATAGAGGAATCAATAAGCTTAGAATCTGCCATTCTTGTCTCTCAAATCTTTCAACAATTCTTTTATTGGCCTCTTCCCTAGAAAACCAGCCAATGATTCGGAGTTTTGATGTGAAACTAATTTATTTATAGCTTCATCGTAAGAAGATGATCTTGTTTCATCTTTAATTTTCTTTAATACTTTTAACGTTTTTTCATTAATTTGAATTGTAGTTACCATATAATTATATAGTTATAGGTTATATATAAACCTTTCTATTTTAAAGTCATGAAAAATACTAAATTTTATCTAAATTAATTTCAAAGCCCAACACTAACAGAAGCATCTGAGCTAACAGATGAACCTGAATCAGAACTACTTGAACTTACATCAGCACTAGAAGATATTTCTACACTATCCCCTGCTTCAATAGAACTTTCTACAGAAGTTTCTGCATAGTTATTTGTTTTCAAAGATAGCTAGAAGAAGTAATTCATTCTTGGTATTTATGCCCAAATACAATCTTTTCCAAGTAAAATTCTTGTTTCTCTAAATCATAAGAAAAAATTATTCTCAGTTTTCCAATCCATAACCGACAGCTGCCACTTAAATCATAATTAAGGTGCTTATATCTTGTAGGATCTTCTGCTACTTCTTCAATCTTCTTTTTTATTCTTTCTTGTAAATGTTTATCTAGTTTATTAAAATCTTTTGAGAATTCTTTAGTTGGAAATATTTTAAAGCTCATTCCATTCAACAAAATCTCTATTTTTAATATCTTCTTTTGCTTTTTTATAAGACTTCATGAATTCCTTGTCACTCATTAATTCTAGAGATTCAATTATCGAATCAAATTCATCCTTAACCTTAACTAAGTCTTGTATTGCTTTTTTCTTTATTGTTATTGTTTCTTCCATAAAATAAGTGATATGTACAATAGTTAATAAAAGTTTTTATTTGTAATAGTCTACCAAAAGCCAAAATAAGCCCAACAGAAACCTTTATATATAAGTTATACTACTAAAAAGTAGTTAAAAATAAAGGAGAATAAAAATGCAAACAAAATCATTACCAAAATTTCAAGGAAAACCTTTAGTAGAAGTACCTAAAGCAATACCTCAAGTAGATTTCTTAAGAGGAGATTTAGGAAGAGAAGTAGATCAAGAAGTAAGATCTAGACATCCAAATTTACCAAATATTTCAAATATAAATTATCAAAATGAAGTTATTCAAGGAAGCAATCCATTTTATGTTGTAGCTGTAAATGAAGTACTAAGACAAGAAGGATTAAGAACAGCTACACAAGCAAACTTAGAAAAAACACTAAAGTTAGGAGTTTTAGACTTAAAAGGTCATTATGAAGACTCATCCTTAGTATTAAGATCAGAAGCTGATTCATATCAACCCAATGATCATTTATCTAGAAGTTTACATAAACAAGTAAAAGCAAGAAATGCAAAGATAGAATATCCAGTAATAATTCCATTAAATGGTTTAGAATTACAAGCAGATCAAGATTCATCTTATGGTTTATCATTTAGATTAAGAGAAGATGCAGAGGTAATTTATGCACAAATCTTAGTTAAAGATGGTAGTTTTAGAAGTGAAGATATAAATGAAGAAACTGGCCTTCCAAGAAAATTAGAAAGTGATGGAAACAGACACTTATACACAAGACAAGACGGCCTTTCTGGGTTGTTCTTGAGCAGGAATCTGGACTTGTACTCCTACAGGTACCTCCTTGATGTCTCGGACTCTGATGGTCGGGTAGTCGTCGTCAGCGACGCAGTCGCGCCGAAAAATTTTGACTATCAAAAAGCTCAAACAGAAATAACTAGGGAATATGAAACCCAATTAAATGAGCTTAACCAAAGAAAAGAAAAAGCCTTACAAATATTAAAAGGAAAACAATAAAAATTCCTTTAATTTCTTTTTCACGCCTATTAATAGCACATGGACTCTAATAAGTCTAAATGTCATAAAATTCAACCACAACATTAAGTAAATTAAAAATTGAAATATGGAGTGGTGGTGATTTACATTTAATTAATAGGCTACAATCGGGCGTTTGCTCTATCTTGGCAACAACTACAACAACGACCTTAATGGCAACAACAACCTTGACAACTCGAACTCTGATGGCAGAATAGCTCAGCAAGCTAGGCCTAATATGAAGATAATAGACGTATCATACAACAATCTTTATAAAAGTTATCAGTTTGTGAGATATCATGTCAGATTCATCAATATTTATTGAGAAATATAGACCAAAAAATTTTGAAGAATTTGTAGGTCAAGATATAATAGTCAATAGAATAAAATCTTTTGTTGAAAATAAAAATTTACCTCATTTAATTTTTGCAGGATCTCCTGGCGTTGGAAAAACTACTTTAGCTTTGATAATAGCAAGAGATATGTTTAAAGAAAATTGGCGAGAAAATTTCTTGGAATTAAATGGGTCTGATGACAGAGGCATTAATGTAGTAAGAGAAACAATAAAGGATTTTGCCAGAACAAAACCATTTTCTGATGTCCCATATAAAATTATTCTATTAGATGAAAGTGATGCCTTAACAAGAGAAGCCCAGCATGCCTTAAGAAGAACAATGGAAAATTACTCAAATACTTGTAGATTTATTTTGTCGTGCAACTATTCATCAAAATTAATAGACCCAATAATTAGCAGATGCGCAATTTTTAGGTTTAAACCATTAAATAAAGAAGATGTATTTACAATACTAAAAAAAATTGCTAAAACAGAAGGTCTAAAAATAGAAGAAAAAGCTTTAGAATTAATTTTTAGTGCTTCAAAAGGAGATGTTAGAAAAGCAGAAAATATTCTCCAAAGTTCTTCATCAATTTCAAAAAATATTAACGAGAATTTAGTCAAAGAAATAGTAAAAGAAGTAAATCCAGAAGACATTAAAAATATCTTAGAAATTGCAATTTCTGGAGATTTTATAAAAGCCAGGAATAAATTATTAGAATTTATGCTTAAAGAAGGACTTTCAGGCATTGATATAATAAAGTCAATTCAGTCAGAAATATTAAACTTAAATTTAGAAGACAAAAAGAAAATGCAATTAATTGATAAATGTGGGGATATAGAATTTAGGTTAGTAGAAGGTTCTGATGAATTTGTCCAACTTGAAGCGCTTTTATCAAATTTTATAGAAAAATGAATTTATTAAAAAAATATTCAATTAAATATATAAAAGATCTAATTTCAAATAAAAAAGAAGTAGAAAAAATAATAGATTTTGTTAAAAACTATAAAAATCAAGAAAAAAGATCATTAATAATTAATGGTCCTACAGGAAGCGGAAAAACCTCAATAGTTTATGCAATATCTAATGATTTAAATCTAGAAATTTTAGAATTAAATTCTTCTGATTTTAGAGATGAAAATTCCATAAAATCGATTATTGGAAATGCTTCAAAGCAACAAAGTTTATTCTTTAAATCAAAAATAATTCTTCTAGATGAAATTGAAGGAATTTATGGAGTTAATGACAGAGGTTTTTATCCAACAATATCCGAAATTATCGATAATACAGCCTTTCCTATTATTTTAACAACCTCTGACTTAAATGAAGAAAAATTAAAAGACATAAAGAAAAAATCAGTATGTATAAATTTAAATCCTGCAACAAACCAAGAACAATTTTTATTCTTAAAAGATATTATTTTAAAAGAAAAAATTAAAGCTACAGATTCTCAATTAATAGATTTAATAAATCTAAATAATGGAGATATAAGAGCATTACTTATTGACTTAGAACTTATTACAATTAACAATAAAATAAATCAAGATTTATTAGAAATATTAAATAATGTTAGAAATAAAAAAGAAACAATAATCAATGGCTTAAATAAACTTTTTTCCTCAAATAACTTAAAGTTAAATTCAGAATTAATAAACAATTTTGATGTTGAAATAGCAGATATTTCTAAAATAAATAAGTCACCAATAGTCTTTTCAAATGAAGATGCATTATTTTACTGGCTTGAAGAAAATCTTCCTAAAATAAATCCTAAAGAATTAAATTATATAATAAATTTATTATCAAAATCAGAAGTAAATAAAGGAAGAATAATTAAAACTCAATATTGGCGTTTGCTAATATATATTAATGCTTTAGTAGCAGCTTCTACTTTAATGAAAGAATATAATGAACAAAAATTATCCTTAACTTTTAGATCCCCCAAACAAAATTTTAGATTATGGTCATTAATAAGTAAAAGAAAAACAATAATACTTAAAAAAATATCAAATAGAACACATACTTCAATTTCAAGAACAAATAAAGATATTTATCCATATTTAAAAATAATCGCCAGAAATAATAATGAAGAAATTATAAAAGAGTTAGATTTAAATATAGAGGATATAGCATATCTCTCTAAGTAGACAAAAATGAAAAAAGGGCTGAAATTATTAATTTTATCAGATTTACTTATTATAATGAGTTTTGGTTTAATTTCTCCAATATTAGCTATTTTTATTAAAGATAGCTTGGTAGGAGGAACTGCTTTTGCAGCAGGTATTTCAATAAGTGTAGCCTTATTAGTAAAATCTTTATTAGAAATTCCTTTTGGAAAAATTGAAGATCATAACAGTAAAAAAAGATTCCTTATTATAGGCACTTTTATAATTTCATTTGTTCCATTAGGTTACTTTTTCATCAAAACTGTATACCATTTGTATTTTATTCAATTTATCTATGGTGTTGGCGCAGCAATGGCATTCCCAGCATTTGGAGCATTATTTTTAAGATATCTTGATAGAAGTAAAGCAGCTTATGAGTGGAGTATTTATGGGACTGTTGTTGGTCTTGGAACAGCTATTACAGCATTTCTAGGAGGTTTTGTCGCTCAGAAATTTAGTTTTGACACATTATTCTTAGTAACATTTGTAGTCTCAGTAATTGGAACATTTGTATTATTTAAAATTCCAGCAGAACATTTAAAACCATTAAAGAAAAAAGTTTAAATTTTCATGCTTCTCAATCTTCCAATTCTCTGAGAAATAGGGGGATGTGTACTTAACATACTATTTACCCCATCAAAAGGATTTACAATAAATAAATGAGCAGTTGCCTCATTTCCCATTTTTAATTTATGTGTTTTAACTCCATAATGTAATTTAGCTAAAGCATTTGCTAAAAATATTGGATTTTTAATTATTCTAGCTCCTGTTTCATCAGCTAAAAATTCTCTGTTTCTTGATATTGCTAATTTAATAATTGTTGCTAGAATTGGGGCAACAATAGCAACTAAAATTAAACTAATAATGCTTCCTTTATTATCTTCATTATTAAATCTTGTAAAGAATGTTAAATAAGAAATTACTCCTGCAAAAACTCCTGTTATAGTCCCAATTAAGATATCCTTATTTCTTATATGGCTAATTTCATGAGCGATTACACCTTTTAATTCATCTTCATCTAGTAACTCTAAAATTCCTTCTGTAAATACAACACTTGCATGCTTATAATTTCTGCCAGTTGCAAATGCATTTGCATGTTTATCATTAATAATATAAATTTTAGGCTTTGGAATGCTTGCCATATTTGCAACTTCTCTAACAATATCATTTAATTTATGATCTTTACTTACTTCTTTGGCTTTATAAATCATTAAAACAATTTTATCAGAATACCAATAACTAAAGAAATTAATGCCTAAAGCAAGAACAAAAGCAACAACTAAGCCAATAGTTCCCCCAATTAAAGAGCCAATTCCTATTAATAATACAGTTAATAAAGTCAACAATATAAATGTCTTTAATTGATTTGAAATCATAGCTTAATTACTTTATCTATCTTTTATTTAAACTTTATTCTGTTATAATATAGTAAAGATTATGCCTCTTTTAGATAAATCTTAATTTTTGCATTCGTATAAAGATTTCTTATATATTCTACTGCAGCATCACCTGATTTTTCTTTTTTAACTATTTCTATTATTTTATCTCTTGAATCTTCAAGTGTAGCATCTTTATCTTCAAATCTCTCATTAACTTTAATAATATGATATCCAAAAGTTGTTTTAACAGGCTTTGAAATCTCTCCAACTTCTAATTCAAATGCAGAATCCTCAAATTCTTTTATCATAACTCCTTTTGGAAATACTCCTAAATTTCCTCCATTATCTTTACTTCCCGGATCTATGGATTTTTCTTTTGCTAATTCTTCAAAGCTTTTTCCTTTCTTAAGATCTTTAATTATTTCGTTTGCTTCTTCTGAACTATTAACTAGAATATGACTTGCATTAACACTTAATTGTTGTTTTAATTGATCTTTATTTTTATCAAAATAATCTGAAATTTCTGTATCATTAACATCAATTTTAATAGTATTATTTAATAATTGCTGAATCACTAACTGTTCTTTTATCTTTGCTTTAAATTCATCAAATGTAAATCCTTGTGAAGTTAAAATAGCCTCAATACTTTGTCCAGCAGGCAATTGAATTCCATTTATTACATTATCAACTTCTTCATTACTAACTTCTATTTTATTCTTTTTTGCTTCCTGCAATAATAAAGTTGTAACTATAGTTTGATTTAATAAGTCCATTCTTTTAACCATAGGTCTTTGGTCCGCAGGAATTTTTTCATATTCTTTATTTATTGAAGCTAAACTAATCTTTTCTCCATTAACTTCTGCAGCCAAGTCCTTATTAGAATTTTTACCATAATATATTAACCCCATAACAACTCCTATAACAAGTATTATTAAAACTAAAACAATAACTAAATGACTTTTTTTAACTTTAAAACTATCTGTTTTTTCTTTATTTACTTTATTTAAATCCTCTTCTTTTATTTCAATATTTTCCTTTTTTTCTGAATTTTCTTTATTATCCATCTCCAAGGCAAACTTATATAAATTTAAAAATCTTTGTTTTTTCTGTGACCTTTGAAATTATCATAGGAAGAGAAGATAAAGACAAAAAAGAGCTAAGTAATAAAGCAACAATCTTCTTAGGAAAGCACTATGTACAGATGGGAAATGTAGTTTCTTTAAGCAATAGAGTGCTCCTAGACGTAGCTAAACCTCATGTAATCTTACTTGCAGGAAAAAGAGGATGTCTACATGGAGATACCATGATTTTTACAGGTAAGGGTTATAAAAAAATCAAAAATTTTAATCAAAGTCAGGACAAGATCTTTTCTTTCAATAAAGATACTAAAAAATTTGAATGGGAAAATGCTACGTTATTAAGATATCCTATCAAAAATGAAGATTTGCTAAAATTCGAATTATCAGATGGAAGAGAAATTATAGTTACTCAAGAACATCCCTTATTAACTTCAGATGGAACAAACATATTATGGAAGAATGCAAATGAATTTGAAGTGAATGACCAAGTTGTTTTGGCATCCACTTTGCCCGAGGTTAATAATGTTTCTAAAGGTAATTCTATTAGTAGACTTTTAGGTTATACTCTTGCTGATGGTAATATTAACATCAGAAAAGGAGTATTCAAAGATAGTAGGGGCTATTTTTACAATGGCACAAAGTCCCGAATTAGAATATACAATGCTGATTCCGAAGTTTTGGAACAAGCAGAACAAGATTTCGAAATTGAATTTAATATTCGCCCGACGCGCTATTCAAGGAACGACTGCAATTGCGAAGTAATTCAAGTAGAGAACCAAAAGGTAGTTAACAATTTTATTGACTTAGGGGTCCCTTCTGGAAATAAATCGGAAATTATTAGAATTCCGAATATAGTTTTTGAAAGTTCAAATACCTTTAAGGCTAATTTCATAAATGCATTATTTTGTTGCGATGGATCTATTCACAAAACAGGAAGACAAATAGAATATGCTTCAAAGTCTAAGGAATTCTTGCTAGATCTCCAATTACTACTCACTCATTTTGGGATTGAATCTACAATAAGACCAAAAATAGCAAAATTAAATGGCAATTTATTCACCAATTATAGACTTCATATCACGGATAATACGTCTGTTGAAAATTTTAAAAAAATCGGATTTATTATTAATAAAAAACAACAAAGACTAAACCTTCATATGAGTAATGGCACAAAAAGAAGGAAGACTCATTATATCGGGGATAACCTGGTTTGTAAGAGGATACGTAAAATTAGTTTTGTAAGCGGTTTAAGTGAAGTATATGACCTTTCTGTACCAAAAAATCATTCCTTTATAGCTAATGGCATAATTTCACATAATTCTGGAAAATCTCACAGTCTAGGAGTTATGGCAGAAGAAATGGCAAATTTGCCAGAAGAAATCTCAAAAAATTTATCTATCATAATTTTTGATACAATGGGTATTTTTTGGACATCAAAATATGAAAATACACAAGATGAACAATTACTTAAAAAATGGGAAATAAAACCAAATAAGCTTAATGTTACAATATTTGCCCCCCAAGGATTTTATAAAGAATATAAAGAAAATAATATTCCTGTAGATAAGCAATTTACAATTACAACAAGTGACTTAGAAGTTTCTGATTGGTGCAATATCTTTGAAGTATCTTTAATAAGTGAAATTGGTATTTTAATAGATAAAGCAATTTCTATTTTAAAAAAACAAGATTTTAATTTTACAATTGATGACATAATTGAAGAAGTAAAAAAACAAAAAGACTTTAGTAAAGATATAATAAATGCAGTAGAAAATAGATTTAATTCAGCAAAATCTTTTGGAATATTCTCAGAAAATGGGATTTCATTACAACAACTAACAATGCCTGGAAAAGTATCAATAATAGACTTAAGTTGTTATACAAATTTTACAGGAAGCTGGAATGTAAAAGGCCTAGTTATAAGTATAATTTCAAAAAAATTATTAATTGAAAGAATTAATAAAAGAAAATTAGAAGAAGTTAATTTAATAGAATCTAGTCAATTATTTTCAAAGCCAAATGAAAATGAAATGCCATTAGTTTGGCTTTTAATTGATGAAGCTTCAGAATATCTCCCAAAAAAAGGAAAATCAGCAGCTTCTGATGCATTAATACAAATATTAAGAGAAGGCAGACAGCCAGGAATATCTCTAGTTTTAGCTACACAACAACCTGGAGAAATTCACAATGACGTTTTAACTCAGTCAGATATTGTCATAAGTCATAGAGTAACAGCAAAAAGAGACATTGAAGCCTTAAATAGTATAATGCAATCTTACTTATATGCAGATGTCTTAAAATATCTAAATAAACTTCCTAATCTAAAAGGATCTGCTATAGTTCTAGATGATAATAGTGAAAGAATTTATCCTATTCAAGTTAGGCCTAGATTTAGCTGGCACGGTGGAAGTTCTCCATCAGCAATAAAAAAAGAAAAAGCATTATTTAGTATTTAATTTCAAGGATGCCCTGCTCCACCAACAGGAGGTACTATTGGTGTACTGTCTCTATATCTATCGAGCCATGATTCTAGGCCAGCCTTAGCACCATAATAAATAGTAAATCCACCACCAATAGCAGATAATGCTGTAGATGGCATAGTTACATATCTTGAGACTTCGCCTTCTAATCCAAATACTTTATTTGCGATATGTCCAGCAATACCTACTGCTAAGACTCCACCGCTTGTAATAATTTTATTTCTTGTCTCGTTTCTCATTTTTCCTCCATAAGCATAAATTTGATTAAAATTTAAAAGAAAAACTAATATATAAATCTTTCTATTTTTACTCTTTAAAAGTAGTTACATTATTTTGACGTCAAAACAAACCCTAAATTTTCCTGGTCCTAAATGCCCACATTTTATATATTTAAGGAGTTTAAAGCTTACTAAGCCATTTTTGAGCCTTTCTAAGCCTTTTTGAGGTATTTCTTCTTCTTTTAGAAAGTCATAATAATGCAAAATTCCCCCCTTTTTAAGCTTTAAATCTACTAAATCTAGGTATTTATAAGCTTCTTTTGGCAAAGGCATCAAAATTCTATCAAATTTGATTTTTAGCTTAGGCACTATTTTTTTAACATCGCCTAGAATAAGTTTAACATTTTTAGCCTTATTTAAAATTAAATTTTCTTCACCATATTTATGTGCTATCTTATTAATTTCAATTCCATAAATTAATTTAGCCTTAGAATTCTTAGAAATAACTAAAGGATACACAGAAATTCCAGAAAACATTACTAAAACAGTTTCATTTTTTTTAATAGATCTTGCAATTCTTAATCTTTCATTGCTTAATCTAGGACTAAAATAACATTTTTCAACATCTAATTTTAATCTAGCATTATTTTCCTTATAAATAGTTTCTTTTCTTTTTTCTCCAGCAATGATTTTAATTTTTCTAGTTCTAAACTTTCCTTTATGAATTCCAATTTTTTTAGCCACAACTTTAATATTCTTTAATTTAGAAATCATATAATTTCCAACTTCTTTTTTCTTTTTTATTAATTCATCAGGAATGTTGGAAAATATTAATATATCTCCAATGACATCAAAACTTCTAGGAATTTTATTAATTTCTTTACTTGTTAATTTTTTCATATTAAGAAAATTAAACTGGCAAGAACTCACTAACTATTGGTTTAATTAATCCCCAAATATAAGGTGCAACAACTATTAATATTCCTATTATAAATGTATGAACAAATTTTTCCCTCATTCCATATGCTCTACCAACACCTCTTGCAGAAACTGCAGCAGATACTAAATGAATTTTAATTATAACAATTAATCCAATAATTATCCTAAAAATAAGAGGATTATTTACAAATTGAATTCCTTGAAGGAATGTAAATGTTTGTAAAATAAAATCAACATTCATTGAAGCAAAAACAGCTATGATTATAGATATAAAAGATTGAATTGCATGACTAAATCTATGCATAGGAACTTGAACATCTTTTTGTAATAAAATTATTTCATAAATACCAATGATTAATCCAAGATATATGGCAGGCCATATTACAATTTCAGGCATACTTTTAATTTTGTTATTTAATATTTAAATATTGTTATTATAACTTAAAAATTATATTTAGAAAAGTTTAAATAGAAGACTAAATATAATTTTTATCCTATGCAAATAGTAAAAAAAGCAATTATACAATTATTTTTACTAATAATTCTTACTTCAACTGTTAATGCTCTTTCTTTTGATGATGTTTTATATTCTGCTCAAGGTTTCTTTTCAAACTTAAGTAATTTTATTCCATTCTATGAAGAAAACTTTGCATTTATAGATTTTATTCTTTTATTAATTATTTTCTTTTTGGCAACAAGAGTAATTTTAGAATTAAGATTTGGAGAAGTAGGAGTAAAACTAGCATTTGTATTAAGCCTAGTTTTATCATTTACTATGGTATATTGGGAAGTACAAAGAGATTCTTCATTTGTAGCTTCAAATTTTTCAATAATTTTTCCTATTGCCTTAGCAGCATTATTTATGTTATTTTTAAAGCATTTTAAAATTTCAAGTCTTTGGTCTTTCATAATAACTTTGGTTGTTGTAATATCATTAATAGCATTTTTTTCAGAAAAATCAGGAATAAAATTACCACAACCATTTAGAGCTTATGCAATGTGGGCTCTTCTAGGCCTAATTGCATTTTTAATAATTAAATATGGTTGGAGAAATTTAAGCAAAGCAGAAGATCAAAGGATTCATGATAAAAGAAGTCAAGGAACACCAGAACTTGACATTAGACTTAAAAAAGATTAAAATGAACATAAAACCTAATAAAGAAATGAAAAATAAATTAACAATAGAAGAAGAAAAAGAATTATTTAATATATGGAAAAAAGGAAGAGAAAACGCCTTAAAGAGACAATTCCAAGAAATGAAGAATAATAAACTCAATAAAAAGAAGTCTACTTAAACCATTTATTTAATCCTTCATTTTTTGACTTAGTTGTTTCTTTAGATACTAATTTCTCTACTCTTTCTAAAGAAAAGTCATGTTCATCAACAAGAAATTTAATAACTTTCTCTTTATTAATTTCTTTCCATTCTAAATTATAATTTTTAGTTACATCATGTTTTTTATAAACATCAAAAACATCTTTCCAATCAAATTCTACATTTAATTCTTTAAACATCTTATCATAGTCATTATATTTTTTTACTAAATTCAATGCTTTTTTTGGCCCAATATTTTTTACCCCACCAACATTATAGTCTGTTCCAATTAAAATAGACATTACAATTAATTGATCCTGATTTATTTCTAATGAAGAAAGAACTTCTTTTAATGAGATTAAATCTGGCCTTATATAAATAACTTCTCCAGAAGGTAATTTTCTTTTCATTGATAATGTTAAATTTGTAACTAAATAAGGTGCTCCAAATACCAAGCAATCCATATCACTACTAGCCACATAATCAACATCATTATTTTTACACATAAAAGCAGCTTGTGCATCAGCTTCTCCAGCAGCTTGAATAACAGGAAGTCCTAAATAATCAATTAATTTTTTAGCTTCATCACACATTTCTTTTGTTAATCTAGAAGTTTGCTTACTATACTTATAAGCTTCATCATAATCTTCCTCTTCTAAGGCTTGTTGCATTTTCCCAGCTGCAATATTTTTTCTATATTCTCTATTTTCTTGTTCTTTAATTTTTAAAATAGGCATTTTTCCATCAAAAACAACACTTATCTTAACACCTTTATTCATTAAATTAGTAAGTCTAGTTAAAGTTCCCATTAAATGGCTTGTTACTCTTCCTTTTTTATCCATTAATAAAGTTCCATCTTGTTGTCTTATACTTGATAAAAACTGATATAACATATTAGAAGCATCAATAGCAATTCTCTTATTACTTAAATCTTCGAAATTAACTTTTTTTCTTGGAATAAGGTCTCCTATCTTAACTCCCATATTTTAATTATAAAGATTCAAATATATAAATCTAATCCAAAACATAAGTAGTAACAACAAAAAATTTATAATTAGATAATTATCCAAAATTCTAGATGATTAAAAATATAATGATGAATCACGGGATGCCTTACTTTTACAGATATCACATAAAAAAAACAAAATCATTAACAAACGGTTATGATAATTTAAAAGATTATATAGAAACTATAGGAGATAAGTGTCCTCATAAATATTTTTTAACAGGTCCAAGATCTTCAAGCCTTCACTTTAAACTAGACTTTGAATTAAAATGCATGGAAGGTCATGAAATCTCAAAATTAGCATCTCAAGCATTAATAAATGGAAATACAAGAGATGCTCATACAATTGTAGAATTATTCTTATTGCAACATGACAATAAAACTTTAGCAGTAGAACTTCCATTATGGCTAGAAAATAATGAAATTCCGGATTATAATTTAATATTTAATTCTAAAGAACCTTTAACAGGCCACATAGATGTTTTAAGAATAGAAAATAATAAAATATGGATTTGGGATTATAAGCCAAGAGCTATGAATGAAAAATATGCTGTAACTCAAACGTTTTTTTATGCCTTAATGTTAAGTAAAAGAACAAAAATACCATTAGAAAATTTTAGATGTGGTTATTTTGATTCTGCTTATGCATTTGTTTTTAAACCAGAAGAAGCAGTTATCTTAAGAAATAAGCAATTAAAGAGCTTCATTCAATAACTTTAAATGTATTTCTTACTTATAATATTCTATGGAACTTGATTTTTTCCCTATAGATTTAGCTTACGAAACTAATATTGTTGGAAGAGCAGCTATTCAGTTATTTGGAAGAACAATTAATAATGAAAAGATATGTGTTATAGATCCAAATTTTGAACCTTATTTTTATGCAATTCCAGAAAATCATGAATTAATAACTAGGCTTATCGGACAAATATCATTATTAAGTTATGAAGAAGATAATTCAAGATTCTTTGTTACAAAAATAGAGCAAGTAAAGAAAAAAGTTTTAAGAAAAGAAATAGATGCATTAAAAATTTATGTAAATCACCCAAGTGCAGTTCCTCAATTAAAAAGAGAGGTAAAATTAATTAATGGAATTAAAGAAATTAGAGAGGCAGATTTATTATTTATTAGAAGATACTTAATTGATAAAAATTTAGTTCCTTCATTACTGACAAAAGTAGAAGGAGATTTAATAGAAAGATCTGATTTAAATGTAGATTTAGTAATAAGAGCTAAAGATATTAAACAAGTTATTTCCACAGAATCTAATGAAAAATTAAAATTATTGGCTTTTGATATTGAAGTATATACTTTGGAAAACCAATACCCATCAGATAATAAAGACCCAATTTTAATGATTTCTTTAGTAGGAGATAATTTTCAAAAAGTAATCACTTGGAAAGAATTTAAAACTGATAAAGATTACATAGAATTTGTAAAAAATGAATCAGAATTAATTTTGAAATTTAAAGAAATTTTATTAGATTACAATCCTGATTATTTAATTGGATATTTCTCAGACGGTTTTGATCTTCCATATATAAAAGCAAGAGCAAAAATAAATAAAATTCCCTTAATATTTAACAACCATAATTTACAAATATCAACTAAAGGAAGAGAAACCATAGCTAAAATTCTAGGAATTTCACATCTAGACATTTTTAAATTCATAAAAAATATTATGGCAGGGTCTCTAAGACTAGATAATTACACATTAAACAATGTTTCATTAGAACTTTTAAAAGAGAAAAAAATTGATTTAAGACCAGATTTAATTGGAGTAGCTTGGGATTTAGGAAATGAAGAAATAGAAAAATATTGTGAATATAATTTACAAGACTCAATATTAGTACTAAAATTAGCAGATAAAATAATTCCTAACATAGAAGAATTAGTAAGACTAACAAGTACTCCTGCTTTTGATGTATGTAGAATGGGCTATTCTCAATTAGTAGAAAATTACCTAATAAAATGCTCAAAAGACTATAATGAATTATATCCAAATAAACCAGATAGAGGAACATTATCACTAAGAAAAACTCAAACATATCAAGGAGCTTTTGTTTTTAATCCAAATCCTGGCTTGTATGAAAATATAGCAGTTTTTGATTTTCTTTCACTTTACCCAAGCATTATAGTCTCTCATAATATATGTCTCTCTACATTATTAAATGAATTTGAAGAAAATTCATTTGAAACTCCAGAAATACTAGAAAATAATTCCAAAGTAAAATTTTATTTTACATCAAAATATGACGGATTTATTCCAACTGTTCTAAAAGACGTATTATTAAAAAGGTCAAAAATTAAAGCTCTACTAAAACAAAATAAAGATCCTATTCTAGAATCAAGATCTTATGCACTAAAAACTGTTGCAAATGCAACATATGGTTATTTTGCATTTTTTGGGGCAAGATGGTATAGTAAAGAATGTGCAATGTCTATAACATCATTAGGCAGAAAGTATATACAAGAAGTTATTGAAAAAGCACAATCCAAAAATATAAAAATTTTATATGCTGACACAGACTCAATTTTTATTTCTTTAGAAGATAAATCAAAAGATTTCATTAAAGAGTTCATTAAACAAATTAATATTGAACTTCCTTCTTTTATGGAATTAGAACTTGAAAACTTTTATTCTAGAGCTATTTTTGTAATGAAAAAAGGAGAAAATGAAGAGGGTGCAAAGAAAAAATATGCTTTAATATCAGAAGATGGAAAAATAAAGGTAAGAGGTTTTGAGACAATAAGGAGGGATTGGAGTTATATTGCAAAAGAAACTCAGAAAAAAGTTCTAGAACTAATTCTTAAGAATAAAGACATAGAAGGCGCTTTTAATTATGTAAAAAATGTAATAGAAGACATCAAAAACAAAAAAATTTCTAATGATTTAATGATAATAAGAACTCAATTAAAAAAAGAAGTTGGAAATTACGATTTAATAGGCCCCCATGTTGTAATAGCTAAAAAAATGCAGGATAAAGGCCTTTTAGTACCTCCGGGATCTGTAATAAGGTATATAGTTGAAGATGGAAAAGGTCTTATTAGAGATAAAGCAGTACTTCCAGAAGAAAGTAAAAGTTATGATAGTAAATATTATATAGAGAACCAAGTTCTTCCTGCAGTAGATAAAATATTTGAAAGTGTAGGTTATGATAAATCAGAATTAATTGAAGAAAAATCACAACTTAAACTTAAAGAGTTTTTGAAATAATGGAAAACGAAAAAGATTGGATAAAAGCAGGACAAATTGTTGCTCAAGTTAGGGATTATGCAAAAACAATAATTAAAGATGGAAGTTCTTTATCAGAAATTACAGAATTAATTGAAAAAAAAATATCTTCTTTGGGGGGCAAGCCAGCCTTTCCTCTAGATTTATCAATAAATGATATTGCTGCCCATTATTCTTGTTTAACAAATGAAAAAACAATTTTTAGAAAAAATGACATAGTAAAAATTGATTTAGGAGTCCATATTAATGGAGCTATTGCAGATACAGCCTCAACAATTTGTGTAGAAAGTTCTGAGTATAAAGAACTAATTGAAGCATCAGAAAAAGCTTTGCAAGAAGCAATTAAAATTTTAAGGCCAAATTTAAAAGTAAATGAAATTGGCAAAGTTGTAAATGAATTTATTTAAAATTCATACAAAACCAAATATTCCAAACTATGATAATAAAAGTAATGAAATTATTGAAGAAGATAAAGTAATTGCAATAGAACCATTTGCATCAACAGGAGTTGGCTTAGTCTCTGAAGGAAAGCTATCTGAAGTATATGCAATTATTAATAAAAGACCCACAAGAAGTCCTATTGTAAGAGAAGTCTTAAGATACATTGAAGATGAATTTAAAACAATGCCTTTTGCAAAAAGATGGATTGTAAAAAAATTCGGTCCTGGAAAAGCTCAAATTGCATTAACAACTTTAGAAAGAGAAAATATTCTTTATCAATATCCTATTTTAATGGAAAAAAGCAAAGGATTAGTAAGTCAAGCAGAACATTCTATTTTAATTAAAGAAAAACCAATTTTATTAACAAAAAGTTTAGAATAAACAAGAAAAAAATATTAATATTTCGAGTCAATAGGAATTTATATTTGGCTTCTTCTTATTGGGGCAATTATGGATTTATTTTAAATAATATAAAAAGACTTGAAAAACCAATTTCATGTAAAGGAAAGCTAAATTTCTGGGGATTTAACGGTACATTGTTAAGTTAAGTGTGCCAAATAAAGAGAAATAAGAAAAGAAGAATTATTACATACTTACCCAGTCGCCAAAACTACACTATCTATGATTCTGCTGACTTTGCTTGATTTGCTCCAATTTTAGCTATGGCTGGCGCCAATAAGTCTTGGAGTAATTCATTATTTAAAGGTCTAAACATCCCCCATATATGAGTTCAGTACTCACAATTTGTTCGATGTCACTTTGCTTAAGTTCTTTAGAATTTCTAAATAAGTAGTAGATATACTCAGTTGCTTTTGATCTAGTATCATATCCAACAAGCCCATTTCTTTCTGTAAGAGATAGTCTATCTAGTATAATCCTTTCTATCTCTGAAAGTAGACTGCGATCTATATACTGTGAGAATGCACATGCACGCCTCATGAGTTCCTCTCTTCCCTTATAAGTTATTTTATCATTTTGATAATACCCGTAATCTGTTTGGTAATCCCTTAAAAAATCGTTGGCAGAGCTTACGAATCTTTTTACAAGATTCTCACGCATTCTAAGACCGTCTTCCATAAATTCATTTCTTCTTGCTTCTTCCTTTTCTAGTTTCTTTTGACTTCTTCTTTCAAAGTATTGTTTTATAAATTTCATTTTCGTTATTTTCCTCCGTTTATTTATTACTATTCAATAGTTATACATATATATTAATATTCTTATTAATTTTTTGTTCAAAACGCAATATTTAAATAGTTTATATACATTTAATACTAAAAACTAAAATGGTAGAAAAAAACGAGACGATAAAGATTGACTTAAAAGATAGAAAGCTCCTGTACGAACTGGATAGAAATGCGAGGCAGAGCAATTCAGAAATAGGCAAAAAAATACGGCTCAATAAGAACACAATAAATTATAAGATAAAAAAACTTGAGGAAAATAAGGTTATCTTAGGATATTACACAGTCATAGACAATTCAAAACTAGGATATTTCAGTTTTAGAAGCTATCTTAAGTTTTTTAATACAACCATAGAAAAAGAAGAAGAAATAATCAATTGGCTTAAAAATGATCAACGAGTTGGAGTATTAGCAAGGATAGAAACAGTCTATGACTTTGTTTTAATGATCTGGGTTAAAGACGTTTACGAGTTTGACAAATTCTGGTTTGAGTTCAAAAAAAGA
>JAGVZF010000039.1 GCA_018302785.1 Candidatus Woesearchaeota archaeon | reverse complement strand
CCAGTGATAGCTACTAGGTTAGGCTTTTCAGAATACATTAATGATATGGAAAATGGTTTACTAGTAAACTATGATAAACACGACTTACTAAATAAAATTTCTTTATTAATGGAAGAAGATCAACTCAGAAGAAATATTAAGAAAAATGCAAGGAAAACTGCAGTGAAATTTGATAAACAGATTATGATAAACAAATACTACGGTTTGTATAAAGAAATAATATGAAATATGATATTGAAACCATAAGGAGTAAAGAAAAATTCTATTCCATGAACGATGACTGGAATAAATTACTCAATGAGTCTCAGAACCCGAATGTTTTTTTAACATGGGAATGGTTATATGAATGGTTTGATATTTTTGGGAGTATATTTAAACTTTACATAATTACGATTAAAGAAAATAACCGTCTAATAGGAATTGCGCCATTTATCATTAACAAAAATAATTTTTCTAAAATACAAATCATAAATTATCTAGGGTCGGCATCAGTTTGTTCTGATTATTTGGATTTAATAATTAAGAGGGGTTATGAGGATGATGTTATCAAAGAATTATTTGATTTTCTAAGAAGTAATCATAAAGAATGGGATATCATCATGTTAAGTGATATGAACTTTGATTCCCAGAATTTAAACATTATAATGGAACATACAAAAAACAATAATTTTATGTCAAAATTAAAAGTGATTACTAAATGTCCATATATAACCCTCCCAAAAGATTTCAGACAATTTCTTAATAGATTTGGTCATGATAGCAGATATAAATTTAGAAGAAGCCAGAGAAAGTTAAAAGAAGACTTGAAATCATCTATTATTTCTGTAAATAATGAAAATGAGGTGCTAAAATCCATGAATGCGATTTTTGAACTAAATTCCAAAAGATGGAAGAAAGAAGGGATTAAAGGAAGTTTCTATAATGAAGATCTAAGAAATTTTAACATAAACGTCGGCAAAAAATTTCTTAAGAATGGATGGTTGCAACTTGATTACATGACCATAGGTGCTAGAGTCATTGCTTATTGTCATAATTTTAAATTCAAAAATAAAATATATGGATATTCAACAAGTCATGACCCAGATCCATCATTAACTAAATTAGGTGTGGGTAGGATATTACAATTAAAATGCATCGAGAATGCAATAAATAGTGGTATTTTAGAATACGACTTATTAAGGGGAACTTCTGAATATAAGTACTCTTTTTCAAAGGAAGAGAGAACTTTAGTAAGTTTCACTATTGGAAGAAAATCCTTTAAATCTAGCTTGTACTTCTTTCTAGATGACACTTTCAATTTAGCCATAATGTTTTCAAGATTAATAATCCCAAAACAAGCTAGGAAAATATTAGGAGATATATATCTAAGAAAATGACTTATTTTTGCGTAACTATTGATACAGAATGTGATATGCCTAACTGGAAACCGAAATTACAATACTCAGTTAAGAATACTGAAGCACTTCCAAAATTACACGCATTATTTTCTAAATATGAAATTCAACCAACATATTTAATAACATATCCAGTAGCAACAGAGACTCTAAGCAAGGATATCTTAACTTCATTATATGAAAATGGTGATTGTGAGATAGGAACTCATTTTCATCCCTGGACTACACCACCAATTAATATTCAAGAAATAAAAAACGCTACCTTCCCATTTCAATTAGAATATAATAGTCATCTCATAAAATTACAGAACTTAACAGATGCCATAAGAAAATCATTTAGGGTTAAGCCAAAGTCATATAGGGCAGGAAGATTTGGACTTGATTTAAATGGCCTTAAAATCATAGAAAGTTTAGGATATGAAATTGACACAAGTGTTACACCATTAACAAATTGGGGTTCTGACTTTAGAAATGCAAGTGTTCAGCCTTACTATTTAGATTATAATGATTTGAGTAAGAATGGAAATTCAAAAATATTAGAAGTCCCAGTTAGTATTGATGTAAACATCCCTAACTCCCTAAGAAAAATTTATGCACTTTCCTCAGAGAAATTTAAAGCGGTTCTAAAACCTATTGGACTAAAACGGCTTTGGTTAAGACCTTCACTTTCTTCATCAACAGAGATGATAAAATTATCTAACCTTCTAATAAGTAATAATGTCCCTGTTTTAAATATGATGTTTCATTCAAATGAGCTAACAACATTTAGTAGCCCATTTAATAAAACACAGCAGCAATTAGATAATTACTTCAACAAATTAGAAGAATATTTTAAGTTTATTAAATCTAATGAAATAGAAAGCATTACACTAAATAAATACAAAAATGAATACGATAAAGGCATAGCATCTGAAATAATTAAATAACATTTCTATAAATATTGACTTCATCATTACTATAAATTTTATTTAACAACTGAGAATTGTCAAAGTTTTCAAGGTTGGCCTTATTTAGTGCATCATTAAAAATAAAACTTGGGTATCTGAATACTGCCTTATTTGTTACTAAAAAATCTAGTCTGTCATTAAACATTGTATGTTTATAGTTTCCAAATGTAACAGTACCATACAATATGTTATTTAGCTCAATTAAAGAGCTTTCATAAATCCTCTTTGTTTCAAAGTCTGTTGAAACATCAAATTGATAAAAACCAGAATAGATATCAAATACAGTAGGGTCTCCGAAAACAAATGCATTTTCTGTTTCTCCCTTTAACCAATCAGCAGAATAAACTAATTCTAAACTTCTAGACCTTGGTTCTCCTAGGATAATATCATCATTAAAATCTCTATTAGTAATAGAAGGAGTAAACCCAATAATTAACCCACCAAAAAATATAAACAAGATAAAGATTAAGGCTAAAGTATTGAAATGAGGTTTGTTTTTTTGTATCATTCTTCTTATTATGATAGCAGTTGATATCGCAATAGGTATTGTAAATAGCCATAATAAAGTAGATGATAACACATTTAACCTAGTTCTTATTAAGAATCCACTAAGAAAATATCCAATGAATCCAAAAACAATTAAGAACATTAGCATTTTCTTGTTTATATTATTCAAATCTTTCTTATGCCTATAAATCAAATAAATCAAACCCACAAACGCAAAAATTAAAAATAGTAGTTGAGAGCTATAAGCTACAAAAGTTTCATACCATTTATTAATATGGACTGCAGATGGCCCATACACATCTTTCCCAATTACAGAAGTTACTCCAAATCCTTCATCGACAAATGAGATAATATCACCTAAGTAACCAATTTCCGTATTCAAAAGCACAGGGGCAAACAAAGTTTCCCAAGTTAAAAACATAAATAAAAATACAATAAAATTGAATCCTAAATTCCTAAATACTTCTATATTTTCTAGCTTAAAAAATAATTTCAACAACAAGGAAAATATAAAAGCCGAAATTAGAAATATCATAAAAATGTATGAAGTAGAATGGTCACCAACAATTATAAAAAAAGACGAAATCAAGAAGGTAACCCCATAAATAAATTTATTTTCTTTTGATAATTTGATCAGCAAGTATACACTTAATAGGAAAAAAATTTGTCCCATTGTCCTTCTTGATACAGATATAGGGATAAAGGCAGGAGAAACTAGTATCAACAAACTAGCAATAGACGCAATTAGATAATCATTTGTTAACTCTCTTATTATTACAAAGATAAGTATTAAAATTATAATTCTAAATATCAATGGGAGTAAACTTTTTGATATAAAAAAAGGATCTAGTCCACTAAAAACTGACAAATCAGCAATGGTGACATGCAACAAAGGATTATAACCATAATAGTTTTCGGCAAATCCCTTCCCTAAAGTTGGATCTAATTTCGTATTTTTTATTATTGAATTTGCAAACTGAGCTTCAAATATAGCATCTTTCTCTAAATAATGTACCTCATATAAGTAGGATATTGGTATTATCCCAATAGAAATTGCAAAGAATGCTAAGAATATCACACTGTTTTCCCTTTTAAAAAGAATCAAAAAAAAAGTATATACTAAATCTAGCCCCATCAATATCCAAAAAATAAAACTGGGAGCATTGTCTCTCTTAATTACCAAATAAAGTACTATTGCTAAAATAATGACTATTTGCCCCAAAGCAAAGTTTAGAGTATGTTGTTTACGCATTCTCGTAATTTAATCCTTTAGTTTTAATTAAAACAAATAGTGAAAATATAATATTTGTGATCAGCCATGCAATCCCCACACCTAAAATATCGTATCTCTTTACCAAAATGAAAACAAGACTAAGGAATACAACAAAGAAATAAACGCCAACAAATATTAGCTTTTTTATGTTTTTTCTAACTTTATTAACTGTAATAAATAGGGTATTTAAAGCAGCAGGGATAGAAGCAATTGCTAGAATTTTAAGTAGGCTAGAAGAATTTGATGCATAACTCTCACCAAAAAAACCTAAAATAAAATTACTAAATAATAAAACAAATATTAATATGGGAATTATAAAAATATAACTTATTTTAATCGCTTTTTTAATTTTATTATTTATATCACCTTCTTCATAAGATGCTTCTGCAAAAAATGACATCGAAATTGAGTTTGGAATAACTGAGATTAGATCAGATATCATCCAAGCTACATAAAAATATGCAGTCTTTTCAGCAGATAGAGAATTAGTTATTATTAATGGCAATAACAGTCCCGGAGCTGAAAGTAATATCCTCATTATGTAATTTGAAAACGAGAATAAAAACATGTGTTTAATTACGTCAAAATTTACTGAAATCCTAGGTTTATGAAATAATTTCTTTGGTACTAGAAGAATTGTTATTAGTAAAGCTATAATAGCAGCAATTGTCCATGAGTAATACATAGCAACAAATCCTAAGCCAAATAAAACAAATGGCAGCAATAATTTTAAAACACTAAATATACTATTTTTTATTAATATGTATTTACTCTCTCTAAAAGCAATAAAAATCCCATCAGTTAATATAAATAATGTCCATATAATAGTGAAAATAATAAACAAAGCCATAAAAAAATAGTTGTTTGTAATTAAACTTATTCCTGGCGCTAAGGATTTAATAAAAATAACAAATATTACTGAAAAGATTAATGAGCTTATTATACATAAACTGTAGACTGCACTAATCTTCACGTTTTTTTTATCTGATTTCCCTATAAATCTTATTAACGCATCATCAAAACCTAACAACGAGATAGTACCTATTAAAGACATAGATGATATTAAAGTTAAAGCTAAACCAACATCATTGCTATCAAAAAATCTAGTATTTAGGCTCCAGAATAAAAAACCAAAGCCCGACATAATTACGGAGTTTAGAACTAAGAAAAACGCATTTCTATAAAGACTTGATTGATATAAATCTATGAACTTCTTAAACATTTTTACAACTATGAAATGACTAATTTGAAAAGATTTATAAATCCTTTTAGAGGGATATCATTATGAAATCTTTGCATTTTGTGACTATATTATTAATTATATTGATCATCATAATTTCTACGTTAATACTAATAAAATTTAATGAAATTCCAAGTGATGACTTCTCTGAATTATACTTTAATGACTTTGAATCTTTACCACAATCAATGAAACCAAGTGAACCATTAGAATTTTCCTTCACAGTAGTAAATATAGAAAATACAGATATTGCCTATCAATATATTATAACATTCAAAAATAATGATATAGAAACAATTTTAGATAATAATGAATTTATTTTAAATGCTGGTGAAAAACAAGTATTTCAAGAAAAAATACTAATTGAAGAAGATTTCAAAGTAGGTCTTGTAAGTGTGAAGTTATTAAACAAAAATCAGGAAATTCATTTCTGGATTAGAAAAGATGATTCATAGTATATTAGTAAGTTTCATTTTAGTATTCTTTTTACCTGGTTTTCTAATTGCTTCTATGACATTTAAGAATTTGAAATTAATAGAGAGAATTGCCATAGGCATATGCCTGAGCATAGCAATTAGTTTTATAATCTCAATAATACTTGGTTTATTAAAAATAACAAATAATTCCTATGGTTTTACACCTTATAATTATTCCTGGATAATTAGTATCATTACAGTTATATTAGCAATTATCTATACATTTAGAAAGTCTAGAAAATAAATATTAACCTATTTACTTGCTTGGAAGGTTATTAAATCCTCTGTACTAAGCTTTTGACCCATTTTTAGTTTTTCTTCAACAACAGATTTCTTCTGACTAATAATCTCCTGTTTTTTGCTTTCTTTTTCTTCTAGCATTTTTTTATCAATAAAGTCTAAATTATTTTTAATATTATTTAATTCCTTTAACTTTTCTTTTAATAGCAAATTATTTTTTAGGATATCGGACTTGTATTTAAAATACTGGTTATTTAGCGCACTAATTTCATTTTTTGTTTCAAGTATATCTTTTGATATTTTCATAAATCCTTCATATTCAGAATTCTTTTCCATATTATCTTTAATCTTATTTTTCAAGTCATTTAGTTTTTTCTTCTTGAAGTCAATGTCTTCAGACATTTTATTATACTCATTATTCAAATCAACAATAATTTTAATTTCTTTATATTCACTTTTAAGCTTGTTTAATCTCTTCATTACCCTCTTTTCTTCTTCGATAGAAAGGACTTCTGTTTCTATTTTTTCTTCAAGCTTGTTAATTATATTCTTAAGCACTTCAGGATTTTTATCAATTTTCTTCTCATTTCTTATAATCCTTCTTTTTTCATTTAGTGCTTTGATATTATTAATAAGGATCCCAATTTCTTTATTAATTACATCTTTTTCTCTAAATTCCTCTTGCAATCCTAAACTATCTTTATCTTTCTTGCTTTTTAATTCTTTAATTTCTTTAATTCTGCCACCTACCTTTTCCCTCAAAGAATTTCTTTTTTGGTATATATCCTCTTTCTCTTCTCTAGTTTTCTCTAAAGTATCTTTTAGGTTAGAAATCTCTTTTCTTATTTCTACTAATTTGTTAATTAATTCTTGTTTGTCCATTTCAATTTTGGCAATATAATCCTTGATATACTATCTTCTTTATATGATTTTTGTTTCAGAACTCCAAATCTCTTACTAAACCTAGTAAATAGATTCCAAATTACTAAAATGGATTAAAATTAAATAAAAAATTATGTTTTATCCAAATAGCGCACCTAAACCAGCAGCTGCTTGTGCTTCATCTTTCTTATCATCTTTCTTTTTATCTTCTTTAGGTTGTTCTTCAGTTTTAACTGCTGCAACAGGCTGCATTGCCGCTTCCTTAATAACTTCGTCAATGTTTACACCTTCTAAGGCAGCCACAACAGCTTTTACTTGACCTTCGTCTACCTTAGAACCCGTAGCATGTAAAACCTTTTTGAGGTTTTCTTCATTTACTTGTTGTCCAACCTTATGAAGTAACATGCTTGCATAAATTAACTCCATTTTATATCCTCCTTGATCATTTGTGATGCTTTATATCCTCATCTTTGAGTTTTTCAATAATATCTTGGGCTTTTTTTGCCATCTCATCATTATATTGGGGGATTCCTCCCGCACTCTTAACCTCTTCTTTTTTATCATCATTATTAACTTCTTCTATTCTTTCAACTTTTGCAGAATCAAATTGTAGATTCAACGTTTTCTCAAGTGCTTTCTCTTCATAAATTGCCTTTTTCAACAATGGACTAATTGTCTCTTTAGATGGATATGCTATAAATAATGATACTGCTAGTGATTCATTAAACGCAGTCTTTATCTGATCTAAGTAAACCTTTTCATCAATGCTTAACAAATCCCCATTGTAAATAACTCCTTTTTCAAGAAGTCCAATTATTTTTAAGCCAATTTCCATAGGCATTATCCCTAATTTAGACATAATATCTGCTTGTTTGGCATTTATTATATTCCCTTTCTTCACTAATGTTGTGTCATCTTTTATAGAGATTTTTCCACCTTCCACCATAGTTTTAATGCCCATCTGTCCAAATTCTCCAATCATAGGACCAGGTAAAAATTGAGTGGGACCTGCTTCAATGACTATATTCATTGGGGCAATCTGCCCTGCTTTTGCAGGTGCTTTTGACTTACTTTTGTTAACAAGCTTGGCTATCTTAAATGAACCTTCATTAGTTAATAAGATAGCTGGAATTCCTTTTTCAAGTAAAGGAATTAACTCACTTATACCTTGTGTTCTGTCCTTATGAGAATTTAGTGCTAATTTAGTGACATTTTTGTTAAACACTCTAATTTGCATTCTACCCCTTAATTTATACTTAATTTTTTGAAGTTGGGCAGAAGGTAAATTAGTTAAATCAGCTAAACCAATTACTTGATTCTGTTGAAGTAAGTTATCTAATTCAGCCAATTGTTTTTTCTTTGCTTCCGATACATGAGCTTTTTTTGCCATCTTACTTCTTGTTCTTGTCTACTTCCTTTCCTTTTTTAGAAGTTGACTTTCTTTCTTTATACTTAGATATTTTCTTCTCCTTTACATGAGTATGTACTTCAGGACCTTTATCAGTTATCCTAACAGGTTTACTCATTGAAAACTTAATAGAAACATTAGCAATATTAGCTTCGTCTTGTGCCAATGCATTTACAACGGAATTATAAATATTCAAAATGTTCTCAGAAATTTCTTCATCTGTCATCCCTTCATTACCCACTGGAGCTCTTATAGCTGCATCATTTTTGGTTTGAGCATGTACCATAGTTTTAAGTTTCTGACTTATCACTTCTAAGTTAGCTGTTGGAGGAACAATACAATCTGATTTTGGATTTGGCATTTTTCCAAGAGGTCCTAATGTTCTACCAAAAGTTGTAGCAACATTAGTCATTATGTTTGCTTGAGCCAAGAAAAAATCAAATTCTCTAACAAATTTTTTTTGGACTTTCTTATTCTCATATTTTATAAAATCTTCTCTTAAGACAACCTTGCTAAAATATTTGTTAGCCTGTTCGTAGAGCTCATGGTCTACTAATGCACAAATTTTGTTATCTTTACCTTTAGAATAAGGTAACTTAATGAACAAATCAACTTTTTGTTCAGGTTTTTTTATATCTATACCCCGTAAATTTATTACTAAATCAACGGTTTGTGAGAATTTCCTTTTTTCATTAACTTCTCTTAATTTACCTAATGCTTCTAATACTTGTTTTTTATTCATTTAGCGCCCTCCTACTTGCTGTAGTTTTAACGGGTATAATTGAGCTTAAAATAAACTTTATAAAACTTTCCATAAGTTTTCTTTATATGCACTGCGAAATTAGGTAAAATAACAAAAAATATAAGCCAGCTTTACTTCTAAAAAACCATGGTGATGGAGTTTTAAGACTATTCTCACAAGCACAAACCCTATAATTATAGGTATAGACCCAG
>JAGVZF010000038.1 GCA_018302785.1 Candidatus Woesearchaeota archaeon | reverse complement strand
TTAATTTGCTTGAGACACCATCTCAAGCATTTATTAGGAAATTAAAACAATGAAAATTAGAAATAAACCAGCGTTGGGAAATAATTTCGGGATACTACATAATTAAACATTTTTCACACATTCTCTAAATAAATAGAAAACCTTATAAAGGGTAAATTTAATGAAATAAATTATGAAAAAAGAGGGCTTAAAGTTCACAATACTTGCTTCTATTTGGTTACTCATCTTCGATATTTTAATACTTAAAAAAGTCATTAAAGATTATATCATTGATAAAGGCCTAATTCCTATAAATTCTCAAATAATAACGGGAAATTTTATACTTTATGATGCTACTCCTAAAAATATTATAACAAAATTAATAATACCTCTAATTATTTATAATATTGTAATTGCGATTCTTTTATATATGAACTATAAATTTAGACAAAGGATTAATAAAGAAAATATTTCAAAAAGCAAAAAGAGGCCTAAAATAAAAAAATGAATAACAAAGGTCAAGCAGCCCTGGAATTTTTAATGACCTATGGTTGGACAATTTTGGCGGCTATTGTTTCTATCGCTGCTTTTGCTCAATTTGGTTTAGTTTCAGCAGGAACTCTAACATCAATTACTGGTTTCTCAGTTTGCGTGCTTCCTCCAGGCTTAGCTTGTGAACATAGAATTGGTGAAAATGGAATACAATTAGTCTTAACTAATGGATTTCCTGCTAGAATTGTTGATGTTAGTGTCAGAGTTATAAGTTCAGAAATAGGTCTTTGTGTTTTTCCTGATCCTGAGTCTAATCCTAAAGCAATTATAAATGTGGGTGAATCTAAACAAATTTTTGTAAGCTGTCCCGATATGCCTAGTAACACTAAGAGGTTTAAAGGTGATCTAGAAGTAAGTTATAGATTTGAAGATCAATCACTTACTCACACAGACACAGGAACTATTAGGGGGAGTGTGGAGGAAGGAACAATATGCATAGATTTCGATGGTGATGGGTATGGGGCTGGAGGTTGTGAAACAGCTATAGATTGCGATGATGGAGATTCAGCAGTTTATCCAAATGCCCCCCCAGAAACAAATCCAGATAATATGATAACAACCTGTGCTGTTTGTCAGGATTCTAAGGACAATAATTGTGATACTTTTACAGATGGAAATGATGCTGAATGTGAAGATGCATGCATAGGGGACCCCACATGTTCAATACCTGATGGGGACGGCGATACATACGACGATATTCTGTGCGGGGGCAATGATTGCGATGATTTAGACCTTGAAATTCACCCTCCAGATACATTTGAGACAGGTTTAACTATGTGCCAAGATTTAAAAGACAATGACTGTGATGGTCATATTGACTTAATAGATTTAAGTTGTGGTGGTTTAATATGTCAAGATGATTTTGACTTAGATTCATATATTTCCGACCAATGTATTGGTGGAGATGATTGTGATGATGACCCAGAAGTTTGTGGTTCCTATTGTTATCCAGGATTCCCATCTGGGGAATTATGCGAAGATGATGGAAAAGATAATGATTGTAATGGATTAGATGAACAACAAGAAGCTTGCTCATGTCTTCCAGGATGTGATAATGACGGAGATAATTCTTGCTCTGAAGGCTGTATGTGGCCTGGTTATGATTGTGATGATGGAAATAACAAAGTCAATATCTATCAGCCCGAAAATTGCGCTACTCCATTTGACGATAATTGTAATGATCAGATAAATGAATATTGTTCTCCTTGTGATCCTGGATGCGATATAGATCAAGATTCTTATTGTTCAGATTCAAAAGAATGTGGTGGTAATGACTGCAATGATAATAATAAAAATATTAATCCTGGTGTATGGGATGAGTATAGTATTTTAGAATGTTCAGATAGTTTAGATAATGATTGCGATGGAGATATTGATTGTAATGAAGAATGTTGTTTAGGAAATGCACCATCACCGCCTGGATCAAGTCCAATATTCTCACCACTCCTTAAACCTGTATGCGCTTACAGATGTGGTATAGGTTAGTAAAATTATTAAATAGGAATAATAACATTGATTTATGAAAAAAGATATTTTAATCTATTTAATTTTTTTACTAATTATTTTTGTTACGTCATGTTCTTCTCAAATAAATACTCAGGGTTCAATAAATAAAGGTTTAAACTACTTAAAAAATAATCATGACAACAATTTAAACTTTAATGATGATTACTTAAAATATATTTATCCTGGAGAAGAATTAGATTGCCCTTTAGAAAACTGTAAAATTACATATAGAAAGTTAGATTCATTTTTCAATTTAATTTTCATAAAGAACGAATTTAATAACTACAATACCTTAAATAAAGAAGTTTTAGAAGCAGATAGAACTTTAAAGTCTTTATTGTCTTTATGGAGAGAAAAGAAATTATATAATATAATTAATGAAACAATGAAAGACAATAATGGAATTGCCTTAGATACTTATTGTATTCTAGGTTATTTATATGAAGATAAAGAAATGGCAAATTTAGCACTTTTAAGTTTATCAAATGATAAATGGCTTCCAGAATCTTTTTATCAAGGAGATCAAGACTTTAGAACCATAGCAGATGAATCTTGGTGTGTAAGATTAATATCTAAAGCAAATAATAAAGAATCTATTAAATTAGTAAAAGACAGAATTGTTAAAGATACATATTCATTTATAAATGAAGATCATATAGAAATAACAAAAGTAAATGCAGCAATCCATACATTAACTATGCTTTATGAATTTAATGATAATAAAGATATTAAATTCTTCCAAGATTATATTGCAAAATCAATTAATGATAAAGAAACATGGAAAGACACAACAACAATAGCAAACATCTTAGATGTACTAATTTATACAAATTATAAAAACAAAGCATTATTAAATAAATTAACTAAAGAACTAATAAACAGACAAGAAACTGATGGAAGATGGTCAATAAATAAAGATAATAAAGAAAATTTTGGCCAAATATTTACAACATTTAGAGTCTTAATAGCACTAAACAAATTTGAAAAATGGCAAGAATAAATATAAAAACAATATTATTGTTAATTCTAGCAAATACTTTAATAACTATTATCCTTCCAATTTTATCAAGTGCAATTGCAAAATCATTAAATAAGAAATTTGAAATTGGTTTATTTAACTTACCAGCAATATATTCATTAATAATTGTAATTCTAATAATAATTCTTTTAAAAATTTACTCAAAATCAAAAACAAGCTTTTATGGAATCAAAAAATTAAATATAAAAGACATTAAGTTAACATTTCTATTATTATTTTTCTTATTCCCAATTCCATTATTAGGAAGAATACTAGATCCATCTTTTGATTCATGGTACACATCTCAATATAACATATTTTCATTTTTAGCAATATTATATTTTTTAATAAATCTTCCAATATTTATAATAAAAGAAGAACTAATAGAAAGATCTTTAATACAAAATCATTTATCTAAATATTATTCAAGTTTAATAACAATTTTAGTAGTATCAATAAATTTTGCAATTCTGCATTTCTTTTTAATTCCAAATTCATATTATCATAGCTTTATAACATTAGCTTCAGTTTTTCTAGGATCGTTAATAATAGTTTCATTATATGAAATTACAAAAAATGTTTTTTTAACAATGATTATTCATATAATCTATAATTTAACAGTTTTTTATCAAATAATTTTACATATTAATAATAATTTACTCGGAGAAATTATTTTATTTACAATTTGGGGTCTATTATTCTTATTCACATTCAAGAAATCATTTAATTTAATTAAGCCATTATTTATATCTAAAAAACAAAAGCTTAGTACAGCAGATTATTCTTTCTTAATTTTTTACGCTATTCTACTTCCAATTATAATTTTAATAATAACAAAATATTTATAGAAAGTTTTATAAGTCAAAAAGCCTAAATTAAAGCCATGAAAAGAGGTTATATTTTTACATTAATTTTGCTTATATTAATTATTTTTAGCTTATCAAATAGCTCAGGTTTTATCTCAAGTCTAGCTATTCTAGGAAATTGTAAAGATAGCACTTTAAACAATAAATGTTCTACAGAAAAACCTTTTTTTTGTCAAAACAGTGAGTTAATAAGAAACTGTTCATTATGTGGTTGTAGTCCTGGTTATTTATGTGATAGTTCTACAAATTTATGTGAGCTAGCTGATTATTGTGAACAAGCACAAGGAATTTGCGAAGCTTCTTGTGATTCTCCTTTAATAGAACTAACTCTTTTAACAGAATCATGTAATGCTGGAGAAATGATAAATAATAATATAATCCCAGCAGGAAAGTCTTTAAAATTACAAGTTGAATTAGAAAATACTAATGAATTTGCTCCACTCACAGATATTTCAACAATAGCATATATAGAGGGTTTAACAGAAGCAGGAGATGGTTTTTTCTTAGACACTATAGAACCTTTAAATAAATTTGAAAAAGATTTATTATTAAATTTGCCAGAAAATTTTGACAAGACAAAAAACTATAAATTAATTTTTATTATTGCTTATCAAGATAAACAACAAACAAAAGAATATAATATTAACTTTCAAGGAGATTATTTTGTATATACTATAAAAGATGTTACTTTCTTATCTGATAATACTAATTATATAGAATTAACTGAAGACCTTAAGTATTCTGTAAAAATTATTAATAGAAAATGCTGTCTTAAGCCGTCAATAAAAACTAATAGTGAATCTTTTTTAGGTTATTGTGACAATAAAGTTCCTTATAATAAATGTTCTACAGAAAAACCATTATACTGTAATAATGGCTTATTAGTTGAAGAATGTTCTAAGTGTGGATGTCCAAATAACTTTATATGTAATAAAGACAAAAAATGTGAATATATAGTTATAGACCAAGAAATTCAAAAATTCTATAACACTATTAAAGCAGATTCTAATGACAAACCAATATTAAAATTTTTAGGCTATAAATTAGCAAGAGTAGCTAAATCTCCAATAACTCCAGAATATATAATAGTAGATAAAGAATTAAATCAAATTAAAGTAAAAACTAATGATGTGGATTTAAAAATAAGTAAAACAGATACTACTCCAAAAATTGAAGCAGAAATTAATGGTTACTAAATGAAAGATAAATTTACAATAAAAGCACAAAAACAAGGTTATAAAGCTAGATCTGTTTTTAAGCTTGAAGATTTAAATAGGAAATATAAATTAATTAAAAAAAATCAAAAAATTCTAGACTTAGGATGCTGGCCTGGTTCATGGTCTCAATATTGTAAAGAAATACTAGAAAATACAGGCCTTATTATAGGAATAGATATAAAAGAAATAGATAATTTAGATATAATTTTTATTAAAAAAGATGTTTATGATAAAGATATAATTAAAGCTATAAAGGAAAAATCAGAAGTTTTTGACTTAATTCTAAGTGATATAGCTCCAAAAACAACAGGAACTCAGGATTCTGAAGCTTCTATAGAATTGGCTGAAAGATCTTTATACATAGCTTTAAAAGTATTAAAATATAATGGTAATTTTATTGTTAAAGTTTTTCAAGGAAAAGACTTAAATAATTATATAGATAAACTAAAAAAGCACTTTAGATTTGTAAAAGCAACTAAGCCTATGGCTAGTAAAAAAACAAGTAAAGAAATTTATATTGTATGCTTAAGTAAGAGGTGAAGAAAATGGCAATAAAATATGTTGGTGTAAATAAATTAGCAGATGTTCAGCAAGCTTCAGTAATAAAAATTTCTAATAAATACTATGAAAAGATAGCCAGATGCTTAAAAAAAGAAGTAGACGTTAGCCTACAAATTAAACTAGAAGATGTAGAAGGAAAAAGAGAAAGATTTCACATAAGAATTCAAGTTGATCAGCCAAGCAGACTTTTAAGATCTCATGCTGCAGAATGGGATTTAAATATGTCTCTTCACAAAGCTTACGAAGCTATACTTCGTGAGATTGAACACAAATTTAGAACTAAGCCCTTAAAGTGGCGATCTTTAATTAAAAGACAGCAAAAAGATGAACTATAAACAAGTTATTATTGTTAGAAAGGACTTAAAAATGCCTACTGGGAAAACAGCAGCCCAATGCTCTCATGCTTCTGTAGAATCAGTCCTAAAATCAAGTAAAGATATTATAGAAAAATGGCAATCGCAAGGTATGCCTAAAATTATTGCCAAGGTTCAAAATTTAAGAGAACTTCTAGAATTAAAAAAAGCTGCATTAAGACAGAAACTTGTAGCTTCTCTAATTACAGATTCTGGAAGAACTTTTTTTAAGGAACCAACTATAACTTGTTTAGCAATAGGCCCAGATCTAGAAGAAAAAATTGATAAAGTTACTGGGCATCTTAAAATGTTATGAAAATTGTACATATTGTTCTTGTTGGGGAAAGAGCTTCAGGAAAGGATGAATTTGCTAGCTATGTGACCCAAAAGTATCATTTTAGAAAAGTAAGATTTAGTGATGAAATAGCTCAACTTGCAACAAATCTAAAGATAATATCACATGATGATGTTTCTAAAAAAAGTAAACTTCAATATGCTGGAGTCCAACTAAGAGAAAAATATGGCGCAGAGTTTTACACAGCAGAGATATATAGAAAATCATTTGATGATAATTCTATTATTAATGGATTACGAGATCAAGAAGAACTTAAATTTCTTAAGGCTAAACTTCCAAATTTAATTACAATAGGAATTATCTCAGATTTTGAAAATAGGTTTAATAGAGCACGTCAATTTAATATAGTTAAAAATAAAAGAGATCTCGAAATTCTTGATTCCCATCAAGCTGAGCAGCAAATAAATTCTCTAGTCCAGCAGGCAAATTACAAAATAATAAATAATGGAACAATTGAAGAACTTCATAAAGAAATAGACAAAGTAATGTCAGAAATCCTTAAATAGATAATAACAAATACACAAATTTTAGAAATATGAGAAATCAATTATGGCTGGAAAAAAGACTTAATAACATCTGGCAATTATTATTTCCAGAAGTTGAGAAAAAAAATAATGTTATAATTAAATTTAAAGGCAAATGGAAAAATAAATTTGGCCATATAAAAACCTTAAAGAATAAAGATACTGAAATTGCAGTAAATTCATTATTTCAAAGTTCACTAATTCCAGAGCATATAGTAGATTTAACAATAGCTCATGAATTAATTCATTACTCACATGGATTTCATTCTCCTTTACCAAAATTATATAGTCATCCTCATAAAGGAGGAATAGTAACAAAAGAACTAAAAAAAAGAGGTTTTGGAAATCAACTAAACTTAGAAAAACAATTCGTAAAAGAAGAATGGACAAAAATCTACATAGAACTAATGAAAATCTACAAGGAAAAAAGACAAATAATTCAAAGAGATCCAGAAATAAGCAATAAAAAAGCTTTTAAATTAAGTAATTTATTAAGGTGGGTATGAAAAGACTTATTATTTTGCTATTTTTACCAATACTTTTAATTTCTTCATGTAATATTCCTCAAGAAATCAAAGGTTGTACAGCAGAAGGTAAAGTTTGCCCAGATGGTTCTGTTGTTGGCAGAACAGGACCTAACTGTGAATTTGAACAATGTCCTACAGAATCAGGAAAAGTTATAGAAATCCAAGACTATAAAATAGATATAACTTGCAATACTGATAGTGATTGCCAATTAATTAATAAAGAACTAGGATTAAGTTGTTGCTATGCGGGAGCTTGCATTCCTGTTGATTATTCACGTGCTGGCTATGTAGCAGTTAATTCAAATGCCTTTGAAACTTTAAGAAATTTAAACTGTCCGTCAAAAGAAGAATGTGGGCCTGCTCCAGGCTGTCCATCAGTCATGCCACCACAATCTAATAAGTTTTTTGTTGCACAATGTATTTCAGGAATCTGCCAAAAAATACAAAAACCAACAGAATACAATTATGAAGATTCTGAAATAACTCAAGGTGCTAAAGGGCAGGTGTTATATGGTGAAGGTGATTGCATGCCACCAGTAGTAGAAGAAAATAGACAATACTCAAATTATAATGGAAATATTTACTTTATTGCAAAAAAATACATCGTGGATGAAAATGGAGAGTATATAGTAGGGGCTCCAGGTTCTTCAAAAGATATTTATGCCAAAATAACAGTTAAAGATGGATATTATCAAATTTCATTAAATCCAGATGTTTATTTTGTATCAATAGCCGAAATTAACACAAATTTTAAAAATAACATTACAATCGAATCCAATAAAGTTATTCAAAAAGATTTCAAATTCTTTAAGTGTTTAACTTACTAGATTTCCTTAATTTTTTCTCTCTTAAGAATGGGAATCTCATAAATTTTTTACACTCTAAACAATAATAGACAACTTTATTGTCCCTAGTTCTTATTCTACAATTAAACCCAGGCATTAAAAAAGAATAACAATGCTTGCAGAATTTTCTTTTTAATTTTGAAGGCAACCTTAAATTAACCTTCATAGCAATCTTTCTTGCAATATTTACATATCTATTAGCTAAGGTTTTATCAGAACTAAAAACAGATTCCGCATGAAAAAATAATTCCTCAACCTTTTTCTTTGCTTCTCTCTTAATAATTTTTTTATTTCTCATTAACCAATTACTGATTTTGCTTCAATGCTTTTTATTTTTGCTTCTACTGCTAAGTCAATTGAATTTTCATATAGCCCTTTATTATAGCTTTCTTCAGCCTTACTTAGTAATATCTCAGCATTATTAATTAATTTATCTGCTTTTTGCTTATTTCTACTATTAATTAGTTTCTTATCAACCTTAATTTTAAGAAGAATTACAGTTTTACTTATCTCTTCTTTTGCATCATTAATCCTCATCTTAGCTTCTTTAGAATAATCTATTGTAGTATTAACATAATAACTTTGGTTAGTATTATTTACACTTATGACTTTTTCATCAGGAATTCCTTGCTTTTCTATTTCCTTATTAACATCAACAATAGCACTTCCAGTATTTTCACTTTTACATCCATAAATAAGTAATAGTGCAATAAACATTAAAATTAAGCCACCTCTCATAGATTTCAATAATACATTAGTTTATTTAAGTTTTATTATTGAGAATTATAACCTTTTTAAATTGAGATAAACTTTATAAACTTATCTCTACTATAAAATAGCAACAATTTATATAATTTTAAGATTAAATGTTAAGAAAAAAATTATTCCTAATTTTAGCATTTTTGTTTTTAGTTTCGTCTAGCGTTAATGCTGATTTATCAAGACAATATAGCTCTATTCAAGAACTAGGTTTTAATCCAAATCAACCTATTTCTACAGCAGGTCTTAATTCCTTTATTAATGAATTTGATGGAAATTTAATCATTAAAGAAACAGATTTAAGT
>JAGVZF010000024.1 GCA_018302785.1 Candidatus Woesearchaeota archaeon | reverse complement strand
AAGTTCTATGTCCTGGTTCGGCAAAAAAAAGAAAGAAGAAATCCCTTCACAAAATTCAAATGATTCTGATTTAGGCTATCAAGACCAATATATGCCTCAACAAAATTTTCAAAGACCTTTTTTTGAGCCTATATCAAATCCATCAAATACAGAATTCCAATTAATCCTAAGCAAACTAGAACTTTTAAATACAAAAATCCAACAAATAGAACAAAGGTTAATTCAATTAATATAGAAAAAATCGCAGTAGAATCTCAAGAACCACCTAAAAGATGGTAAGTAAAAAAAATATACTTCTTTTAATAATATTAATAGTATTAGATCAATTAACTAAATTATATTTTAAAAACAAAAATTTCTTCATATTTAACTATACGGAAAATACAGGAGCAGCATTCTCAATATTAAAAAACCAAATAAATTTACTAATTATTATTTCTATAATAGTTGCTTTAATTATAATTTATTATTTAATAAAATCAAAACAAAAAAGATTAGAATTATCATTAATTTTTATTTTATCTGGAACATTAGGAAATTTAATAGATAGAATTTCCTTTAAATATGTAAGAGATTTTATTGACTTAAAAATATGGCCAATATTTAACCTAGCAGATATTTACAATGTTCTAGGGTTTATTATATTAATAATTTATTTTTATAAAAAACGATAATATGAATATTTTAATTTACTTTGCAAAAAGATTTGTAGCTGGAGAAAATCTAGAAGATGCTATAAAAGCTACAAGAATACTAAATAAGAATGACATTAAAACAACATTAGATTTTTTAGGAGAACACACATTAATAAAAAAAGAAGTATCTAAAAATATCGAGCAATATAAAAAATTAATTCGCTCAATAAATATTCTAAAATTAAACTCAAATATTTCGTTAAAGTTAAGCAGTTTAGGCATTGATATTAGTAAAAAATACTGCTTAAAAAATCTAAGTTATCTAGTAAAATACGCATCTAAATATAAAGTAGCAGTAACTATAGATATGGAAGGCTCTAAATACACAACTACAACAATTAACTTTTACAAAAAATTACACAAAAAATATCCTAATCTAGAAATAGCTATTCAAGCAAACCTAAAAAGAAGTTATAAAGATATTTTATCCTTAATAAAAAGAAAGGCAAACATTAGGCTAGTTAAAGGAGCTTATAAAGAATCTTCAAAAATAAGTTATTTAAAAAAAGAAGACACTAACAAAAATTACATATACTTACTAATAAAATTAATAAAAAGTAAAGGATTTATTGCTATTGCAACACACGATCAAAAAATAATAGAAAAAGCAAAAAATTATTTTAAAAAGTATAATGTTAAAAAATATAGATATGAATTTCAAATGTTATATGGCATTAGAAGAAATCTTCAAATTGAACTTGCAGATAAATCTTTTCCAATTAGAGTTTATGTCCCATATGGTAAAAAATGGCTTCATTATTTCTACAGAAGAATTAGAGAAAGAAAAGAAAATTTATTCTTTGTATTAAAATATTTATTCAGAAGTTAAATCATTATTTTGTTGCATAATTCTTTCAAGGTTTCTTAGTGCTCTAGTTTGTTCTTCAGTTGCAACAATTTGTCTCTTTCTAATTTTTCTATCATAATGTTGACCAGAACCTCTTAATGCAGAAACACCTAATCCAACACCTAAGGCAACTAATAATGCTAAATTTCCATAACCATTAAGTTTCTCACTATAATCTACTTTTGGTTCCCCAACAACATCTTGAGTTTGTTGTTCTTTTCCTGTTACTTTATCAAACCAATCTCCTATTTTTTTATCAATTCTAACACTTTCTTTAGTCTTATCAACTAAAGCACTTAATCTGTCATAACCTTCTCCAATTCCATATAAAGCATATTTTGCAGCAACTCCAGCTAATGCATAAGGAGCAGTTCCTTTAGCTATGTCTAAACCATATAAAATATTCTCAGTTTTATAAGATTCTCTTTCTTTAGCTTTAAAAGCATCAAAAACTGGTTTTAAGTCTTTTTTTACCATTTTTACCTCTTAATTTATAACTACTTATAAGTAGTATAACTAGTATATAAATCTTTCCATTATAATACTCCCATATAGTAGTATCAAAACGAAAGCTTTATAAAGCCAAGTTAACCAAAAAGATTTATGACGTATAAACTAAAAAGGTCATTAGATATTGCCGGAAGTATAGCAATAGTATTAGTAACATGTCCAGTTCAATTAGCAGTAGCCTCAGCACTCTATATCCAAGGTAAATTAAATAGTGCTTACTCTGGCCCAATTTTATATAGAGCTGAAAGAGTTGATGAAAATTTAAACACTTTTACAATGTTTAAATTTAGATCTATGATAAACTCAAATACTTTAGATACTACGCTAACAGAAGAAGGTCTAACTTTAATTCCTGAAGATAGAATAACTCCTATTGGAAGAATAATAAGAAGATATAGTCTAGATGAACTTCCCCAAGTATTAAACATTCTTAAAGGAGAAATGTCTATTGTAGGCCCAAGACCTAGATCTATAGAAGAAGCAATTTATCTCTCAACTTTAGGTTATACAAATGTTTTAAGCCAAAGACCTGGGTTAACAAGCAGAGCATGCATTGATTGTCTAGACCAAGGCAAAGAAAGAAGAGATTTAACATTACAAGAGATGGGTCAATTAGATTCACAACATAATTACACTTTATATGATGATTTAAGTATTATTTTTAGAACAGCATTAAGAGGATGGAGACATGGTCGTTAAATATATTTTTCATGATCTCCTTCATAATTAAATAATTCATTATCATTAAACCAAATTTTAATTTCTTCTTTAGCTTCTTCTAAACTTCCAGAAGCATGAACTAAATTCTTAACATTTTTATTATTAGAATTAGCATAATCTTTACTTATATGTGCATAATCTCCTCTTATACTTCCTAAAGATGCTTCATTAGGATAAGTACTTCCACAAATTTTTCTAACTACATTTATACAATCTATACCTTCTAAAACTAAAGCAACAATAATACCATCATTAACATAAGCAATTAACCTATTTCTTACTTCATGTCCATGTTTTTTAGCAATATCATCATTATAATGTTTAGAAGCTCTTTGATCATCTGACTTAGTCATCTTTAATCCTATAATTTTCAATCCTCTTTGCTCAAATCTTTTTATAATTTCTCCAATTAAATGTCTAGAAACTCCATCAGGTTTTATTAAAACTAAGGTTCTCTCAATCATTTCTTTTTCTTTGATTTTAAAGTCCACTTAAACTTTTTAGGATTTCTATGTAATTTTAATGTATTTTTCTCACATTTAGAAGAACAAAAATTTACCATTTTTCCAGTTTTATAAACAAATATTTTTCCGGTTCCCTTTTCAATATTCCTTCCACAAAATTCACAATTTGCCATTATCTACTCTTATGAATTAATTTTCTAGCTTCAATCTCTGTTTCTCTTAACATTAAATAATCTCCAATTTTAACAGGTCCTTTTGTATTTCTTCTTAAAATTTTACCAGAATCTCTTCCTTCTAGTACTTTAACTCTAACTTGGATTACTTCCCCTCTAGTTCCAGTTCTTCCCACTATATCTTCTACTCTAGCAGGGATTGCATAAGTAAATAAACTAGATTCTCTCTTCTCTACTTTTTTAGCTAATCTCTTATCTTGCTTTTCCTCATTCATTTTTACTCAGAAAATTCCTTTATATGGTCTTTAGAGTCTCCTTCTTTAATTACTACAATTGCACTAGTAGGAACACTCAATCCAGCTAAAGCACCTAATTCTACTTTAGTGGGAAAAGGTACTAAAGGAACTTGCTTTTCTTTACATAAAGCTGGTAAGTGCATAATAATTTCTCTAGGATTTACATCCTTAGCAACTAATACAAACTTAGCAATTCCTCTTTCAACAGCCTTAGTTACTTCATTAGTTCCTTTCTTTATTTTTCCAGTTCTTCGTGCAATCTCTACAATTTCCATAGCTCTATTCAGCTTCTCTTTAGGAACTTCAGTATCAATATCCATGTTTTTCCTCCAAATTTATATCTTAAAGCTTATAGTTAACATTTAAATACTTTTTGCTATCAAAAAGACACAAAATAGCTAAGACAAAAACTATCATCTTAAGTAAATATTAAAATAAATTTACTAAATTTTGTAATTTAATAAAAAATATTTTTTAATTTTGACATTTCACAAAATTCTTAACATCATCAAATATAAATTCGAATTAATTTTATCGTATCAATTTACAAATTTAATTTTTAAATTACACATAAATAAAAATAAACAATAATTTTCCGTCGAGAAATTAACTTTTCAAAAATTAAAAGCAAAATTAAAAAAATTTGATAAATTTTATCACTTCAACATAAAAAAATTGTAAAATCGAAACGTTTATATATGAATAAAATATTGTAAACAGTAATAAATAATAAAACAGAGGTGATAATAAGATGCCAGCAAAGAGAAGATCAGCAAGTAAGTCTTCATCAAGGAGTTCTTCATCAAGAAGAAAGGCCCCAACAAGAAGGAGATAAACTTATTTTGTGTTAAAATAAAAACACAACCTTTTTCTTTTTTAAATTTCTAAAAATTAATTATGAGCGTAGGAAAATACAATTTTATCATTTGATTTATTATCTAATCTACAGAAGAATTGCCTCTCGAATTGTATTATATCGTCAACTTTCAAATTTCTAACAGAAGATTCAGCAATTCCATTTATTCTAGAATTATCCACCATAACAATTTCAACATTTACAAAATTATCATTAGCAGGAATCCAGTGAATTAATTTTGCATTCAAACTTTTATCTAATTCCGTAGACAAATATTTATTATCTTTAAAATTAAATAAATGCATAAACCTATATACAGTATTTTTCTTTATATCATCACTTATATAAAACTCGTCTTCAGTCTTAAATTTTCTGTGTCCTCTATTATCATCAGGATGTAAAGGAACTTCAACATTTAAATTAGGTGCATTTTTTATCTTAATTTTCTTAGGATTTGAAATAAAGAAATATCTATTTACTTTTTTATCTAATAACTTTCTATTCTCAGAATATAAAACATCAACAGGAACTTTAATTTCGCTTTGTGTAACTCCAAAGCTTAAAATAAATCTTCTAATTGCTTCAGGTTGAAATCCTCTTCTTTTTAGTGATTGCAGGCTCCAAGTTCTTGGGTCATCCCATCCTTCATAAGCCCCAGATTCAACTTCTTTTTTAGATTTAGATTTAGAAAGTTTTATCCCTTCAATTTGTAATAATCCAGTATGAATAATCTCAATTTGTCTCCATTTAAATACATTCCAAATATATCTTTCCATATCACTTTCCATCATTAATTCTTTTCCCCTTAGTATATGAGTAATGTCTAATAAATGGTCATCAATAGCCCATGAAAAATCTAACAATGGCCATATTCTAAATTTATTTCCAATTCTTGGATGTTTCCTATCAGAAATTCTAAATATAACTCTGTCTCTAAATGCGGGATTTTTATGTTTCATGTCTGTCTTAATTCTTAAAGACGTACTACCTTCTTTAGCTTTAAACATCTTTTCCCAATCTCTTAAATTAGTAGAAATAGACTTAACTCTACAATTGCATTCTAACCCTTTCTGTCTATTCCCTCTTAAAATCTCTGAAGAACATTCACAAACATAAGCTTTATTTTTTTTAATTAATTCTTCTGCATACTTATAATAAATCTCTAGTCTATCTGATTTATAAATAACTTTTTTATCAAAAGCTATATCAAGCCATTCTAAACCTTCTGGAATTAACTCATAAGCTTCTTTACTAATATTTTTTTCTTCGCTTCCAATTGTATCATCAATAACAAGTAATAATTTTCCTTTATACATCTTAACATATTCGTCATTAATAATGTAAGGTCTAGAATTTCCTATATGTAAAGGTCCGCTTGGATAAGGAGCTAACCTCATTATAATTTTTCCTTTAACATTCTTAAGTTCTGGCAGTTTTCTTTCTTCTTCTTTTTTCTCTGTTATTTCTCCGCCTAAGTTTTTAAATTGAAGTTTTTGCTCTTCTAAAGTCATATTATTAATATTACTAACTACATCACTAACATTCTTCTGCAACTCTTTAATGTTTTTCTTTAACTCAGGACTCTTAGATAAAACAATGCCCAAAACAGCATTAACATTAGCTTTTCCATCATGTTTTATAGCATTCTCTAAAGATGCCAAAAGGATTTTCTTATCAAATTTCATAATAAGTTTTTATTTGGCCTAATATTTAAAATTGTTGTTTTATGGAAAAGCTATTTAAATTACTATATTAACCAAGAATTATGCTAATTACACTTTCTCTTAAAGTATGTAAAGAATATCTTGATAATTATGAACATATTCCAAAAGGAAAAGTTTTACAGATTCCTAATTTAGATAGTAAATGATGAACTTTAAAGTATTAAATAAAAAAGAAATTAAAAAAATATTAGGTAATTTACAAAATCAATTTTCTATTAAAGAACTAAATCTAGATTATGTTTTTCTTATAAATAGGGATAATAAGATTTACATCACTAATAGATATATTTCTAAAATTGACTTAAATAAATTAAGAATTAATAATATAGGGTTATATTTTGCAAAAATAGAAGATGATGGCATAAGACTTTCTATAGAAGGTTCTCAAATAATTGGTAAAAATGCCAAAAAAAATGTAATAGATTTATCTTTAGAAGACTCAAAATCTTGGTTCCTTGGAAAGGATTTGATTTATAATGGAGACATAAAGGGCTATATAATATTAACACATAGAAATGATATCTTGGGCTGTGGTAAAATTAAAAATAATAAGATATTAAATTTCATTGACAAAGGAAGAAGGATTAAAACAGAAGATATTTTATATTTATCCCAATAAACCTAAAAAAATGGCAATAATTAAACTTCTTGATGTCTCAAGACTTTTAAGAAACTTATCTGAAGTTCCATTATTAGAAAAAATAATTTTGATAGACACAAATGTATGGTACCCACCAGAATTTATAAACTTAGAAACAGGTCATATAGATGGAAGTTTTGATAAACTTTATAATGAATTACTAGTATGGCCTCATCCAACTCAAGAGCTTAGACCATTACTAAAGCAATTTTATCAATATGCAGAAATTAAACAACAATTTTTAATGAATTTAACTAGAAATAATGACAATGTATTTCTAATCCCAGAAGTTGTAGAGGAACTTCAAGTAGGAGCAAATTACTTTAAAAGATTAAAAAGAAAAATTGTAAAGTCAAGAAAATCAAGAAAAATAATTAATTTTCCAATTTACAAAGATTATTGGAAAAGATGCTTTTCATTAGCAGAAAGACTTCTAGAGTTTAGTCAAGTTTTAGATAGAGATAGTACTCTAGATGGGGCATTTAGGGAAGAAGAAAACTATCATAGATTATTTCAACATTTAAGATACTTAAAATCAAGAAATCAAAAAAGATACTATAATTCAAGAAAAAGTAATAACAAATATACAGATGAAGCACTAGTTACTTCTGCTTTTATAATTTCTGATTTATTCACAGGAAATTCACATAATGGTTATTACCCAGTAAGAATATTAAGCAATGACAGTGACATAGAATTTTTAATTTCACATAGTCAATCATTTGTAGAATCAGTAGGATTAAAATTTGATATAGGATCTATAAAACTAAATCCAAATGGAACTCTTGAAGAAACTTGTTTTGCATATAGTTCTGCAGCATAACTATAAAAGGTTATAATTAAATAAAGTATTTATAAACTTTACAGGGCTCGTAGCTCAGGGGTAGAGTGTTCCGTTCGCTGCGGAAAGGCCCCGGGTTCAAATCCCGGCGAGTCCATTTTAAAATGATAGATCCATTTAGTAATATATTTTTAATACATGGAAGAGAAGCAGAAAGTGCATTTGGCTTAGATATAATTCTAGAAGCTAATCCAAAGGCTAATGTTAACTTAACTACTTTAAAATCAAAACTATTTGAAAGACTTTCTTCACAAATACAACATCATTTTGTTGCCGATTATGTATACACAATAATAGCATCAACTCCAACATCCCCTTTATATGGCCAATTAATATCAAGATTTAGTGAGCAATGTCTTAATCCATCTATTGTTACTCAACTTACCCCAAACTATTCACCCTTACAAGACTATTTAAACTTTCAAAATATTAATGATAGAATTGTTGTAACTCCATCTATAGTAGTTGAGAGAGTTCAGTATCTCCTAAAATTATCTTTAAACTATGATGTAATTACTTTGACTTGATAGCTAATGTTTATAAACCAAAATGATGACTTTTATTCTATGTTCAAATGGTACGGCAAATTAGGAATTCTACTAGTTTTGTTTGCCGAAATCAATTTTGTGTTAAAAATTGAACCTTTTGCAAGATGGTATTTTCCAATAATTTGGTTTGGTTATATATTTATCATTGATGCAATTAACTATAAAATATCAAAAAAAAGTCTATTAATGACAGATAAAAAACATTTCTTTATTATGTTAATTTTATCTACATTCTTCTGGATAACTTTTGAAATAATTAATCAATATATATCAAACTGGCAATATAATACAGTTGATGTATTTAAATCTAATATTGAAAAGGGATTATTTGCATTACTCTCATTTTCTACAGTTCTTCCAGCTATATTTGAAACTTATTTTTTAATACAGAATACAAATTTATTTAATCATAGAAAATTAAAACATAAACATAATATTACAAAAAGATTTCTTCATATTATGTATTTAATTGGAATTATTTGCTTAATTTCTCCAATAATCTTCCCAAAATTCACATTCCCATTAGTCTGGGCTTCATTTTTCTTTTTGCTTGATCCAATAAATTATCTGCATAAAAAGCCAAGCATTATTTCTCATTTAAAAGATAGAAACTTAAAAATCCCTTTATCATTAATGTTAGCTGGGTTAATTACAGGATTCTTCTGGGAATTTTGGAATTACTATGCTATTCCTAAATGGTTTTATAATATTCCTTATGTAAGTTTTTTTAAAATATTTGAAATGCCAATTCTAGGTTATTTAGGTTATTTACCTTTTGCTCTTGAATTATATGCAATGTATTACTTTTTCACCCAAACATTACATGATGAAGAAATCAAGATATTTAAGTTAATAAAAAATAAATCTTCTATAAATTAGTTGCTTCTATAACTTCTCTAGAATTCATCCCAATCACTAATCCAAAGCTCTTTAAAGCATCTCTACTTCTTAATTCATATTCATTTTTAGCAAAAGAATTAATTAACATTTTAACCTTATATTTTCTACATAATTTAACATTTTGCATCATTCTTCTTAAAATTTTACTTCTTTCAAAAGAATTAGAATTTAAAACCAAATTAAAATTAAAGCATACTTTAATATTATTTTTAGCAAATATTTTAGCAATAACTTGATTAAATCCAGAATTGGCAAAGTTTAAATTATCTTTAAATTCATTATCTTCTAAGTCAACAACATACTGAATTTTCTTTTGTTCAGCTAATTTCCTTATGGTATCAAAATCTCCTTTAAATATAATTGGTTGCTTTGCATTTTTTAAATCACTAATTTTATTATATATTTTAGTATTAACTATCTCAATTACTAAATTATATGCCATTATACTTTCATAATTAAATAATACAAAGTCTTTAAACATGAAATTCATAATCTGCCTTAATTTTTAAAAGTTCCTAATTAAAAAAGAATAAATAGTGTAGTATCCCGAAATTATTTCCCAACGCTGGTTTATTTCTAATTTTCATTGTTTTAATTTCCTAATAAATGCTTGAGATGGTGTCTCAAGCAAATTA
>JAGVZF010000023.1 GCA_018302785.1 Candidatus Woesearchaeota archaeon | reverse complement strand
TTAATTGCACATTTAAAATTTCTAGTTCTTGTTTTCTTTCTTCTTTTACTTTTTCAATTACATATTTTAACATTTCTTCAATTATATCCATTATATCATCTTCATCTTTAATAAAGCCCATTTCAAAATCTACACCTGTAAATTCAGTTAGATGCCTATTTGTGTGAGACTTCTCTGCTCTGTAAACTTGGCCTATTTCTAGAACTCTTTCAAATCCCCCAAGAACAAACATTTGTTTATAAAATTGAGGTGATTGAGCAAGAACTGCTTTTTTATCAAAATAATTTACTTGAAAAGATTCAGCTCCTGATTCTAAACCGATGGTTGTAATTTTTGGTGGATACTTTTATCTTTTAAAACTACTTGAATAGGTAAGTTTTCTGCTTTGTTAATTAAATTTATTTCTTGTACTTCAATTTCAAAATTTTTAATTGTTACTTCTTCACTTTTTACATTTGCATCTTTTACTTTTCCTTTTATTTCAATAACGCTTTCTAAAGTTAAAGTACTAAAGTTATCCCATGCTTTAGAATCTTTTTTTATTGCACATTGTATAACTCCAGAAAAATCTCTTAATATAATAAATTTGATATTTGCTAAGTCTCTTAATTCATGAACCCAACCAAATAATGCTACTTCTTTGGAGTTTTTTGTGTCTTTAATTAAGGTTCTTTTTTGCATAAACTTAAGAAGTAAATTGTTTTTTAAATGTTTCTACTAAAGGAAAAAATAAAGGTTAGAAAAGCTTTTAAATAAGAAAATATAATAGATTAATATGAAAGAAATTCCAAACGACAATAGAATTGGGTTTAGAGGAGAAACTTATGACTATGCAATAGTTTTTTTGGTCATAGCTTATATTATTGGTTTTTTTATGCTTTAAATGTTACTGGAAAAGAATCAACTTGAGGAAGAGATTGCAGGAACTATAAATTTTGATACATCATTGTGGCTGCCAGCAATAGAGCGATTGAGACGCTATTACGGCGATGTTTCTTTTGGTTGGGGTCATTTAAGTGGACTTTTGGCAGAAGCTTTAGTTAGGGAATCAGTAGAACGTATATGTGGTTCAATGGATGGTAGAGTAAAATTCGATCCAATCCCAAATCGGGCCAAGTCATTGAATTACGAATTTAAATGTGATAAGGGTATTTTAGAAATAATAAGAAGGACAGATGGACAACTTACTTCAGACGTAGATTTGCTAATGTTAATTGATGAATTGCCTGTTTTATTTGAAGTTAAGAGTGGAGTTTATAAGGGAGGAGGTAGTAGAAAGAATAAAACAAAAAGTTCATTAGGCACATTTTTTGCACTTAAAAGAGAAAGAGTTATGGAAGTGATAGAACCAATAAAAGAATATTTTGGAACAGATTGTGGTTTTGTATTAGTTGTACCAAGTGATCATGTTATTCCGTATTCACCTACACAAATAAGATTTTTGTCTGAAAATGGAGTTATGACAGACTTTGGATTATCAAGAGATAAGTATCAGTTAGAAACATTACCTAATATTGTGGCTAGGTATGGTATTAGAACAAAAGGGGGGCCTTTAAGACTTAGTCATAGATAGCTATTTCCTTGTTGCAATTTCTATAACATCTAAATTCTTTAAAATATGTTCTTTTCCAATTACAATTCTCTTTTTGACATCAAATGCTTTTATGAAGTTATTTCCAATGTCTGTGTGTATTTTAAAGGCAAAATCTAAAGCTGTGCTCCCATTAGGTAATAGTAGACAATCAGGAAGAACATTTCCATCTTTATCTTTTAAATTATTCATGCCTCCGGGAAATACCGCAATATAATTTAATAAATTAAATATTGCTTCATTTAATAAATCTTGGATTCCTGTACTATTATACTTATCTAGAACCTCTTTTTGTATAAAATTTAAAGCTGCTTTTTGTGTTTCATTTAAATCTTTAGTTGTAATTTCAAATTTATTATCTCCTGGGATATATTTTATTAATTCTTTTTTTAAACATTCTCTTAATGCTAATTCTGAATCTGTTGAACAAGGAATTATTTTATAATTAGGAAAATCCTTTTTTATTTTTTCTAGGTTTTTTTCAGAATTTTTAATATCTATTTTATTTGCAGCTATAATTGTTGGCTTACTTTTATGTCTCAATTCTGTTGCTAAATTCATTAATTCTTTATCAGACCATAATTCTGGACTTTCTATGTTTAATTTACATGGTATTCTGTTACCTTTAATCCTGAAAGTTGTTTATGTAATGCCTTTATTATTGAGGCTTTCTCTTGTTTAACTTGCCGAGCAAATTTATCCCAACCTTTTTTTAAAATTTGATAATACCACATATTTAATTCATAATCTAAAAATTGGATGTCTTCTGATGGATCATGAGTTAAGGCTGGAACAGATTCCCCTTTTGCATTAGTGCTGCCTGATATGTCTATTACATGAATTAATACATCGGCTTCACGAATATCGTTTAAGAAGTCTAGACCCATTCCTGCCCCGGTGTGGCTTCCCTCAATTAAACCAGGAACGTCCATTAATCTTATAGGTACAAATCTTTTATGATTTAAACAAAATCCAAATCTAGGATTACATTGAGTATTAAAAAATGAGTCTACACAATCAACTTTAACATAAGCAACTCCTTCTTGACTCTTTAAAGTTGTGAAGGGATAACTAGCTATAAAGTATTTGTTTCTTTACAAGTAGGTGAAGTCGTGCTCTTACTTTTCTTTTATTAATTTTCAGATTTTTTTGAATATCTGCTGCTTTAAAACTTTTATTATTCTTTTGATATTGAATTATTTCATTAAGAATTCTTAGGAGAATATCATTTGGGGCTCCAACAATGCCAATTTTCATAAAATCAAGATAATCCTATAAGTTATAAATATGTGTGAAGTATTGTTCCTACATACTAATTTAAGATGTTTGATATTTCGGAACGAGGAATTTTTCGAACTTTAACTTTCTTCATTCCGAGTATCTTAGCTTTCATTAATCTATGAAGCCCATCAAGAATTAACCATCTTCCCTTATTCCACATAATATCTATGGGGAATTTCAAGTCAGACTTCATAGTTCTATCATACTCCCCTTTATATTTTTCAGGATTGTTAATTATCTCAATAGGTTTCAAATTGTAAATTTCATCACCAAGCCAGTGAAAAGGAATATCAAAATGCCAAGTTAATTCTTCTATATCTATTTCCTCAATAGGATAGCTCAAAGCCCAGACTTTCTTCTCATCCCAACTGAAGTCAAATCCGACCTCTTCAATTATTTTAGGTAGCTTTCTTTCAGTCATAAATTAGTAAATCTTTGAGCTAATATAAAACTATCTCAAAAACACTATGTGGGAACTTTTGCTCTCACATATTATAAAATTAAGCTTTTTAAGTTATGGGTAATTTGGCCTAAAAATGCATAAATAATGTTTATTCCCTAATTTTTAATATAGAAGACTATCTTAGTTTCATAGCAAATACAATTTACATGAAAAGAAAGTGATTTTATAACGTCATAAAGTTTTTATAACTTGAAGCTACTTTCAAATTATGGGAATTCTAGATTATTTTAGGGCTCGTATTGACTGCTGGGGAGAAAATTGGTGGTCTAGAACTTATTGGTATAGGATTTATATTGAAAGTGGCAAAACTAATTTAGAGGCATTATATCATGCACGCAAGCATGCTGAATATGCAAATAAATTGTATATGGCTTTGCTAAATAGGAGAGATAGCAGATTGGTTTCTATTATTGCTGAAGCTGATCAGAAATTGGAAAGATTAAGAAGGAAAAATTAATCAAAATAACCTTCAAGAAATCCTTGTTCATAGTCTTCAATTTCATCATTATCTAGTAATTGGAATCTGCCTTTTTTAGTATATACATCTAGTTCCATTTTTTGTTGCTCCTAATACTAAAGTCTTCTAATGGCAAATCTCTAGATATTTCACCTAGAAGCTCCTGAATTGTTTTTTGGGTTAAATCTACCATTTTAAACACCTCCAAGAACTTCTAAGAAGAATCCTTATAAATAGCCTGCGCGCATGGGTGTCCAGTGTGTCCAGTGAACTCAAAATTTATATTTTATGAGTGTTTTGGGAAATTATTTAAATGATAATGTCTTAGTAACTTTATGAAAATAGGGGTTGACTTGGATGAGGTACTTGTAGAGTTTATAAATCCGTTTTTAGATTATTTGGCAAAGGACCACAGCATAGTTTTAAAGAAAGAACAAATAACTACTTATAGATTGTGGGAATTATGGAATGGAAGCAAGGCTCAAGGATGGCAGTTATTTATAGATTTTTATAAAAAAATGGGTGTAATTAATTTAAAACCAGTTGAACTTTCTGAAAATGCAATTGATTTATTACAAGTAAATCATGATTTAATGGTTATTACTTCTAGGCCAAGGGTAATTAAGAATGATACTGAATTCTGGGTTAATAAATATTTTAATGGTAAATTCAAAGAGATTCATTTTGCTGATTATTTGATTTTTCATGGAAAGAAAAAAGCAGAAATATGTAAGGACTTAAAAATAGATGTAATGATTGAGGATTCTTTAGAATATGCAGAAGAATGTAGTAAATCTGTAAAGAAAGTATTTTTGTTAAATCAACCATGGAATCAATCTGATGATTTGCCTGAAAACATAGAAAGAGTCTATTCTTGGGGTGAAATTATAAATAAAATTAATTAGTCTTATTTTTTAATTATTAAAGCAAATCCTATCTGAATTTTTTTTATTAATCTTAAATTATCCAAAAAAAGTTTTACCATTAATTAAGTCTTCTAGACACGAATAAATTGATTTCAGATGGTCCCTTATATCTGCAGGAAGCCCAGGACAATTTTGAATATTCTTGTACTCCATAAGTTTTTTAGCATCTTCAAGTTCACATGCAAATCTTTCAAGAATATAAATGCTAAAAAAGGCTCTGGCATCATACTCCTTTTTAGAGTCTTCATAAGAAAGTTTAAGGTCTAGTTCTCCACCATCACTACCTACTTCAAAATTTAATCTTTCATTTTCTAGATAGATAGAATAACTATTAAAGAATAATTTTTCCCAATAACTATCTTCTCCCATCTTTTAAAAATCTGTTAATTTTTTGCTAAAATATATTTTTGTGCTTTTTCCCCTTATACCTTCATTTATTTCTTCTGTTGAAATTATCCTGGATTTTTTAAGCTTATCAACTTTCCTTTGAAATGTTCTATAGCTTATCTCCTCTTTACTTTTATAAATATCAAATATTTCTGTAATGCTTTTTCCAGAGTTATCTTTTATAATGTCTAATATTTCTTTTTCCTCATCAATAAAATCAGTTGATCTAGTAAAATTAAAGTTTGAGAGTTTTAATATTGCTTCTTCAACATGTTCATGTGAGATTTTTCTGCTTGATTTAGATTCTGCTATATCCCCACTTTGTTTTAGTAAAAATATGCCATTTCTTATATCATTTGTTTTAAATGTTTTTTCTATTATTATAGATAAAGAATCTTTGTCAAAAACATTTGGCATAAATGCTAATTCTACTCTTTGATTAATAATGCCTTTAGTTTCTTCAAAATTATATGATTTAAATTCAAGTATTTCTAAACTTAATCTTGATTTAATTCTTGTATCTAAATTTAAAAGCCATTTTTTATCATTTGAAATGAATATTATAGTTTTTCTTAAGATGTCTTCTAGAATAGAATAGATAATTTCAGTTGACTCAATTTTATCTATTTCGTCAAAACAAATTACAACTGATTTTCTATTTAATATTTTTTTAACATCTTCAAATAAATCATCTGAACTTTTATTGGCAATAAATTTATAATTAAGTTGATCACAAATATCTTTTAAAATTTTAAATTCTGTGTCTTTTTTCCAACAATTTATGTAAATTGCGAAGACATCATCTGTTTCTTGATTTAGTTCATTTAGAACATGTTTTACAGCTACAGTTTTTCCAATTCCAGAACTTCCATAAATAAATAAGTTTCTACCACTTCTATTATTAAATAAAGGTTTTATGCATTCTGCAACATATTTCTGTTGATTTTCTCTATAAGGAACTATTTTTGGAACATATTCTAAATCTAGAGCCATAGTGTCTTGAAAAAGAGATTCGTTATGAGCTAAAATGTCTTTAAATAAAGCCATGATTAATTGAAATAATCTATTAATTTAAACTTTGTGTTTTTTATACTTCTTCCACGCCATTCTTAGTTAAGGCCATTAGTCTTATACCAATGCCAAGTTTAAGTAAAGCACTAATTAATGCCATATGTTCTCTGCCTGCCCCAGAAATAAAATTTACTGCTACTTCAGTGTCTTTAATTTTTCCTTTTAAATTATTAAATATTTCATCTCTTAATTCAATTAGGCCCTGATTCATATTAAATGACATTAATTCAGTTTTATCATCTTTTGCGAAGTTTTCTTTGCCATAATCATTTGTGATTAAATAAATTTTGTCCCATTTTCCATCTGTAATCATTCTATTTACATGACCCCAAGTCCCTTTTCCAGTACTTAAGCATGCTATTAAGTCCATGTGCTTTCTGCCTTTGTACTTCTATTTAAAGTTTGTTGTTAAAATTAGGTTAGTTAAGTTTAAATAGTAGATTTTTAGTATATTCTTAAGTTGGAAATAAAAAAGAGCTTTGAAACTAGTTTTAAGGAACTTGGAAAACATAAAGTGATAGTATTTCCAGTTTTACTTTCTATTTTTATTCCAATAATTTTGACTTTAATATATGTTGATATTTCTGGATTACGAGAAGTTATGCAAACTTCTTTTGAAAAATCAGATGTAAACAATGTTAATGATAATTCTCAGTCTGATAAATTATATAATTTAATTACAGTTGAAAATATTATTTTACTTATAATATTTGTTTTTATCGGAATAATTTCACTAATTTACTTGACTTGCGCTACTTTTTCTTTGATAACTTTAAATATATGCAAAAAAGATTTGAATTTTTATGATATGATTAAGTTAACTAATAAATATCTGTTTAGGTATATTTCTTTAAATATTTTATATGCTTTAATAATTATAATTCCTACTTTGTTAGTATTTTTGGTAGCTTTCTTAATTTTCTCAACACAAAAAGTTTTAGGCATTTTTTCAGCAGTAATAGCAGTAATTCTATTACTTGTTTATATGATATATATAGGCTTAAGGTTATTTTTTTCTACACCAATATTATTTATTGAGAAGAAATCAGCAAGTCAATCTTTATTATATAGTTTTCATATTACAAAGGGGCATTTAAAACAAGTTTTTATTATTTATACAATTATACTTGGGATATCCTTATTATCTGGACAAATTTCTGGAAATCCAATACAAAGTAGTATTATAGAATATTTCAAAAGTGAAAATGTTTTTAAGTCAATATTTATGATATTTCTTATAGCTATTTTTGTTTTAATTGAAGCTATTGTTGTTGCATTAGAACAGCTTTTCTTTTTTTATTCTTATGTAGATTTTAGGAGGATAATAAAATAGTAGATTCAAGACTAGTTAAATACATAAAAGACAGCTTAGATCATGGTTATAGTATTAGTGAAACTAAGACTACTTTGATTAATAATGGATATCCTTTAGATTATATTGATGAAGCAATTAATTATGTTAGTGGAGTTGCTTCTACTCCTAAAAAAGAAGTTGTAAATTTAGGAGATGATTTAATGGCTAAGAATTTAGAATATGCTGGATTTTGGGTAAGATTTTCTGCATCAATTTGGGACTCTATTATCTTAGGAATTCCTGCAGGATTATTGAATTTATTATTTATTTTGTTTGTTAAAGTGAATAGCTTAATGTACTTAGTTGGAATTGTGGTGGCTATAATTACAATTTATATGGAAGGAACTAAAGGTGGAAGTCCAGGAAAATTATTGCTTGGATTAAGAGTTCAAAATAGAAGTGGAAAGTTAATTGGATTTGGTGGTGCATTATTAAGATACATTGGAAAGATTTTAAGTACTTTGATATTAGGAATTGGATATTTAATGATTGCCTGGGATAAAGATAAACAAGGACTGCATGATAAGATTGCAGGAAGTTATGTAATAAAAACTAATTTTAGAAAAGGGTTTTATATAGTTGGGATTATTTTAGGAATAATACTTCCAATTTTAATAATGATTGTTTTGTTAGTCTTTACAGCAAGTTTATTTTCACCTATATCAAAAATACCAAATTAAATAAAACAACCATTTACACTAAAATAAAAGCTATATTTAAACAGAATATTCATAAAATATACAAACCATAAGCTATTTAAATTTATGCTAATATCTTTTAGGCATGCTTAAGACAATTTCACGCGATACTCCACTAGCTGAATTGACTTTAAGAAGGTATGAAAAGCCTTATACTAAAGATAAAAGAGAGTTAGTAAGAAAGTTATGTCTTTCTACTGGATTACTTCAACCTGGTGATTCTCGAGATATTATTGTTGATATTCTTTTAGTTTTAATAAAATCAAGAAATAAGAAAATATTAATGACTTCTGAGGATATTCAAAATGAAACTATTAATTATAGAAAAAAATATAAATTACCTTTAAGGGGTGTTGCTGCTTCAAATGTAAGAAGACAATTAAAAAGATTACGAGATTTATATTTGGTTGAAAAAATTAAAAATGATTATAGGATTACTGAATTCGAGCCATTATCTGTGATTTTTGAAAAAAGAATTAAAGATATGTACTTAAAAACTATTATAGAAAGAGTAAAAGAATATTATGACAATATATCATGATTTACGAACCTGCAGATGATTCTTTCTTATTAAATAAATATGTTAAAAAATTTGCTAAAGGTAAAGTTCTAGATTTAGGTTGTGGCAGCGGAATTCAAAGTTTAACCGCTTTAGAAAATACTAAAGATGTTTTAGCTTGTGATATTTCAAAAGAAGCTGTTGATTATTGTAGAAAAAAAGGGATTAATGCTATTTGTTCTGATTTATTTAGTAATATAAATGAAAAGTTTGATTTTATTATATTTAATCCACCTTACTTACCTAAAGATGATGTTGATAGAGAATTAAGTATAGCTTTAAGTGGTGGAGAAAAAGGAAATGAATTAATTGAAAGATTTTTAAAAGATGCTAAAAAATATTTAAAGAAAAATGGGAAAATTTTAATTGTATTTAGTTCTTTAACTCCAGATGTTTTAAAATTATTTAAGAAATATAATTATAAATTTAAAAAATTAGATCAGCTTAGTTTTTTCTTTGAAAGAATTTATGTTTATTTAGTAGAAGTATAAAAATGATAAGAGAATATATAGAAAAAGTAATAATTGCTGCTATTGAGTATGAAAAAGAATCTATTGCTGATTTTTATTATGAAATTTGGGAAAGCCACGGTTATTTAATATTACTACCAAAAGTAGGAGCTAACGATGTAACTATTAATTTAGGTCATATTGTTATTAAAGACAATAGAATCTTTGGAAATAATCAAATTTCGATTTCTGAGCTTGAAAAAAGACTAAATAAGATTTAAATATAAGAAAGTAGAATGCATTATTATGAAACTTGATAAATTCTTGCCATATTTACTACCAGTAATAACTATTTTAGGTTTAGGTGTCTTTGCATTTACTAATCCAGAAATAACGGGATTGGCTGTTGCAAATGATAAAGAAATAGTAAACTCTCAAGTTAGAGTTTTCTTAGATGAAAATAGTATGCTGCCTAAAGGTTCTGATGTTGTAGTCATATTAGATGGAAAAGAATCTAGTATGAAATTAAGTGAATTTATAGAAAAATCTGGTGGTTTTAAAGAAATTAAAAATGCTGAGATTAAAGAGATTGCTTATGTTGGAGAAGGTTATATTGGAGAAAATGTTTATGATGTTGATTTAAAAGAATTTAATTTAGGAATGGTTGATAAGAAAAAGGAGCATGATTTAGTAATTAAGGTTATTTATAATAATCATGTTTTACTTGAAAATAAAAGATTAGTTGAAGGATCAGAGTCAATCACCCCTACCTAAAGGAAGGGGCTTGAATCGTGAGATTCGAGAGCAATTGGTTGATTAGAGGGCAAAAACTATGAGAATAGAAATGCAGAAGTTAGGAAAGAGGAATACATACACACCTTCGGATACTTCACAAGTCCAAAGCTCTGTGGTTATGCCTTTAAACAAAGAGGAAACTCTTAGTGAGCATAACTTAAAAACCTTTTCTAACAACCTCGATGTGAACCAACAGTCTAGTAGGACTGAACAGGATTTGAGAATTCCTGTCTTAAATATGCGTGGAAAACCTTTGATGCCCACAACACCAAGAAAAGCAAGACATTTATTGAAACAAGGAAAAGCAAAAGTAGTAAAGAGAAAACCTTTTGTTATTCAATTAAAATATCCGACAGGAGAAACAAAACAAGAAATTATATTAGGAATAGATAGTGGTTATAGTAAAGTGGGATTCAGTGCAGTAACAGAAAATCAAGAATTGATGTCAGGAGAATTGGTTTTAAGAAAGAATATATCAAAATTAATTGAACAAAGGAAGGCTTACAGAAGAACACGAAGAAGTAAATTATGGCATAGGCAACCAAGATTTATGAATAGAAAGAAACAAAAAGGAAATTTGCCTCCTTCATTACAACACAAACTTGATACACATATTAGACTAATTGAAAGTACGAAACAATGGTTTCCTATCACAAGAACAGTAATTGAAGTAGCAAACTTTGATACTCAAAAAATGCAGAATCCAGAAATATCTGGAATAGAATATCAGCAGGGAGAATTACAAGGTTATCATATAAGAGAATATTTATTAGAAAAATTCGGAAGAAAGTGTATTTATTGCAACAAAAAAGATATTCCTTTGGAAGTTGAACATATAATTCCTAAATCAAAAGATGGTTCAAATAGAGTATCTAATCTCACAATTTCATGTAGAAGATGTAATTTAAAAAAAGCAGATAGAACAGCAGAAGAATTTGGCTTTCCTAATATTCAAAAAATAGCAAAGGAATCTCTAAAATCAATAGCATTTATGAACATTGTTAGAAAAAGATTAACAAAGCAAATCAATGCAGAAGAAACATTCGGTTACATCACCAAATATGGAAGGATTATTAATAATTTAGAGAAAAGCCATATTAATGATGCTTTTGTGATTGCTAATGGTTCTTATCAAAAAAGATGCAAATCTTATCTAATTACACAAACAAGAAGAAATAATCGAAGCATACAAACTAATAGAAAAGGCAACAAGCCATCTATTAGAAGAAAAAGACATAAGTTACAACCAAATGATTTGATAAGATATGACGGTTATTTACAGAGAATTAAAGGATTATTTAACTATGGTAATTGGGTAAGATTAGAAGATGGAATTAATACAAATATTAAAAATGTGGAGTTGATATACTATGGAAAAGGATTACAATTTAACTAATGGCAATTCATCTCCTAGCTTACGCAAGGAGTCTTCTTGCCAATTTTTAGATAAAAGAGGTGATTTAATTGAAGAAGAATTTGGGTGTTTTTGGAAGAGTAACTAGGTTTGTGGGAGGGCTTATTTTAATTTATCTAGCTTTTGTATATGTAAGTAATAGTTTATTGAAGATAATATTTGTTATTTTTGGTATTATTGGTATTATAGAAGCAGTGATTTCATATTGCGGTCTTAAAGAACTGTTAGTGGGAAAAAAGAAGAAAAGGATGCGAAAAAAATAGCAGAAAAACTAGATAAACAAATTGTTGAAGACACTAGTAAGTAAAATTAGTTTATTGTATATAAATTAGTATTGAAATTAGAAATAATAAAAATGTTATAAATGCTGATATAATGCAGTAAAAACAATAATCTTTTAGAATAAATTTTTGAATTAATATTAAAAATATAGAGAATAGCAAGCCTATTAATGCTCCCACTAATAATAAAAGTTTAATATTTATTAGTGAATTTGGAGTTATTATAGAATAAAGCATTATGATTAGCATACTTAAGAAAAATATAGCACCAAGAACTTCATTCCTTATAAAAAATATCTTTGACCATTTGCTTTCTGTAACTTTACTACAATCATGATTTAATGGACATATTAATTTACTTTTATTCTTCTGCTGATGTTTGTAAACTAAATAACAGGCATTAACTAATCCTCCAATACTTAATACAATAAATGCTGCATTTAAATGAGTAGACATTTATTACTTCTCCTTACTTAGAGACATTAAAGCTAAGGCTGATGCTAATATGGCAATATCTCTAAATATTAAGTCTAGTGATTCTATATTGAAAATAATAATTAGAATTATGGTTACAGAAGCTACAATCGATGCAATGTAGGTTTTTTTGCCTGAGAATAACCAAAGTGATAGAACTATTTCAGATATAGAAAAAATAGTTAAGAATATGTTATCTTTTAGTATGTAATTTACTGTATCTGGTATAAATACAGACCATGATCCTGGACTTAGCAAAGAAGCTATTGCTGCATATAAAAAAACTGTTCCTAATCCAACTCTTAGAAAGAAAGAAGCTAAATATTTGTTATCCATAGGTAAAATGACTTTTTTTAAAAGAATATAAAATTATCTATTATAGTTATTTCAATTCTATGAAAAAGGATATGATTCTTCTAAATAGAGATAAATAGTTTAAAGATATATGTAATGTTGAATTTGTGAAGTAGTTAATTGTTTATATTATATTTTATTCCTATTTATTCTTTTTTAGGAATTTTAATTATTTTTAAATCTTGTGACATATGTATGGAAAAGATTATTAAGGAAGATGTACTTTATTGAGGTATTTTTAAGGCATGGATTGCAATTTCAATAGCATTTGCCATAGTTCTAAGAAGCTCTTTTGATAATATATTTCTTAGTTTTATTTTATCAGCTATTACAGTTGGAGTTGGTTTTTTATTGCATGAATTAAGTCATAAAGTAATGGCTCAAAGATATGGGTATATGGCCGAATTTAGGAGTTTTGATTCTATGTTGATTTTGGCAATAATTTTTAGTTTTTTTGGTTTTGTTTTTGCAGCTCCTGGTGCTGTTATGATTCCCGGAAATTTAAATAAGAAGAAAAATGGTATTGTTAGTTTAGCAGGCCCATTAACTAATTTAATATTGGCTTTATTATTCTTAGCAATTTCAGTAATTGTTACTTCAGGATTTTTAAATTTAATTGGAAGTTATGGTTACAGAATAAATACTTGGTTGGCTATTTTTAATATGATTCCTATTTGGAATTTTGATGGCAAGAAAGTTTTTGATTGGAATAAGGCAGTTTACTTTGTTTTTGTAGTTGTTGCATTAATATTTTTATTTTTTTAGAATATCAGCTATTTCAATCCAAGGACCACCCCTATTTCTAATGCTTTCAATATTTTCTCTTGCTAAGTCAGAAACTTCATGGGGGAAATTTATCCATTCGCTAACTTCTTCAACATAATAGTCTGGAATTAAATTTCCATCGTGTTTATCTTTTCTCCAGTAAAGAACTGCGAATCTAACATTTGGAGTGACTAGCTTTAACTCCTGCATTATTTTCTCAAATGTTTTTCCTTCATCTATAATATCTTCTACAATTAGAACTTTATCTTCTAAATTTAATCTTTCTTTTAAAACTCCTAGGCCTTCAAATTTTACACCTTTTCTTTCCCCAGGTCTTTGATAAGAACTTGCCTTAAATGGGGCATGATAAAAATTATTATTACCTGTAGCTTCAAAAAGCTCAATAATTGTAGGACCTATTATAGAACAACCTCCTCTATAAACAGGAGCTATTACATTAGGAATAAAGCCACTTCTGTAAATTTGAATAAATAATCTTGCAGTATCATCATAAACTTTTTTTAGTGAAACTTCTTGCATGAATTTAAGATCTAATATTAGAATATAAAGATTTATAGCTTGTAAAATTACTTTAATTTTATAAAAAATCTTGGAACTTTTTTCTTATATTCTATATATGAATTGCCAAATCTTTTAATTAGTTCTTTTTCCTCAAATATAGTTGCTATGTAAAATCCAATAAAAATATAAATTGTAAAATATATGAAAAATTTATACCCGAAAAATAAGGCGAAAAATAATGATAATAAAATATATTCTATATACCTAGGATGTCTAGCATACTTATATATTCCTTTAGTTATTAATTGATCTTTATCCTGTTTATTCTTTAATTCTGTATAACATGATAATTTTTTATAGCCAAGAGCTTTAACAGTAAAATAGTCTATTAATAAAGCTAAGATTAAAAATATAATTGATAATATTTGTAAAATTATATTAGTTTTAAATTTTAAATCAAAAATTAGTTCTTTATTATTAAAAATTATAATTAATGAGATAATCCATAGTAATCCTAAGCTAAAATAGGAAATTTTTCTAAAAATACCTTTTGCTTGAAGTAAAATTAAATGAAGTAAAATTAACCAAAGTGGAATTGGCAATGCAAATGCCACTAGTATTAATAATAAAGTTTCAAGCATAAATTATTATAATAAAGTCAATTTAAATAGTTAATCTTTTTATTATTAGAAAAGTTTATAGTACTTTCTTTACTATTTAATTATATGAAATTAAAAAAAGATATTTATTTTATTTTTGTAATTATATTAATAATTTTTGGTTTTATTTTAAGGATTTATGATTTAAATGCGCAAAGTTTATGGATTGATGAAGGTTTTTCTATAAATGCTGCTACTCAAACTTTAAAGTATTTTTATCCTAAGCTAGAAAGTGGATTTGTTTATTCTGGAAGTTTACTTAATACCTATTTAATTGCTTTTTTTATTAAAATATTTAAGGATTTAATTTTTGCTTCTAGATTAGTTTCTGTTATATTTGGAATTTTAAGTATAATAATTACTTTTTATTTCGGAAAGGAAATTTACAATAAAAAAATAGGATTAATTGCTGCTTTATTTGTAACTTTTTCCAGTATAGAAATTGCTTGGAGCAGACAAGCAAGAATGTATGCACAATTCCAATTTTTTTACTTATTAAGTTTATATTTATTTTATAAATTCATTAATAATAAAAGTTTAAAGTATTTTATT
>JAGVZF010000007.1 GCA_018302785.1 Candidatus Woesearchaeota archaeon | reverse complement strand
AAATTCCGTTATTATCAGATGTCCAAATATCAGCATCAGTATCTGCCAAGTAAATTTTATTATTGATTACAGCGACTCCTTCTACGTCGCCATTGTTTTTATTAAAGTCAGTACCATTAACTTTGGTAAAATTAAGCCCAGAATTATCAGATCTCCATATGTCTTCATCTTTTTCAATAAGGTATATTGAATTATTAGCATAAATGATAAAGAGGGGATTTCCAGAAGATCCTGATTGATCATAATCATTATTAATTTTTGAAAAGAAAATTCCTAGGTCTGTGCTTTTCCATATTTCGTCATCATCTTCAACTGTGTAGATATTTCTATTATTATCAATAGTCATATATTTTTGATTATTAGTGTCGTCATTATAATCATCATTAACTAAAGTCCATGAAACTCCTTCATCTGTAGATTTCCATAGATCTGCTGAAGAATCTAATAAAATTATTAAATTTTCTGATGTGTTGGTAAAATTTACAGTTATATTAATTGCTGAATAAAAACTATTTGATGTTAAAATTCTTGAAGTAAATGTTCCTGATAAAGTTTGATTAAGTTGAACAGAGTTATTAAAATAATATGTATTATTAAAAGTTCCATTTAGAAAATTTGTTGATGAATCATTTAATGTTAAAGCATTTGCAATTTTTATTGTAAATATTAAAATTAGGATTAATATAGTAATTCTATCTATGTTTCTATTTACTAAGTACCTCATTTTTTATATTCTACATACTTTACAATATTTTCTAACTCTTTTTTCAGCAATTTCTAAAGCACTATCTCTTGGATTACAACCTTTTTTTTCTGAGTTCTTTAAAATTAATTCTGTGTTTCTAGTAATTTTTTCTTCAACTAAATTAAACATATATTTTTCATCTTTTCCTATATATTCGACATAACTTGAGATAACTCCTCCAGCATTAGCTACGAAATCTGGAACTACTAAAACATTTTTTTTATGTAGAATTTCTTCGACATCCGGAGTTGTGGGAATATTTGATCCTTCTACAATTAATTTGAATTTTAAGGAATTTACGTCTCCAATCTTAATTAAATCAGGAATTGCTGCAGTTATTAAAACATCTGTTTTTAATTTGATAATTTCGTGAGTAGGAATTACTTTTCCTTCATTATAGTTTATTACACTTCCTGTTTTTTCTTTAATTTGTTTTAATTTATTAAAATTTAAGCCTTTTTCATTGTAAATAACTCCCTTAGAATCAGAAACAGCTACTACATTATAGCCATTTTCAATTAAATATTTAGATACAAATTCTCCTACATTTCCAAAACCTTCTATTGCTATTGATGCTTTTTTACTTAAACCCTTATGCTCCATTGCAATTAAAGTAGAATGATAAACTCCAAGTCCTGTACTTCCTAATTCATGAGGAAGTCCTTTCATAGATTTTGGCTTTCCTGTAGCTGATTTATTATCCCCATTTGCTTTTGCAAAAATTTCCATTTCTTTTTCTGTAGTGTTAATATCAGGGCCTGCTATATATAAAGAAGGACAAATTGATTTTATAGATTCTGCGAATATTTTGATTAATTCATATTTCTTTTTTAATGTAATTTCCTTAGGGTCTGCTATAATTCCTGCTTTTGCTCCTCCAAATGGAAGATCTGCTAAAGAGTTTTTCCAAGTCATTGCTCTAGCTAGTCTAGAAACTTCATCAATTGAAACTGTAGGGGTTAATCTAATTCCTCCTTTTCCAGGACCTAAAGCCAAGGAGTCTATTACTACAAAACCATGTAAGCCTACTTTTGGATGATAAACTTCAAGAATTTTTTCAGGACCAAATTCATCATAAACTACCATTTAAAGCACCTCTTTTAATTTATAAATAGAAATAGGACTTGTTTATTAGGTTTTTGATTGCTAAATTTTTGTTTATTAAATTATCTTTTTATCTTTCTGAAATATATGAATACAATTAACAGGACAGACTTCTGCTGCTTGTTGATTATTCCCTAGTTCATTAACTTCTAAGACTTGATTAGAACCTTCTTCTTTACAACCTTTAATGTCTGCTTTTCCATCTGCATTCATCTCCCAAGTTTCTGGAGCTACAGCTGTACATGCTGCACAGCCTATACAAACTGGCCTATCATGAAGTATCTTAAATTCTGCCATTTTAAATGAATTTATTTAATACCTCTTTACTATGATTTTCAGCTTTTACATTATTGAAAATATGTTTTATTTTTTGATTTTCGTCAATAAGAAAAGTTGTTCTTGCTATTCCATAAAATTGTCTGCCATACATATTTTTTAATTTATAAGATCCATATTTTTTTGAAGCTTCTGCATTTACATCAGCTAGTAATTTAAAAGGTAAATTATGTTTTTCTTTAAATTTTTTATGAGAGTCTTCATTATCAAGACTTATGCCAATTACTTCAACTTTATTTTTATTAAATAATGAAATGTCATCTCTAAAGCAAATTGCTTCTGTTGTACATCCAGGAGTCATGTCTTTAGGATAAAAATAAAGAACTACTTTTTTACCTTTAAAATCTGATAGTTTTACAATATTTCCTTGATCATCCTTAAGCTTAAAATCAGGGGCTTTATCTCCAATTTTTAATTCCATTTTAAACTCCCATTTCATGATATATTGAATGCATTTTCTTAGCTACTAGATATCTTTTATTTATTTCATTCCAATCTAGATTTTTAAAAAATGCTTCAATATAATCTTTTCTTTTTACACCATAATCTATAAAATATGCATGTTCATAAACATCAAGGATTAACAACGGAATGCAACTCCAGACAACTCCGTTATTGTGAATATCTTGACTATATATATGTAATCTCCCATCCCATAAATTTAATGATAAAACTACCCAACCTCTTGCTGCAATTGAGCTTGCGTTGAATAGATCAATAAATTTTTCATATGAATTAAATTCTTCTTTGATTTCATTTAAAATTTCTCCTAATTCTTTTCCACTGCCCCCTAAATTATCAAAGTATTCTTCATGTAAAATTACCCCATTTGCTGCAAAAGTTTCTTCTCTTTTTAATTCACCTAATTCTGAGTAAGTTGCATTTGCTTGTGTTAAATCAGCATTAGGAAGTTTATTTTGAATTTCATTTAGTTTTTTAACATATCCTGCATATAAAACATCGTGATGTTCTTCTAACTGTCTTTTTGAAAATCCTGGAAGTTCTGAATATTTTAGATTTTTTACACTATATTCTTTTACCTTCATTTTAATACCTCCTTAAGAATGAATTAAAATTCGTAATCTGTTTTTGAATCTCTGGAAAAGCCATCATCATAATCTTGAAGTATTTCAATTATTTCATCAAATGGGTCTTTCTTTTCTTTGTTTTTATCTAGGCTTTTTTCCATTATATTTTATAAATATATAGATTATTTAAAGCTTTTGAATATCTAATTCATTATGGACTATTATTATGCAATGAGAAGCAAATAACATTTTAGGACTTAAGTTAATTTTTTTAGCGCTAAGCCTGTCTAATAATTTTTCTGTTTTTCTTGGCATTCCTATATAATCTCCAAATACAAAAGTAGTATTTTCTTGAAAATTAAAGGTTCTTATATCTTGACCTTTATTATTTAAATAAATTAGTTGAGAGGTTTTTGATTTTTCTTTTACTAATGCTTCAAAGCTTTTTTTAGAAACCTTAATTCCATTTTTTAAATCAATTTCTTCATTTAATTTTAAATTCATTGATTGCTTTAAGGCAAAATTTATTTTTTCTGCTATAGATTTTTGATCATAATCAAGGCCCTTTAATTCACTGCCATAAAAACTAATTAATTTTGGGGGATAACTAGGACCTTCTAAAATAACATGAAAAATTGTATCTTTTCTTACATTATTTGAAATAAATAAAGATGAAATTATACATTCGCAAACAATATCCATTCTTCCAGCATTTATTAAATCATTTACATTAAATTGAGATGTTTTTGACTTTAAAGCTCTTAAAATAAATTCTTTCATAGTTTTAATTAAACTTAGAGTATTAAAAAGCTTTTTATATTGATGATTTTTATAAATTCTATGAAAAAAATTGTTATTGTTTTTGGCATTATATTAAGTCTAATATTTTCTTTAAATCTTGTATATGCTTGTAGTTGTGCTACTGGGCTAAGTGTAGAAGGAAGATATCAAACAGTGGATGCTATATTTATTGGCAAAGTTACTAAAATTGATAGGCCTGCTTTTAGTATTAGCTCAGCAGATCCTATAATAGTAACATTTGATGTTTCTAAGTCTTACAAAGGAACTGCCAATAAAAATTTTGAGTTAGAAACTACTAAAGAAAGTGCTAGCTGTGGATATCCATTTAATGAGGAAGGTGAATACTTAGTTTATGCAACTTTAAATGAAGGAAAATATGAAACTAATTTATGTTCTGGGACTGCTGAATTAGCTGATGCAAAAGAAGATTTACAAATATTGAATAATTTAGCTGGAAAAGATAATAATTTCGTTGAGGAACCAATTGATAAAGGATTGGACTTAAGTCAAGTTATGGTGATGGCACTTCTTGTTTTGATTATTGCATTATTAATAATCGCTGAAATGCACATTGCTAGTTGGATTAAAGGTAAGAAGAAAAAAGTTAAAAAACACAAGTAATTTTAGTAAATCTAAATATGTTTGATTTTTATTAAAAGATAAGTTTTAAATTAAAATTTATAGCTACTTTTTTATATGAAATTCTACTACATCACCTTCTTTTAATTTATAATCTAAGCCTACAGTTTGTCCTGGAAATTTTGAAGATCCCCATATTTTTGCATATTTAAATTTCTTAATGAAATCTTTATGTACTTGTGATGCTAAATCTCTAATTGTTGAGTCTTTGTTTAAGGCTACTGGAGGCCAATCTTTTTCTCTCTTTGGAGATTTTGTATAAACAAATATTTTATTTAAATTTCTCCATATGTATAAAGAAAGGCTATCATTTATGTGATAAACATTAAAATTCTTTATCTTAAAATTTTCATCTTTATTTAATACAATAATTGATTTTATTGATTTTGTAACATAACTTTCTGGGATTTCTTCATTTAGTTTTATGTTTGCTTTATCTAATTCATTAATAATTAAATTTAATTCTTCTTTTGGATTTTTTCTAAGTAAAATTATGATTAAATCAGCATTTCTAATTATTGAGGATAAAGCACCTCCATTATCTTTATGTATAAAATCTTGGATTATTGCAGGAATTTCAACTAGTTGAATTTTCATACCATTTAATTCCATTATCCCTTGTTCAGGCAGTTTTGTAGTATATTCAACTTCAGAAATTAATGGCTTTGCATTTGTTAATTTTGATAGTAAAAAGGACTTTCCGGAATTGGCTATTCCTAAAATAACTATTTGAGCTATGCCTTCTTTTTTAACTGTTAATTGAAAACTCTTACCTTTTTTTTGGGATTTGTCTTTTTCTATCTTTCCTTTTAATTTGCTAATTTTGGTTTTAATATCTTTTAGTAATTTCTCTGACGATTTATGCTTTGGAGAAGTTTGATACATCAAATCAAGAGCTTTTAACTTTTCTTCATCATTCTTAGCTTCTTGATATTTTTGCAAAGCTTTTGCATATTCAAAACCAGCATTTGTAGTCATTTTTTTATTTTATTGAATTTTTTATAATAATGCTTAGAATTTATGATATTAAAAGTTTTTCTTAAATATAATAAATCAAAAATCTTTTAAATATACTAAAACCTAGTTATTTATGGTAAATTTAGAGTTTCTTATTAAATTAATAAATGAAAATTCTATTAGGATTATTATAGCAATTTCAATTTTATTACTTGGAGTAGTTATAGGCAGATTTTTAAGTAAATTAGTTTATAAAGTTCTTGTTTATATAGGCTTAAGTAAATTATTGAAAACCAGCATAAAATCAAAATTGCCTGTTGAAGAAATTATTAGTTATATAATCAAATATGTTATTTATTTTAGTTCTTTAGTAATAGCTTTAAATCAGATAGGAGTTAATGAATTTGCCCAACAATTAATATTAGTTCTTATATTAATAATGATTGGAAGTATAATATTTTTTGCTTTAAGAGACTTTGTTCCTAATTTTATAGCAGGCATTATTATTCATAGAAAAAATATAATAAAGGTTAATGAAAATATCAAAATATTGGGTATAGAAGGAACTGTTAGTGAATATGATATTTTACATATTAAGGTTATTAATCAGGACAAGGAGATATTTATTATTCCAAATTCTTTAATTATGAAGAATATTATTTCTAAGAAAAAAAGAGCTTAAAATCAAAAATTATTTAAATTTAAACAACATATGATAAATTATGGCAGAAGCAATTAAATTCAATGATGAAGACCTTGAGGACGATGAAGATTCTAGTTGGGATGATAGTGACGACTTCTAACTAAGAATTTTTTCTTTTTTCTTTTTTATTATGAGTTAATTTTATAAATAGATATTAATTTAATTGTATATGTTAAATTTTGAATTTATTAGTTATTATACTGACTCTCTAAGAGAAGTTTTTAGAAAAAGAGTTTATTTTGTTATTTTAGTTTTAGCTTCTTTGTTAATGCTTTTTTTATATGTTTTTATACCTATTTATACAACTCCTGGAAATGACTTGGCTTTTTTTATTAAAATAACTCCTTTATGGGGTTTGTTAATATTATTTTCTTTATCTATTTTAATGGGATTATTGATAACAATGCAATTTTATATATTTAAAAACTTGAAGAAATTATATGTTAAAGAAAGTGGTTCTGGAGTTATAGCTTGGTTTTCTAGCATTATTTCTGGACTTTTTAGTAGCGCTACATGTGTAACTTGCATTAGTTTTTTATTTGCTTTTTTAGGAACTGGTGGAATTTTATTTTTACTTAAATATAGATGGTACATTAGCGGCCTTGGCTTTGTTTTAGTGCTTATATCTATCCATTTATCTATTAGAAGAATTAAAAATCATTGTGATTCTTGTAAAATCAAGACTAAAAAAGCTTAAAGAAAAGTTATTAAAGTTAGAAGGAATTTCGTATATTTAAGCGGAGATAGCGAAGCGGTCAAACGCAACAGCCTCAAGACATGCTGTGTAAGCTGTCCTCTTAGTGAGTTCGCAGGTTCGAATCCTGCTCTCCGCATTTATCATTCAACAGTAGCGAAAAAAGATAGATTTATAAATATAGATTTCATTCCAATCTCTATGAAAGGGTTAAGAGCATTAGTAACAGGAATTGCAGCAATAACTGCTTTAGGAAGTTCTTTAGAAGCTAGAGCAAATGATAGTCAACAAAGAGAATTTACAGTTGATTTTAGCTATGGATATTTTCTACCTAAAGGAGAATTAGGTAATTTCTACGGGCCTGCTGGATTAATTGAAGGAAAAGCCATCTGGCATGGTTTATCTCCAGAAATTGGAATTAGTATGGGTGCTAATTATTATAGGAATGATGGGAGTTCTACTACTGAAACTAGAAGGACATTATTTGGTGGAAGAAGAGTAATATTTTCTGATACTGCTGAATTGACAAAAATTGGATTTCTAACAGGTATAAGAGTTATGCCAGATCCTTCTTTTTATTTAGAAGGTGGCCTAGAAGTTGATAACTTAAATGAAACAGCAATTTTATTTACATCTGATGGATATGGATATAGAGAATTAACTGAAATAGATAAAAATAATAGATTTGGGCAAGGATTTTATGGGGAAGCTGGTTTTAGAATTAAAATCGGAGATGGAAAAGATAAGAATAGTTATTTTTTATTTAAAGTAAAGGGCAACTCTGTTAAAATCAATAAGGATAATAAACCCGAGGTTGGTGGAATAACTTTATCTGCTGGACTTGAATTTGATATTTATTGATTGTCGTCGACTTTTGTTCTAATAGTTATAGCATCTTCTCCTAATTCTACGCCATCAACTTTAAAGAATTCATCTTCAACAATCACATCTTTATTTTCACCTATACGATCTCCTTTGTCAGAATTTCTTAAGTCAAAACCGCTAATTTTATATGTTTGAGTTATTGAATTCCCTTCATGATCTATTCCTTCTATTGTTACGTCAACTGTGCTAAAGTCATTTAGTATTCTTCCAATATTTTCATCATCAGTTACTTTAACTAAGGCTCTTCCAGAAGAAGTTTGAGCAGAATGTCTTTCAATTAAGATACCATTTTCATCTCTTAATTCTGTTGTTATTCTTGCTTTTCCTTCTCTGAATATATGAGAATTACTAATGATAACATCTAAAGGAACTGTTCCTTCTACATTTTCATTATCTGTTTGTAAAACTCCGTCAGACCTTCTATGAGTTTCTGCACCATATTTAGGAACTTTTTTTTCTGAATCTCCTGTATAATAACTTCCTGCAACATCTTCTAATTTTGGAAGATTTGAAGAGCTTGAATTTGATTGACTTGGAGATTCGTTACTTGAGAAAGATGGAGGTGCTGTTCTTGAAGTATGAATTTTTAGTCTAGTTCCTTTATAAGCCGTAATTGTGCTTGGATCAAGGTCTCTTAGATCCTCAAAGAAAAGACTACGGTTTATGGCCAAATCCATTGCTTCATCAATTTGGCTTTGAGTGTAAGTAGGATTATTTCCAAAGGGTTTTATATTGTAATAGTCTAATGCAACGCGTTCTTGTAATTTTAAAATCGCTTTAGGATTAATTTTTTCTTTATTCTCTCTAGGATTAGCCTCTTTTAATGTAAGAATCCATTGAATATCTTCTAAACTAGCATCATTTGTATTAATAGTTCTTAATTTTTGAAAACTTGGATTATTATCTTTTGGGAAGTATAATTCAACAATTTCTCTCGTATAAGCACCAAGCTGAGAATTAGTTTCTTGCTGAGCTAGTTGCTCAAGAAAATTATAGAAATATGATCCTTGCTGTATTTGTCTTTTAGAAGTACCATGACCAGATACAAAGTAATTTAATGAGTATAAAGCAGAATGGAAATGATAATGACCATTTAGAGAAGAAGCTGGTATTTCTTCTATTTTAGAGAAATATCTAGGTTTTTGATCAACTTGAACTTCTGCAGTTTGCTGAGTTTTTGGCTGGAAAATTTCTGGCTTGGTTGCAATAAAGTAATTTGCAACTAAAAAAGGCCCGACAGTCGCACTTCCAATTAGAACTAAGTCTCTTAATTTAGATTTTGACATAAAAATAATATGATTTCTTGCTTTATAAAGCTTTCTATTTTTACTACTAATAAGTTAGAATAAACTATCTTACTATCTCTACATTAGCAAAATTAGTAAAGGCTCTATCTCCAGTTAAGAAAAATATTCTAGTTTCAATAGCATAAATATAACCAAAACAATCAATATATGAAAAATTAGATTTAGAATTTTTATATTTAAAAATCATAGCTTTAGATATTATATCTATAGGAAATTCAATAGCAATTTTTGAAAATTTTTCTATAAATAAATTAGCAATTTTTTCATTATATTTCTTTAACAAAAAGTAAAATAATTCTGCTAAATTGTCTTTTAGAGTTACACAATCACTTTCTAAGTATTTTTGGTATTTTTGATTACCTTTTGCAATTTCTATTAATGCATAAGTGTCTAGAAAATATTTCATTTTAGTTGTATTTACTATCTAACTCTTTATCAATTTCTTTAAGTATAACTTCAGTTGACTTGTTGGATTTAGCTTTAAATTCTTTTAACTTTCCAAAAATATCTTTTAAGGGATTTGATTTTTTTCTTATAATAACCTCTACTTCATCATTAACATTCAAGTTTTCTTCTTTTAGTGATTCTTTTGGTAAAACTATTCCTATAGAATTGCCCCATGCTTTTAATTTTGCTTCAGATTTTATCATATAATTAATTATATGTATAATTATATAAAACTTGTGATTTTAAAGATAAGAAATAAAAAGTTTACATCATTTCTGGATGCATTCCGCCCATTCCAGGGGGCATTCCGCCGCCTTCTTTAGACAGATTAGAAGCTGCAATAACATCATCAATTCTTAAAATTAATTCTGTAACTTCAGCTGCACTTTTTGTAGCTTGTGTCTTAATTTTTAAAGGTTCTATGACTCCTTCTTTCCAGGAATCTACTACTTTTCCTTTAAAAACATCTAGGCCTGCCCATTTCATTCCTTTGTCATGTTCTGCTTTTAACTCTGTTAATTTGTCAATAGGATCAAGGCCCGCATTTTCAGCTAGTGTTCTTGGAATAATTTCAAATGCATCAGCAAAGGCAAGTATAGCTAGTTGTTCTCTTCCTGACATTTTGTTGGCAAATTTTCTTAGTTCTCTTGCTACTTCAACTTCTGTTGAGCCTCCTCCTGCTACAACTTTTCCAACTTTTAAAGCAGCAACTATATCTCCTAAAGCATCTTTAACTGCTCTTTCTACTTCATCAACTACATGTTTTGTACCGCCTCTTACAATTTACATTCTCTAATAAAAGTCATTTCTTCATCGCCAATTTTAATTTCTTCAACTAAGCCAGCATAGCCTAAATCATCTTTACTTAATTCTTTTAAAGAACTTACAATTTTAGCTCCTGTTGCTCTTGCTAGTTTTTCAATATCTGATTTTTTTGCTCTTCTTACAGCATAAATCCCGTTTTTTCCTAGAAAATGTTGAGCTAAATCATCAATACCTTTTTGGCATATAATAACATTAGCTCCTGATTTTACTACTCTATCAACCATGTCTCTAATTATTCTTTCTTCTTGATCTATGAAAGCTTGTAGCTGAGATGGCTCATTAATTTGTATTTTAGCATCTGTTTCTGGATTTTTAATTTCTAGAGCTACATCTAATAATGCTACTTTTGCATTTTTAACTTGCTTTGGCATTGATGGACTTACTCTTTCTTTATCTATTACAATTCCCTTTATTAATTCCGAATCTGTTGTTCCACCGCCAACTCTTTTTTCTAGTTTAATATCTTCTAGATCTAAATTTAGAATATTATTTTCATCATCTAATTCTATTACTTGTTTAACTGCTTTAACTATTAATAATGCTAAATCATCTTTACTTGCTTCTGCTCCTTTTCCTGTCATTGCTGTAATTGCAATTTTTTTTAATAAATCTTCATCATTAATTGTTATTTTTTCAGATATATTATTTAAGATATTTTGAGCTTCTTCAGCAGCTTGTCTATAGCCTTTAGCTATAACAGTAGGATGAATATCTTGATCTAGTAATCTCTCAGCATTTTTTAGTAATTCTCCTGCTAAAATTACTGCTGTTGTTGTACCATCTCCAACTTCATTTTCTTGTGTTTTTGCTACTTCAACTATCATTTTAGCAGCTGGATGTTCTATTTGCATTTCTTCTAGAATAGTAACTCCGTCATTTGTAACAATTATATCTCCTACTGAATCTACTAGCATTTTATCCATGCCTTTAGGACCTAGTGTAGTTCTAACTGTTTCAGCTACTAATTTAGCTGCCATTATATTATTTCTTTGAGCATCTCTTCCAAGAGTTCTTTGAGTTCCTTCGCTTAATATAAAGATTGGTTGATTTTGTGTCATTTTTATACCCCCAACCCCCAGTTCTTACAGAATCATTTAATTAGAATCAATGGTTTATAAATCAGCATCTTCTTTATAAGCTTTATGGTATTTTGCGAGTATTGTAGTATCCTAAAAAGATATCTTTATAAATTTTTTCCCAAAAGAAATATCATGGGGGAAAATTGAAATGACAAACCATACTTATGATCTAAAAGAGGAAGAAAGAGAAAGAGTGTGGAGTGAATTAACCAGATTACTTGGGGGTAGAGATATGACTTCTCACCAGGCAGGCCAAGAAGTTGGTAGAATCTTAATTAATAAGGTAATTGGAAGGCAAACGCGGCCAGTTTTATTTGGATTATTCAAAGAAAAAGGAAATTCTAATTTGTTTACATTAGATCAATTGACAGATAGATTGAGGGCTAGGGGTGTTGAAGCAACAAGTCAAGAAGTACTATTTGGCCTAGGATACTCTAGTGCTTATTTTCCATTGGCACAGCGTTGGTACTTGGAAGAAAAACATCAACTTCATGACGGTTCTCAAGTTTACCAATTTGTAGACTGTTCAGCTTAATATTAAAAGTAACTATATTCACTAAAATCAAAAGATATTTGGAGGCTAAAATGTCACAAGAAAAATTACCTTTAGAAATAATTTGTCAAGAACTAAAAGATAGTGGCAGAAAAGTTAAAATAAGAACTGTGGGCATAGTTCTTGGAACAATTCCAGGAGAAAGAGAAACCAGAGAAATCAGTGAAAGACAAGGATGGCTACCATGGGGCTATAAAACATTAGCAAGTGAAAGTACTTTTGATCCAATGAGGGTTGCATATGATCATAATGATGTACAGTTGTCTGCTGCGGTGCAATTAGCAACACAAAGAATTTCCGGATTTACGACAGTAAGATATGAAGATTTACACGGCAGTAATATATAAAGATATAGACCCTAATACACATATTGAGGATAATTCTTTTTTATTTTATTTATAAACGTTGTTCTGTATCTTTTTTGTAGGTTAATTTTAAATAATTTCTGGTGAAATTAATACTATGTTTAAAGTTTCTGGAGCAATATTGTTGGATGGTGAAAATTTAGTTCTTCAATTAAGGGACAATAAACCCAAAATTAGGTATCCAGGAGTTTTTGATAAAAACAAATATTGAAAATGGAGCAAAGTCAGTCTAAAATAAAACCAAAAGCTAAGATTGAACATTTAATTAATTGGTATCATGGAAACTTTTGCGTAAAACATGAAGATTGCACTAGAGAACATTATGAGGAATTAAAAAGAATAGCTTTATCCTGGAATATTCCGGAAATGACACATAAAGAATTTTGTAATATAATAAGGCAAGAATTAAAATGCAATTCTAATAAAAGAAAAATAGATGACTGTCCAATTTGCCGAAAATTAGGAATTCCACAATGGAAGTTTTAAATTTAACTTTCCATTTTTGTTAAGCATTCAACCTCTCGTTTATTTTTTTAAGGTTGAATAAAATTATTCTTTGTAATGTTTGAAAAAGATTTTTGTCTTCTCTTTCTCTTGATCCTTTTGTATAGCCAAGATATTCATCCAATAAGCCAAATGGGATATCAAGAATAGGAATATCTTTTAAGTGCAATAAATGAAATGTAATTAATCTTGTAGTTCTGCTGTTCCCATCTTCAAATGGATGAATATGCTGAAACTCGTTATGAAAATATGCAGAGAAATCAATTATCTCTTTAAGAGGAGTTTTTTTCTTTTTAACAAAATCATTATATCTTTCTAGAAGATTATTAAGTCTTGGTTCAATCTCAGATACAGATGCAATTTTAAAATCCGGATTTCCTTTAATATGAACTAGCTTTTTTCTTATTTTTCCTGCTAAATCTGGTTTATGTTGCATAGCTAATTTATGATACTCTAAAATAGCTTCTTTTGTAAGTGGTCTTTTCTGCGAAGCATCTTTAAGCATTTTTAGAATGGCCTTCTGGTAATTCTTAATTTCATCAACATCTTCACTCTTTAAATCTCTTGGAATAACTTCATCTCTTAAAATTTTAATAGTGTCTGGCAGAGTAATTGGATTTCCTTCTAAAGAAAGGCTATGCTGAATAAATGAAGTTTCAAATTCATTAACAATTTTTTTATATCCCATTTCATTTTTTTTCCTCGATCTTCTAAATAAAATCAGTTCCTTTTCTATTTCATCCAAATAATTAATATCAAATTTTCTAAGTGGGCTATATTTGTATCCAAAATAAACAAGAATGTTGTTAATTAAAGTATTATAAAACATCATTGCTTTAAATGGTTTCTTGGAAATTATCAACAGCAAACCAAATCGGTTTAATATTTCAATATACTTTTTAAAAGTCTTGGGATCAATCTTCATATCTTTTTGTTGGAACTCTTTTTTCTTCAAAACTTCATTAATAAAAATGACTAGATTTTCATCTAATAAAAGATTATAATTTATGTTATTATGTACACAGTAATCAATTAACTCATATAATGATCTAGTCTTGTCAGATACATACACTTGAAAACCTCCTTCACTTTTAACTAAAAATTTATTTTTTTCTAAGTCATTTAAAATCCTGTAAATATTCTTATACTCTGACTTGTTTTTCTTGAGTCTTTCAACTACTTCAATTGGTTTTATGAATTCATTATTTTTATATACAATTTCAAATATATCGTACTTTGTAACCATATTCTGTTTAATCACTCTGGGTTTATAAAGTTTACTATTTAGTATAATTTATAGATTATTATTCTATTTTTAGCCCTAAATATAGTAATATTTTTACTTGTGCTAAGTCTTTATTTGCTACTTTATTAAAGACAACGATTAAGTATTCAAGCAATTCAAAGAATCTTGGGATTAAAAGCACTTAGGTATGAATATTTTCTTAAAAGTGCATTTCAGATATTAAAATCTTATTTTTACTTATTCCCTAAAATGCTCAAGAGCTCTTTTATAGCCGTCTGGAATTCCAGTGTCAAAGAATCTTCCTTTTAATGGGAAACTATATGTTGGTTCATTTTTAACTAATTCTTTAAATGGTAAATGGTCATCAACTGGAATAGAACTAAGGGCCCTTGAAGCATAATCAAAGTAATTTGTTGATAAAACCCTAATAAATGATACTTTATGTTCTCCATCAAATTGCATTGCTTCACCTTTCTTGGCAAATGTAAAAGATGTAATTCTTTTACCTAAAGGAGCATCTTGCTCTTCTAATCTTAAAGTTCCTGAAGTGAATTGCAACTCATCTCTTGTAATTGGAGAATAAGTGAAAATATTTGCTTGAACTTTTCTAAAAAAATCTAATGTTTGTTGTAGTGATGGAGTTTCTCCAAAATTTAATGTATCTGGGAATACTAAAGCGAAGTAATCCCTTGAAATAAAATCTCTAGCTTGATATAATGCATTTGTTATTCCTAAAGGCTGAGGTTGATATAAGAAATTAATTTTATTTGAAAAAGATTGTGTTCTTACATAAGCTTCAACATCTGAATTTTTGTCTCTTACAATTAAATGAATATTTTTTATTCCTGAATCTAGAGCATCTTTAATAGAATAATAAATTACCGGATGATTTCCTAAAGGCAAGAGTTGGCTAGATAATATTCCTTGAGTAAGTGATTCCATTGACTTTTTTGAACCTGCCGCAGGAATAACAACATCATCAATAGTTTTCATAATATGTATCAAATAAGAAAATATATTAAACTTACCTATTTTATTTTTACTTATGAAAAAAAATAGAACGGTAATATTAGATCGTGATGGTGTTATGATAGAAGATTATGGTTATGTATATAAAATTGAAGATTTAAAATTCATTAATGGGGCTATTGAAGGATTAAAATTATTAAAAGATTTTAAATTAATCATAATTACAAATCAAGGTGGGATTGGTAAAGGTTACTATACAGAAGATGATTTTCTTAAGTTTAATGATTATTTAGTTAATTTACTAAGAAAAGAAGATATTAAAATTGAAAAAACATATTATTGTAAACATAAGCCTGAAGAAAATTGTGAGTGTAGAAAACCTAAAACTAAGAATGTAGAATTAGCTGCTAAAGAATTTAATATTGATTTAGAAAATTCTTATGTTATTGGAGATAAGCCAAGTGATATAGAATTAGGAAATAAAATAGGATGTAAAACTATTTATGTCTTGTCTGGGCAAGGAGAAAAATATGTGGCAGAATTAGATAGTAATTCAATACCAACAATAATAAGAAAAAATTTGCTAGAAGCTGCAAAATGGATAAAAGAGGATTTAACCTCTTAAATCACTTGCTGCAAGACTTTCTAATGCTAGTCTAGTTGAGTACATTATTTCTCTTTTATGTCCTTGTACTAATCCATCTCTCAAAAGTTCTTCAACTTGTGCTAAATTTGTTAACTGTGCTAGATTTTTGTGTTCTCTTTCTGAAACATGACTTTTCCAATCACCAGAACTAAAATATGTATCTGGCTTATTTACTCTTACTAAAAAAGATATGTCCATTTCCCCATTGTTTGGGTGATAAGCAGTTCCAACTAATCTAGGGCTTTGTAATAATTCATCTTTTGCAATACCAAATTCTTCCTGCAATTCTCTTTCTAGATCCTCTTGAACATTAAGAGAATTAGGGTCCCTAAATGTTACATAACCAGCAACACCATTTAAGAGATCAGGATGATCTTGTCCAGTTCTTTCTCCAATGAAAACAGATCCATCTAAAGTTATTGGCAAAACACAAACTCCTAATGGTCTTGCAAATAATGCATATCTTTCATTGAATACAGATAAACCTATTTCTTGTAAATATTCATTAAGTTTAGGGTCTCTTTGCATATCTGCTCTTCCAGCATGGAAGTGAGTTGCTCCAACTGGGATTTCTATTTCTGTGTCAGTTACTTTAACTCCATTATATCTTAATTTCCTATCATCCCATTTGTATGGGGGAACGCCATCTCCAATTTTTCCAGACCTTACTAATGGACCAATTATATGTTCCACTGTCCAATCAAAGTCTCTTGGTTGGCCTGGATATTGTATATTTCCTGCAGAAAGTCCTTTTGTAATTCTCAAAGTTTTACCTTCTGCTTCTTGTTTTGTTAAATCATATGCATAGTCTGACATTTTATACTGCCTCCATAATTTTATTATATTCTACTAAAGTATCTAAAACTAAATCTGCTTCATATAAAGAAGATTTAGGAGCATGACCTGTTGCAACACCAACTGTGAATGCATTAACAGCTTTTCCCGAGGTTATATCTTTTTCAGTATCTCCAATTACAACAATTCTTTGGTAATTATATTTCTTAGCATCTGCTTGACCAATTGCATTTTTTACAATCTCTACTCTACTTGGAAGTCCTGTATCATAACTAAATATTGTAAAATATCTTGATAAGTCTAGTCTTCTTAAAATTGAACTTCCAACTGTTGGGATACATCCTGTAATAACCCCTATATATTCATCAGTATTTACTAAATGTTCTAGAAAATCAACAACTCCTGGAAGTGGTTCTATATCAGCAGATTGAATAGCCTTTACATCATACTTTTCGAATGCTTGAATTACTTTGTCAATTCTTCCATCATCTTTTATTCCTAGTTCTTGGAAAACTTCTTCATGCATTGGTCTTTCAGTCTTGCTAAATTGTATAATGATTTGTTCTCTTGGAATTTCAATATCTAGAACATCTTTATATGCTTTTAAATAAGCTTGAGCATGAACGTCTGTTAAATTAACTAAAGTTCCATCAATATCAAAAAGGAATAAATTTGCCATATTTTTATGCTAATAACTAAACTTATAAAACTTTCGCTACTTTTAAGTACTAAAATTTCTTGTCTTTTTAAATATTTTTAACTTATATTAAATGATTGCTTTTTTAACCATTTGTATCGTAAATAAAGTATATTTTCATATACATTATTTTATAAAGGTAAAAATCAATTATACTTGTTATGAAAACAGGAATAAGTGTTAGAGATTCAATGACTATAAAACCAGTAACAGCTGGCTTAGATGCTTCAATTCAGGAAATTGCAAAATTAATGAAAAGGGGCAAAGTAGGAAGTATAGTAATTACATTTAAACAAAAATTAGTTGGTATTATTTCAGAGAAAGATATTGTAGAAAGAGTAATTGCTAAAGGTATTCCATTTGATGAATTAAAAGCAGGAGATATTATGACAACAGAATTAGTAACAATAAATCCTAATGATGACATATATGATGCTTTAATATTAATGGGTAGTGAAGAAATAAGAAAATTACCTGTTGTTGAGAATGATAAATTAGTTGGATTATTAACTTCTAATGATATTCTTAAAATAGAGCCTGCTTTATTTGATATTATGAGTGTTAGAACAAGACTTAGGGAAGAACATAGAAAGCCAATAAGATATGTAGAAGGAATATGTGATAATTGTGGATTTCAAGGACCTGTTATTAAGATAAAACAGGAGTATTTATGCATTGCTTGTAAACCATAAGTTTTATTAGTTTTTTCTTATAATTAATTCTATGGCATTAGAAAATATTGTTATAAGAAGAGCAAATGGAAAAGACTTATCACAAATTGTTGAGGTAGCAAAACAAACTTTCCCTCAAGATTTTCAGTTTAATGGAGAATTCAGCGAGAAAGAATGTGAATATCAATTTGATAATGCCTTAATGGATCATAATGAAGCTGTTTATGTAGCAGCTCAAGATACTCATGTTTTAGGTTTTGCATATTACATAAATAAACCCCCAACAAATGGAACTGTAATTCTAGAAATGATGGGTGTTAGAAAAACTGCCCAAGGCAAAGGAATTGGAACTAAATTAACAGCAGAATCAGCAGATCAACTTGTCCAAAATTTACACGAACAAGGAATTAATAATATTGCAACAATTTACCTTACAGTGAGCTCTGATAATTTAGTTGCACAAAAAGCTTATGAAAAAGTAGGCTATGAAAGAATTGCAGAAGTGCCTGGATTAGTTGGCCAAGGTGGTTCTGAAGTTATAATGATAAAAAGAGTTGGAAATGTAAGATATAGACAAGGAATTTGGACTAAACCAAAACCATAAGTTTTATTAATTTAGAATTTTAATTCTTTAGTAATGCCAGATACTGTTAGTGTAAATCCTACTCAAGTTGGTTTTAGGATAAAAAAAATAGGACTAATTGACTTTAGTAAATTGTATTTAGAATCAAGAGAATTCTTTGATGATTATAAGTATATTTTTCATGAAACTCAACATAAAAGTAAAGATACTGACAAAGGAAGAAAGTTAGATATTAAATGGTTAGGCTATAGAGAAGTTGATAAATATGCTAAATTCCAAATTAAAGTTAATATTGTAATGTTTGGCATTAAAGAAGTTAAAGGACTTTATAGTACTGAGATGTATGTTTATATTGATGGAAATGTAATATTAGATTATAAAAATCAATGGGAAATTTCAAGATTCAGAAGTTTTTTATTTAAGTTTTATAATAGATATATAATAAGGAGAGACATTATAAATTATTATTTTTTGACTTTAAGTGCTGAAGTTAATGAATTAAGAGGCAGAATTAAAGCTTCATTAGATGAATATGATTAAAAAGAGGTTAAAATGCATAAAGATGCTGACAGAATAAGTGTAGTTCCAGGATTTAAAATAGATTATAAAGGAGTTTTTGACTTATCTGATTTATATAAGAAAACAAAGGCTTGGTTTAATTATGAAGGATATGGTGATGAAAATAGTAATTTCATTGAAACAAAGTATATTGAGAGGATTAAGCCTATTGGAAAGCAAATTGAAATTAAGTGGTATGGAGAAAAGATAATTAATGATTATATTAGCTATTTTATTACTGTAGAATATACTGGAATAGGACTTAAAGATGCAGAAGTTACATTTGAAGGAAGAAAAATTAAGATGAATTCTGGGCAAGCAATTATTACAATAAAAGCTGATTTAATCTTAAACAGACAAGGTAAATGGGAGAAAGATAGTATAATTAAAAAATTGCATGATAGGAGATTATTTAAAAGTAATATAGAAGACTATAGAGAAGATTTATTTAATAAGGCAAATAGCTTGCATACAGAGATTAAAGCTTATTTTAACTTGCATCAATTTTAAACAGATAAATTTATTAATTAAAGATAGCTTTAAATTTTATGCCTGAGAAAGATTGGATTATTAAAAAAATAAGTGTTTCTTATGATGGGGTTTTTGATCTTAATAGCTTAATTAAATTAATTAAGGGCTGGTTGTCTAAAAATTATTATTTTATGTATGAAAAAAATTATGGTGATGTTCAAAAAGATAAGAATTTAAGTGATATTAAAATAGATATTGATAGTGAAAGAGAAGTTGATGACTATAATAGAGCACATATAGATGTTAAAATAAAAATTAAAGATTTACATAATGTTAATGTAAACAATAAAAAGTTACAAAAAGGACAATTAAAGGTTGAGTTTGAATCTTTTTTAAAAAAAGATATTCATTCTGAGTGGGAAGTTAAACCTTGGTTAAAGATCTTAAGAGCAATTTATGATAGATTTTTATACAATGACAAGCAAAAAGTCATAGAAGAAGATTTAAAGGCAGAGACTTATGCTATTTATAGTGAAGTTAAATCTTATTTAAATCTATTAAATAGATAAAGATTTTTAAATAGATATTATTAAATAAAATTATGTTATTTTTAATTAGTATTGGATTAAGCAAAGAGGATATTTCTTTAAAGGCTTTCTAGAAGAGAAGATATGGAGAATAATTCTTTAAAAATCATAGAAGAAAGCAAGAAAAATAATATTGGAATATTAATTATTGGAGACTGTTTAAGTGCAACAACTCATATATCTTTAATTATTGAGGCTAGAAAAAATAATGTAGAAGTTAAATTAATTCATAGTAGTTCTATACTAAATGTTGTTGCTGAGACTGGTTTAAGTTTGTATAATTTTGGGAAGGTAAGTTCATTGCCATTTAATCATGATAATGTTACAAGTGTAATTGAAAATATTAAGTTAAATAGAAAAAGTAATTTGCATTCATTGATTTTATTGGATTTAGATCCTGTTAATGAAATATTTGTTAGTATTAATGATGCTTTATTTTATTTAGAAAAAAATGGGTTTAAGGAAAAAGAAAAGGTAATTGCTTGTAGTCAGTTAGGATTTAATTCTACTATTAAATATGGAAGTATAAATGTTTTGAAGAAAATTAGATTTGAAAAATTTCCACAATGTTTAATAATTCCAGCAAAGAAATTGCATTTTGTGGAAGAAGAATACATTAACTTTTTTGAAGTTTGATAGCAAAAAGTTTAATTAGTGATTTAACTTTTAATTAATATGGTAGAATTTCCAAAAGAGTGGTGGCTTGAAAAAGGAGATGAAATTGAGATTAATAATCGAAGATTTAAAATCATTAAAACTACAATAGACAGTGTTTGTGGTTCTGATAATGTTTGCAGATCTGAAAAAATTTTGTATCTTGATAAAGGGTTCATAATTAAAATAATAAATGATAAAATTGTATTTGGAAAAAATATTAAAGATAAGTTTGAAGAAATCAAATTAAATTCAATTAAAATAAAATAATAACTTTTTCATGCTTTTACAAAATGGCAGGGTCAAACATCCTAACTACCCCATATTTGTGGCATAGGATAGTCAGGTAATCCAAGACTTTCTCTGAGAATTACGCCGGCCACGCCTAATATAATTGGGATAGCAAATCCTATGAAATATCTGAGCCATTTTGGAATGTCTCTTCCTTGTTTGTTCAGAGAAAGAACTGATGGGTAAATCATAACTATGTAAAAGAACGCATTTGGTAACAAATAAATGGCATACCATGGGTTTTTCCAGAGCATCCACACACCCTCAAAAAATATTCCTTGTAACCCCACCATTGCAAATATTTCAATTTTCTTAAAACGCACAAATATTGTCAGGACAAACCAAGCAAAAAGCCAAGGAACAAAAGTAAATAGGTCTGGTATCATGTTGGAAAACAATGAAAAATTGTTTGGTGAAAATGTATTAGGATAAGCGGCAAGTAATGATTGAAGAACAGTCAACACTAAGCCAGCTATGAGAAATGAAATTTTGTGTTTACGAAGGATTTTTTCAAGAGGGGCTCGCATTAGCCACATTAGACCTCCTACGCCAATTATCCACACTATGTAAACTGACGTGCCCATCATCTCACTACCTTTTAAAGAAAGA